>NZ_JALDWB010000001.1:0-300000 GCF_023110435.1 Streptococcus oralis
AACCCAACAGCAAGCAAGGTAGAAGTAGGCAACGATGGTACAGCCACAGTAACCTTCCCAGATGGTTCAGTAGCAGTAATTGCAAGTGAGAATACTGTTAAGAAAGCAACTAAAGAGTCAGCTGCTAACCAATCAGCTAAGAAAGCTGGAGCGAAAGAATTGCCAAATACTGGTACAGAGCAATCTAATGCTTCACTTGGTCTAGCACTACTTGCAGCAGCGACAGGTGGACTTCTCCTCGCTAAAAAACGCAAGGAAGAAGAGTAAAATATTACTCGGATAAAGCAAACTTGAGAATCTTGATTCTATGAGCTTGCTAGAAAAACCGTAAGAAGAAATTCTTACGGTTTTTTTGATGGATTAGGAAAATGGTGAAATGTCAGTCTTACAGATCTTTGAAATGTTAAAAATTTATAGTAAAATGAACCAAAAATAGCACATAATATGGTATAATATTCTTATATTATATTCGATAGATTTTCGTAAAAAAGTTCTCTGCTATTGTGAGCGAACAGGTAGTGTAACAGAAGCATCACACGTTTTCCAAATCTCACGTAATACCATTTATGGCTGGTTAAAACTGAAAGAGAAAGCAGGAGAGCTAAACCATCAAGTAAAAGGAACAAAACCAAGAAAAGTTGATAGAGATAGACTTAAAAACTATCTTACTGACAATCCAGACGCTTATTTGACTGAAATAGCTTCTGAATTTGGCTGGCATCCAATTACCATCCACTATGCTCTCAAAGCTATGGGCTACACTCGAAAAAAGAGCCACACCTACTATGAACAAGACCCAGAAAAAGTAGCTTTATTTCTTAAAAGTTTTAATAGTTTAAAGCATTTAGCACCTGTTTATATTGACGAAACAGGATTCGATACTTATTTTTATCGAGAATATGGTCGCTCATTAAAAGGCCAGTTAATAAGAGGTAAAGTATCTGGAAGAAGATATCAGAGGGTTTCTTTGGTTGCAGGGCTAACAAATGGTGAATTAATGGCTCCAATGATTTACGAAGAAACAATGACGAGCGACTTTTTTGAAGCTTGGTTTCAGAAGTTTCTCTTACCAATATTAAATACACCATCAGTTATTATTATGGATAATGCAAGATTCCATAGAATGGGTAAGCTAGAACTCTTGTGTGAAGAGTTTGGGCATAAACTTTTACCTCTTTCTCCCTACTCACCTGAGTACAATCCTATTGAGAAAACATGGGCTCATATCAAAAAGCACCTCAAAAAGGTATTACCAAGTTGTAATACTTTTTTCGAGGCTCTTTTGTCTTGTGCTTGTTTCAATTGACTATATTTTAGAAGCGATATTGTACGATTCTAGATTCAATCTACTATACATGATTTTAAGGCCGTCATATTGACATACAATTTAATTCTTAATATAATTCTTGCAGGAGGAAAGATCTAATGAAATTTTTGAAAAAAATGTTGCAAGCTGCTCTAGCTGTCTTTTTCTTTACTTTGCTAGCGACAAGTACCGTATTGGCGGATGATGCTGATTCAGAAGGCTGGCAATTTGTCCAAGAAAATGGTAGAACCTACTACAAGAAGGGTGAGATCAAAGAAACGGCCTGGAGAGTGATTGATGGCAAGTACTATTATTTTGATCATGTATCAGGTGAGATGGTTGTTGGATGGCAGTATATTCCCATGCCAGATAAAGGTAGTACAATTGGTCCTTACCCAAATGGTATCAGATTAGAATATATGCCAATGTCAAGATGGTACTACTTTAATCAAGATGGCGTACTACAAGAGTTTGTTGGTAAGCAAGTTTTAGAAGCAAAAACTGATACAAATATCGATAAATATCATGGGGAACAATATGATAGCCCAGCAGAGAAACGAGTCTATTATTTTGAAGACCAACGAAGTTATCACACCTTAAAAACTGGTTGGGCATATGACGAGGGTCATTGGTATTATTTACAAAAGGATGGCGGATTCGAATCTCGTATCAACAGTTTAAAGGTCGGAGAACTAACGCGTGGCTGGATAAACGATGATTCGACTTGGTACTACCTAGATCCAACAACTGGTATTATGCAGACAGGTTGGAAATATCTTGGTAATAAGTGGTACTATCTCCGTTCATCAGGAGCCATGGCAACTGGCTGGTATCAAGAAGGCTCCACTTGGTATTATCTAGATGCTCAAAATGGAGATATGAAAACGGGCTGGCAATACCTTGGTAACAAGTGGTACTATCTTCGTTCATCAGGAGCCATGGCAACTGGCTGGGTGAAAGATGGTTCGACTTGGTATTATCTCCATGCAAGCAATGGAGATATGAAGACAGGCTGGTTCCAGGTCGATGGCAAATGGTACTACGCTTATAGCTCAGGTGCTTTAGCAGTGAATACCACTGTAGATGGCTACTACGTCAACTATAATGGCGAATGGGTTCAATAATGAAAGAGGCGATTGTGAAGGAAACAATCGCTTTTTTTGTAAAAATATAATAAAATAGATAGGAAAGAATAAATACTTGTATGAAAAATGAGACGGTCTTTTCGTCTAGCAAAAAGGAAAAAATGACAAAAAAAGTTGGTGTCGGTCAGGCACATAGTAAGATTATTTTAATAGGAGAGCACGCTGTCGTTTACGGTTATCCTGCCATTTCCCTGCCTCTTATAGAGGTGGAGGTGACTTGTAAGGTGGTCCCTGCTGAAAGTCCATGGCGTCTTTACGAGGAGGATACCTTGTCTATGGCGGTGTATGCTTCGCTTGAGCATCTAAATATCAAGGATGCTTGCATTCGTTGTCAGATTGACTCAGCTATTCCTGAAAAACGGGGGATGGGTTCGTCAGCAGCTATCAGCATAGCAGCCATTCGAGCTGTTTTTGACTACTATCAAGCAGAACTGCCTCATGATGTACTAGAAATTTTGGTCAATCGAGCAGAGATGATTGCCCATATGAATCCGAGTGGTTTGGATGCCAAGACCTGTCTCAGTGACCAACCTATTCGCTTTATCAAGAATGTCGGCTTTACAGAATTAAACATGGACTTATCAGCCTATCTGGTGATTGCAGATACGGGCGTGTATGGTCACACTCGTGAAGCCATCCAAGTGGTTCAAAGCAAGGGGAAGGATGCCCTACCGTTTTTGCATGCTTTGGGAGAATTGACCCAGCAGGCAGAAGATGCGATTAGACAAAAAGATGCTGAAAAACTGGGACAAATATTCAGTCAGGCACATTTACATCTAAAAGAAATTGGTGTTAGTAGCCCTGAGGCGGATTCCCTCGTTGAAACGGCTCTGAGCCATGGTGCACTTGGCGCCAAGATGAGTGGTGGTGGGCTAGGAGGCTGTATCATAGCCTTGGTAGCTACTCTAGATCAAGCACAAGAACTAGCAAAACGATTAGAAGAGAAAGGAGCTGTTCAGACATGGATCGAAAACCTGTAACAGTACGTTCCTACGCAAATATTGCCATTATCAAATACTGGGGAAAGAAAAAAGAAAAAGAGATGGTTCCTGCTACTAGCAGCATCTCTTTGACTTTGGAAAATATGTACACAGAGACGACCTTGTCACCTCTACCGACGGATGCGACTGCTGATGCATTTTATATCAATGGTCAGCTCCAAAATGAGGCTGAGCATGCCAAAATGAGCAAGATTATCAATCGTTACCGTCCAGAAGGTGAGGGATTTGTCCGTATCGATACCCAAAACAACATGCCGACCGCAGCGGGTTTGTCCTCCAGTTCTAGTGGTTTGTCTGCCTTAGTCAAGGCTTGCAATTCTTATTTCCAGCTTGGTTTGGATCGGAGTCAGTTAGCGCAGGAAGCGAAGTTTGCCTCAGGCTCTTCCTCTCGTAGTTTTTATGGACCACTCGGTGCCTGGGACAAGGATAGTGGAGAAATTTACCCTGTTGAAACAGACTTGAAACTAGCTATGATCATGTTGGTGCTAGAGGACAAGAAAAAACCAATCTCTAGCCGTGATGGGATGAAACTCTGTGTGGAAACCTCGACGACTTTTGACGACTGGGTACGTCAGTCTGAGAAGGATTATCAGGATATGCTGCACTATCTCAAAGAGAATGATTTTGCCAAGGTTGGGGAATTGACTGAGAAAAATGCCCTCGCTATGCATGCTACGACCAAAACTGCTAGTCCAGCCTTTTCTTATCTCACAGATGCGACTTATGAGGCCATGGACTTTGTCCGCCAGCTCCGTGAGCAGGGGGAAGCCTGTTACTTTACCATGGATGCCGGTCCAAATGTCAAGGTCCTCTGTCAAGAGGGAGACTTGGAGCATTTATCAGAAATCTTCGGTCAACATTATCGCTTGATTGTGTCAAAAACAAAGGATTTGAGCCAAGATGATTGCTGTTAAAACTTGCGGAAAGCTTTATTTGGCAGGGGAGTATGCTATTTTAGAGTCAGGACAGTTAGCCTTAATAAAGGCCATCCCCATCTATATGAGGGCTGAGATTGCCTTTTCTGATAACTACCGTATCTACTCAGATATGTTTGATTTCGCAGTGGACTTGACGCCAAATCCTGCCTATAGCTTGATTCAAGAAACGATCGCTTTGATGGATGACTTCCTCGCTGTTCGTGGGAAGACCTTGCGACCTTTTTCCTTGGAAATCTGTGGGAAAATGGAACGCAAAGGAAAAAAGTTTGGTCTGGGTTCTAGTGGTAGCGTCGTTGTCTTGGTGATCAAGGCGCTGCTGGCTCTGTATGATATTACGGTTGATCAGGAACTCTTGTTCAAGCTGGCTAGCGCGGTCTTGCTCAAGCGAGGCGACAATGGCTCTATGGGAGATCTTGCCTGTATCGTGGCAGAGGATTTGGTTCTCTACCAGTCTTTTGATCGAAAGAAGATAGCTGCTTGGTTGGAAGAAGAAAACTTTGCGACAGTTTTGGAGCGTGATTGGGGCTTTTCTATCTCACAAGTGAAACCAGGTCTAGAATGTGATTTCCTAGTGGGATGGACTAAGGAAGTGGCTGTATCGAGTCAAATGGTTCAGCAAATCAAGCAAAACATCAATCAGAATTTTTTAACTTCCTCAAAAGCGACGGTGTCTGCTTTGGTAGAAGCTTTAGAACAAGGAAAAGCAGAAGAAATCATCAAGCAGATGGAAACAGCCAGTCAACTTTTAGAAGGCTTGAGCCCAGATATTTACACGCCTTCGCTTAGACAGCTGAAAGAAGCCAGCCAAGGTTTGCAAGCCGTTGCCAAAAGCAGTGGAGCTGGTGGTGGTGACTGTGGCATTGCCTTGAGTTTTGATGAGCAATCAACTGAAGCTTTAAAAAATCGTTGGGCCGATCTGGGGATTGAGCTCTTATACCAAGAAAGGATAGGACATGACGACAAATCGTAAGGACGAGCATATCCGCTATGCCCTTGAGCAGAAAAGTTCCTATAATAGTTTTGATGAGGTTGAGTTAATCCACTCTTCGCTACCGCTTTATGACCTAGATGAAATCGATCTTTCGACAGAATTTGCAGGTCGAAAGTGGGATTTTCCTTTTTATATCAATGCCATGACGGGTGGGAGCGAAAAAGGTAAAGAAATCAATCAAAAACTAGCTCAGGTGGCAGAAGCCTGTGGGATTTTGTTTGTGACAGGCTCTTATAGTGCAGCCCTAAAAAATCCTACAGATGACTCTTTTTCTGTCAAATCTAGCCATCCAAAGCTCCTTCTTGGAACCAATATTGGATTGGACAAGCCTGTTGAGTTAGGACTTCAGACTGTGCAAGAGATGAATCCTCTTCTTCTGCAAGTGCATGTCAATGTTATGCAGGAATTGCTCATGCCGGAGGGAGAAAGAAAGTTCAGAAGCTGGCAATCGCATTTGGCAGACTACAGCAAGCAAATCCCTGTTCCTATCGTTTTAAAGGAAGTGGGTTTTGGGATGGATGCCAAGACCATCGAAAGAGCCTATGAACTGGGTGTTCGAACTGTTGACCTGTCAGGTCGTGGTGGCACCAGCTTTGCCTATATCGAAAACCGTCGCAGTGGTCAGCGTGACTACCTCAATCAATGGGGACAATCCACTATGCAAGCTCTTCTCAATGCCCAAGACTGGAAAGACAAGGTCGAACTCTTGGTCAGTGGAGGGGTTCGCCATCCACTCGACATTATCAAATGTCTCGTCTTTGGAGCCAAGGCTGTGGGATTGTCACGAACCGCTCTAGAATTGGTCGAAACCTACTCGGTCGAGGAAGTGATTAGCATTGTCCAAGGATGGAAAGAAGATTTACGTTTGATCATGTGTGCCCTTAATTGTGCCACCATAGCGGATCTGCAAAAAGTTGACTACATTCTTTATGGCAAACTCAAAGAAGCAAATGATCAGATGAAAAAGGCGTAACCACCGCCTTTTTTCCATCCTCAGACCGAGGTGACTTTTTTGAATTGTGATAAAATAGAAAAGAGAGGATGCAGCTATGAAAAAATTTCAAATCTTTTTATTTATTGAAGCCTGTCTGTTGACGGGAGCTCTGATTTTGATGGTATCAGAGCATTTTTCGCGTTTTCTGCTGATTCTATTCCTCTTTTTGCTTTTACTTCGTTATTATACAGGTAAAGAGGGCAACAACGTTTTCCTCCTTGTGGCTACCATTCTTTTCTTTTTCATCGTCATGCTCAATCCCTTTGTGATTTTAGCCATCTTTGTGGCAGTTATCTATAGTCTCTTTCTTCTTTACCCAATGATGAACCAAGAAAGAGAGGAGACCGACTTGGTCTTTGAAGAGGTGGTGACGGTTAAAAATGAAAAGAATCGCTGGTTTGGCAATCTCCATCATTTCTCTAGTCACCAGACCTGCCAGTTTGATGATATCAATCTCTTTCGCCTCATGGGCAAGGACACCATTCATTTAGAAAGAGTTATCCTAACCAATCATGACAATGTCATTATCCTTAGAAAGATGGTCGGAACGACTAGGATTATTGTACCCGTAGATGTGGAGATCAGTCTCAGTGTCAACTGCCTCTATGGAGATCTAACCTTCCTCCATCAACCCAAGCGAGCACTTCGTAATGAACACTATCATCAGGAAACCAGAGACTATCTCAAGAGTAACAAGAGCGTCAAAATTTTCCTAACCAGTATGGTTGGTGATGTGGAGGTGGTCAGAGGATGAAAAAGCAATCGTATCTATTAATCGGACTGACTTCTTTCCTCTTTATCCTCTTTTTGACCAATAGTCTGCTTGATATTTTTGAACTGGATTGGTCCTATTTGATACAAGATATCGAGAAAACAGAAAAGTTAATCTTCTTAGTCTTGGTCTTTAGCCTTTCCATGAGCTTCTTTTTTGTCCTTTTTTGGCGCGTGATGGAAGAAGTTTCTCGCAGAAAAATGCAGGTCAATCTCAAGCGACTGCTAGCAGGAAAAGAGGTGGTTTCTTTTGCAGATCCAGATTTGGATGCTAGTTTCCAATCCTTGTCTGGCAAGCTTAACCTCTTGACAGAGGCTGTTCAAAAGGCTGAAAATCAAGGCCTAGTCAAGGAAGAAGCAATCATCGAGAAAGAACGGAAGCGGATAGCACGTGACTTACATGATACGGTTAGTCAGGAGTTGTTTGCGGCGCATATGATTTTATCAGGTGTCAGTCAGCAGGCTTTGAAGCTGGATAGAGAAAAGATGCAGATCCAGTTGCAGAGTGTCGCAGCCATCCTAGAGACAGCCCAGAAAGATCTACGGGTCTTGCTCTTGCATTTGCGACCAGTTGAGTTGGAAGAGAAGAGTTTGGTTGAGGGGATTCAAATCCTCTTAAAAGAGCTTGAGGACAAGAGTGATCTCAAGGTTAGTCTCAAGCAAAATGTGTCTAAATTGCCTAAAAAAATCGAAGAGCATATCTTCCGCATATTGCAGGAGTTGATCAGCAATACCCTTCGCCATGCCCAGGCATCTTGCTTGGATGTCTACCTCTATCAGACAGATGTTGAATTGCAACTAAAAGTGGTGGACAATGGGATTGGTTTCCAATTAGGGAGCTTAGATGACTTGAGTTATGGACTGCGAAACATCAAGGAGCGGGTCGAAGATATGGCAGGAACTGTTCAACTCTTGACAGCACCTAAGCAAGGACTGGCGGTTGATATCCGTATTCCCCTACTAGACAAGGAATTATAAAGGAGTAAAGATGAAAATTTTACTGGTAGATGACCATGAAATGGTCCGATTGGGCTTGAAAAGCTATTTTGATCTCCAAGACGATGTGGAAGTTGTGGGCGAGGCGGCTAACGGTGTCCAAGGGATTTCCTTGGCCTTGAAACTGCGTCCAGATGTCATTGTCATGGATATTGTTATGCCTGAGATGAATGGTATTGATGCAACCTTGGCCATCCTCAAAGAATGGCCCGAAGCCAAGATATTAATTGTCACCTCTTATTTGGACAATGAAAAAATCATGCCGGTCTTGAACGCTGGTGCTAGGGGCTATATGCTCAAGACTTCCAGTGCAGATGAACTACTCCATGCTGTCCGTAAGGTTGCTGCAGGAGAGTTGGCCATTGAGCAAGAGGTCAGCAAGAAGGTCGAATATCACCGCAATCATATCGAACTTCATGAGGATCTGACTGCGCGTGAGCGAGATGTGCTTCAACTCATCGCTAAGGGATACGAAAATCAGCGCATCGCAGACGAACTCTTCATCTCACTCAAGACGGTCAAGACCCATGTGTCCAACATCCTAGCCAAGCTTGAGGTCGGTGATCGCACTCAGGCTGCAGTCTATGCCTTTCAGCACCACTTGGTAGGGCAGGAGGACTTTTAGATGAGTCTTGTAGATTTACTTGGAGAGTTAGAAGCGGCAAAAAATCCTGAAAAAGCAGGCTCCATGGAGGCCTATATGCGCCACCAATTTTCCTTTCTAGGTATTGCAGGTCCTGAAAGAAATGTCCTTTATAAAAAATACTTTCCAAGTGCGAAAAAAACAAAGGTCATCGATTGGGATTTTGTAGACACTTGCTGGGAAAAGGAGCCTAGAGAATACCAATATGTGGCGGCCAACTATTTGAAAGCCATGCAGTCTTATCTAACGAAGGATGATTTGCCTAAGCTTGAGCATCTAGTCGTGACCAAGTCTTGGTGGGACACGGTAGATATCCTAGACCGAGTTGTGGGAAGTCTGGTAGCCGACCATTCGGAACTTGAAGAAGTACTTTTAAAATGGAGCCTATCAGACAATATCTGGCTGATACGAGTCGCTATTCACCACCAGCTGTTAAGAAAAGAGAAAACGAATGTCCAACTGATGGAAAAGATCCTACTAAACAATCTGGGCCAGACAGAATTTTTTATCAATAAAGCCATCGGCTGGGCTCTAAGAGACTACTCTAAAACCAATCCCGAATGGGTAGCACGTTTTATTGAAAAAAATAAGAAAAGAATGGCTGAACTTAGTATCAAGGAAGCCAGCAAGTACCTTTAGCATTGTTGAAAAGCGCGTTCATGACTTGAAAAAAGTCGCTCGTTTATGTTATAATAGACTGTATTTAAAAAATTTTAAGGAGAAATGACAGAATGTCTGTATCATTTGAAAACAAAGAAACAAACCGTGGTGTCTTGACTTTCACTATCTCTCAAGACCAAATCAAACCAGAAGTGGATCGTGTCTTCAATTCAGTAAAGAAAACTCTTAACGTTCCAGGTTTCCGTAAAGGTCACCTTCCACGTCCTATCTTTGATAAAAAATTTGGTGAAGAAACACTTTACCAAGATGTGTTGAACGCTCTTTTGCCAAATGCTTATGAGGCAGCTGTAAAAGAAGCTGGTCTTGAAGTAGTTGCGCAACCAAAAATTGACGTAACTTCAATGGAAAAAGGTCAAGACTGGGTCATCACTGCTGAAGTCGTGACAAAACCTGAAGTAAAATTGGGCGACTACAAAAACCTTGAAGTATCAGTAGATGTAGAAAAAGAAGTAACAGACGCTGACGTTGAAGAACGTATCGAACGCGAACGCAACAACTTGGCTGAATTGGTTATCAAGGAAGCTGCTGCTGAAAATGGCGACACTGTTGTCATTGACTTCGTTGGTTCTATCAACGGTGTTGAGTTCGACGGTGGAAAAGGTGAAAACTTCTCACTTGGACTTGGATCAGGTCAATTCATCCCTGGTTTCGAAGACCAATTGGTAGGTCACTCAGCTGGCGAAACTGTTGACGTTATCGTAACATTCCCAGAAGACTACCAAGCAGAAGATCTTGCAGGTAAAGAAGCTAAATTCGTGACAACTATCCACGAAGTAAAAGCAAAAGAAGTTCCAGCTCTTGACGATGAACTTGCAAAAGACATTGACGAAGAAGTGGAAACACTTGCTGAATTGAAAGAAAAATACCGCAAAGAATTGACTGCTGCGAAAGAAGAAGCATACAAAGATGCCCTTGAAGGTGCAGCAATCGATAAAGCTGTAGAAAACGCTGAAATCGTAGAACTTCCAGAAGAAATGATCCACGAAGAAGTTCACCGTTCAGTAAATGAATTCCTTGGAAACTTGCAACGTCAAGGTATCAATCCTGACATGTACTTCCAAATCACTGGAACTACTCAAGAAGACCTTCACAAACAATACGAAGCAGAAGCTGAGTCACGTACTAAGACTAACCTTGTAATCGAAGCAGTTGCCAAAGCTGAAGGATTTGACGCTACTGAAGAAGAAATCCAAAAAGAAATTGAACAATTGGCTGCAACTTACAACATGGAAGTTGCACAAGTTCAAAACTTGCTTTCAGCTGATATGTTGAAACACGATATCGCAATCAAAAAAGCTGTTGAATTGATCACAAATACAGCAACAGTAAAATAATCTTGAAAGAGAAAAAGCCCACCTGATTAGGTGGGCTTTCTTATGATCTATTTTCCAAAAATCTCTTTGAGGTCTGCATCTGTAATCCCGATCATTGCTGGGATGCTAGACCAGTTTTCCTCAGTGAGGATGTAGGATAGAGGAGAATTCTCATGATTTGTCGTTTCGCTAGGGGCTGGGTTGGTTTGGTCAGTCTTTTCTATCAGGTCCTGAAAACGCTCAATCAGATAGGTCTTGCGGGCAGTCCCGATATGCTTGACTGCATAGTCAAAGGCTTGTAATTCACCAAGAAGGATAAGCTTGCTCTTGGCACGTGTGATAGCTGTGTAGATGAGATTGCGCTCCAGCATGCGCTTGCTGGAACTGGTGATGGGTAGGATGACAACGGGGAACTCACTTCCCTGAGACTTATGGATACTCATGGCATAGGCTAGTCGAATCTTGTACCATTCGTTTCGTGGGTAGATGACCTCATTGCCATCAAAATCAATGACAATCTCGTCTTGTTTGGACTCGGTGTATTTTCCAGGAATCAGGTCTGTGATGTAGCCTAGGTCTCCGTTAAAGACATTGACTTCGGCATCGTTGACTAGGTGAATGACCTTGTCCCCTGTTCGATAGTGACACTGAGTTGCTTCAAAGCTAACTTGCCCCTTTTGCTGAGGATTGAGCAGTTCTTGCATGAGTTGGTTGATGGCGTCAATGCCAGCAGTACCTCGATACATAGGCGCTAGCACCTGAATATCACGAGCCGGAATGGCACTTCTGAGGGCGGCACCAAGAATTTTCTCAATGGTAGCTGGGATATGGCCACTCGCGATTTCAAAGTAGGAGCGGTCTGCTTTTTTTTGAGTAAAGTCAGCTGGCAAGATGCCTTGTCGAATCTGGCTAGCCAAGGTGACGATAGTTGATTCTTCACTCTGACGGTAAATCCGTTCCAAGCGTGTCTGCGGAATCAGGGGTATCTGGAGCAGGTCAGCAAGGACTTGTCCAGGACTAACAGAAGGTAGCTGGTCGCTATCCCCCACGATGAGGATTTTACTGTTAGAAGAGATGTTGGAGAAAAGTTGGTTGGCTAACCAAGTGTCTACCATGGAGAATTCATCCACGATAATAAAGTCAGCATCCAGATAATCTTCCAGATGACTAGTATCATCATCTCCCGTCATTCCCAAATGGCGATGTATGGTCGCGCTAGGCAAGCTTGTTAATTCATTCATGCGCCGAGCTGCTCGACCAGTTGGAGCTGCTAGAAGAATAGGTAGGTTGCTTTTTTTCCTGAGGTCAAGTCCTTCTAAGAGGGCATAAACAGCGATAATCCCATTGATAACAGTCGTCTTACCTGTACCAGGCCCACCTGTTAGGATAAAGACCTTGTTCTGGATAGCGTCACAGATAGCCTGTTTTTGGATGCTATCATACTCAATACCCAGTTCTTCCTCAACACTAGCGATATGCTTTTGAATGGTTTCCAAATCATGGTTTTTCTGCTTTCCTTTCTCAAGGATACGAACCAAGTGATTGCGAATGCCTTCCTCAGCGAAAAAGAGGCTGTTATCAAAGATTTTGGTATCAATCTGCTGAACCTTGTCTTCTTCGATGAGGTAGGAAAGCTCTTGGGCAACTTGGCTGGGGTCCAATTCCACTGGTCGGGAAGACTCGAGGAGAGTCAGGGTCTGTTCCAGCAAATCTCGGGCTTCCATGTAGGTATCGCCCGTATCCATGCAGCCTTGAAAGAGACTGTGGACAAGGCCAGCACGGAAGCGTTCAGGAGCTTGACTTTCGATGCCTAGTTCGGCAGCCAATTGGTCAGCAATGGTAAAGCCCAAGCCCTTGATATCCTCAACCAGTTGGTAGGGATAGTTTTCGACAATATCCAGCGTTTCTTCCTTGTAAAAGTCTTGAATCTGAAAGGCCAGTTTATTGGGAATCCCATAGTTGGCAAGTTTAGCCAAAACCATCTCTGTCCCATAGTTGAGACGGAGGGTAGAGAGGAAAGCTTCACGATTTTTGGCAGAGAGTCCTGCAATGCTTTCCAGTTTTTCAGGATGCTCCAGAATTTCGTCTATGGTATTTTCACCATAGCTATCTACGATTTTTTGAGCCGTTTTGAGACCAATTCCCTTGAAATGGCTACTGGAAAAGTACTTTACTAGCCCATTTTTAGTTGGTTTTGCCCGCTCATAACGGCTGATTTGCAGTTGTTCTCCGTACTTGGAGTGCTGAACGATTTGCCCCCAAAAAGTGTAGTCTTCGCCCTCAATCACGTCAGCCATAGTTCCCGTAACGATGATTTCAAAATCGTCAAAGTCCTCCGCATTGGTATCTTCGATATCTAGGAGGAGTATGCGATAAAAATTACTGGGATTTTCAAAAATAATGCGTTCAATGGTGCCTGAAAAATAAACTTCCATAGGTTTCCTTTTTGATAGAAAAAGAGCTGGGATAGAGCTCTCAGTTAGGCTTTTCTTGGATTTAGGGCTTGATACAAGATATTGCTAAGTTGCAATCTAATCCTAAAAGCTAACTCAAAAAGACTATCACAGCATCTGGTTGCTGGTTTTAAAAGATTCCGATACGGTTGAGTGGCCAGAAACGGAATTTGGCTTCTCCTTTGATTTGACTGGCCTTAAAGGTCCCGACATGGCGACTGTCACTGGAAACCAAACGGTCATCTCCAAGGAGGAGGTACTCACCCTCGGGTACGGTAAAGCTGAAGCTGGTGTTGAAATTTACATCGACAGTAAAGGCTTGAGCTTTCTGGGCTAGACTTCTAAAATAGACCCCCTTATCCCCTTCAAAGCCTTTCCCCGAATAGGCATTTTGCAGTTTATCATTTTTAAACTGTTGGAGGTAGTCTGCTAGGTAAGGTTCGTCGGTTTCTTGATTGTTGATAAAGAGCTTGTCGTTTTCGTAGCGAATGGTATCACCAGGCATGCCGATAACGCGTTTAACGATGTCTTTATTTCCATCATCTTCATGGGCAACTACAATGTCAAAACGGTTAATAGGGAGGTGTTTGACGACAAAGAGAATCTCACCATCAGCTAGGGTAGGGTCCATAGAGTGTCCTTCCACACGGACATTGGTCCAGAGAAAGAGACGACTAAGACCAACTAGTATAATGATAAGGAACGTAAGTCCCCACTCTTTTAGAAATGTTTTAAAATAATTCATAACTTACCTTTCTAGAAGTGCTTTGGCTTTTTCAGTATTTTTAAAGTGCAGTTTGGCACAGAAGTTGAGCCCCTTCATACCATAGGCTTGAAGGATTTTGCTAGCAACCTTATCAGAAGCAGTTCCAGCGCCGCTTGGCAGTTGGTAGCCTAGTTCTCGTCCAAGATTTTCCAAGTTTTCGAGGAAGAGATCCCGCGCGATGATGGAGCTGACTGCGACAGCTATGTATTTTCCCTCGGCTTTTTCTTCCAAAGTGATCTTATTTGGAAAATGATTGGCTTCTTGCGCCAAGTATTTGTTATAGTTTTTAGGACTTGTAAAAGCATCAATCACGATTTTTTCTGGCTGGACTCTTTTTTGGAGAAGGAGAAAGATAGCCTGATTGTGAAGGGCAACCTTTACAGAAACAGCATTGTAACGCTCTCCGATAACTTCGTTGTACTTGCTCGGTGAAAGGAGGAGCGCTTGATGCTGGATCTCTTCCTTGAGGATAGGGGCAATCTGACGAATCTTTTGGTCTGTCAGGGTTTTTGAATCCCCTACGCCGAGTTCTCGCAAGAAGTCGTGCTGGTCAGGTGTCACAAAGGAAGCCACGACAGCAAGCCCACCAAAGTAGGAACCATTTCCCACCTCATCAGTCCCAATCATAGGAAAATCTTGTCCACTTTTTTCTTGTTGAACTTGGTAACCAAAGAAACTGGCGTATTGCTCAGCCATTTCGCCCTGCAGGAGGACTTTTCCAGAAGTATAAATGGAAACCGTTGCCTGAGGCAGTCGCAAAAAATAGCGAATATAGGGATTTTTACTAGGAGCGAGAGCCTTCTGATACTGACTTAAAAAGCTCTGAATTTCCTGTTCACTTGGTGTGAGTGTGATACTTGCCATAGTCTCTATTGTACCACAAAAGCAGGAGAATTGGTAAAAACTGACAAAGTTAGCGAAATTTGGTATAATATCGTGAGGTGAATTTTATGGCAAATCTAAATCGATATAAGTTTACATTCGGGAAAAAGACATTAACCTTGACAACCGAGCATGACAACCTCTTTATGGAGGAAATTGCCAAGGTTGCGACTGAAAAATACCAAGCAATTAAGGAACGAATGCCTGGGGCGGATGATGAAACCGTTGCCCTCCTTTTAGCGATTAACAGCCTATCGACGCAGCTTAGTCGTGAGATTGAGTTTGACGATAAGGAGCAGGAGCTTAAAGACCTTCGAAATAAGCTAGTGGCAGTCAAACAAGAACAGAGCAAGATTGAGGACTCCCTATGATTTCGATCCTTCTCTTACTGGTTCTAGCTTGGGGTTTTTACATCGGCTACCGTAGAGGTTTGGTGTTGCAAGTTTATTATTTTCTCGTTGCAGTGATTTCAGCCTTTGTTGCTAGTCAGTTTTATAAATCGCTGGGAGATCAACTTCACTTGCTTGTCCCTTATGCCAATCCTCAGGAAGGACAGGGTACCTTTTTCTTCCCTTCAGCCCAACTTTTTCAGCTAGATAAGGTCTTTTATGCGGGTCTTGCCTACCTTCTAGTTTTCGGAATTTGTTACACTATCGGACGTTTTATCGGTTTGTTCCTACACTTGATTCCAACTAAAAAGCTAGATGTCAAATGGTTTCGTATCGGAGCAGGCCTATTGTCGCTATTGGTAACCTTATTTGTCTTGCAAATGGCTCTGACCATCCTTGCAACGGTACCTATGGCAGCTGTTCAAAATTCACTTGAAAAAAGTATAGTAGCCAAACACATCATCCAAAGTGTCCCTTTCACTACAAACTTTATCAAACAACTCTGGGTGACAAATTTAATCGGATAAAAAGGGCGGGATTTTTCCTAGCCCTTTGTTTACAGATTTGACGACTAGGACGAGGTAAGTCCAAAACCTCTAGTTACTATAACTTTGTAAACAAGCATACAAGGAAAGAATATGAATGCAAAAATACTAGAAACCTTAGAATTTAATAAAATCAAAGCCTTGTTTGAACCTCATATCCTGACAGAACAGGGACTAGAGGAGCTAAAAGCTTTGGCTCCAACTGCCAAGGTGGATAAGATCAAACAAGCCTTTACAGAGATGGAGGAAATGCAAGCCCTATTTGTGGAGCAACCTCACTTTACCATCCTAGCGACACGTGAGATTTCAGCTGTTTGCAAGCGTCTGGAGATGGGGGCGGACCTCAATATTGAGGAGTTCCTGCTCCTCAAACGGGTCTTGCTTGCTAGCAGAGAGTTGCAAGGTTTTTATGCCAATCTTGAAAATGTACGCTTGGAGCAGCTGACGAGATGGTTTGAAAAACTGCATGATTTTCCACATTTGCAAGGGAGTCTTCAAGCCCTAAATGATGCAGGATTTATCGAAAATTTTGCCAGTGAAGAGCTAGCACGCATCCGTCGGAAAATCCATGATAGCGAGAGTCAAGTTCGAGATGTCTTGCAAGACTTACTTAAACAAAAAGCGCAGATGTTGACGGAAGGGATAATCGCTAGCAGAAATGGTCGTCAAGTCTTACCCGTCAAGAATACCTATCGTAATAAGATTGCAGGTGTTGTTCATGACATCTCTGCCAGCGGAAACACGGTCTATATCGAGCCACGTGAGGTCGTGAAACTGAGCGAAGAAATCGCTAGTTTGCGAGCAGACGAACGCTATGAGATGATTCGTATCCTACAGGATCTCTCAGAACGCGTCCGCCCTCATGCCGCTGAGATTGCTAATGACGCGTGGATCATCGGCCATCTGGATCTGATTCGTGCCAAGGTGCGTTTCATCCAAGAAAGACAAGCAGTTGTTCCTCAACTTTCAGAGAATCAAGAGATTCAGCTCCTTCATGTTCGCCATCCTTTGGTTAAAAATGCTGTCGCAAACGATGTACACTTCGGTAAGGAATTAACGGCCATTGTCATTACAGGTCCCAATACAGGTGGTAAGACCATCATGCTCAAAACCTTGGGCTTGACCCAACTCATAGCCCAGTCAGGCTTGCCCATTTTAGCTGACAAGGGAAGCCGTGTCGGTATTTTCGAAGAAATCTTCGCAGATATTGGAGATGAGCAGTCTATCGAACAAAGTCTGTCTACCTTCTCCAGCCACATGACCAATATCGTAGATATTCTTGGCAAGGTCAACCAGCACTCGCTCTTATTGCTAGATGAACTCGGGGCAGGTACCGATCCGCAGGAAGGAGCAGCCCTTGCCATGGCCATTTTGGAGGATCTTCGTCTACGTCAGGTCAAGACTATGGCGACGACCCACTATCCAGAACTCAAGGCCTACGGTATTGAGACAGCCTTTGTGCAAAATGCCAGCATGGAGTTTGATACAGCCAGCTTGCGTCCGACCTATCGCTTTATGCAGGGAGTTCCTGGTCGAAGCAATGCCTTTGAAATTGCTAAGCGCCTGGGTTTGTCAGATGTCATCGTCGGGGATGCCAGTCAGCAGGTCAACCAAGATAATGATGTCAACCGCATCATAGAACAATTGGAAGAACAAACATTGGAAAGCCGTAAACGCTTGGACAATATCCGTGAGGTCGAGCAAGAAAACCTTAAGATGAACCGAGCTCTTAAAAAGCTCTACAACGAACTCAATCGTGAAAAGGAAATTGAGCTCAACAAGGCGCGTGAACAAGCTGCTGAGATTGTGGAACTAGCGCTAAGTGAGAGTGACCAGATTCTCAAGAACCTCCACAGTAAGTCTCAACTCAAACCCCATGAAATCATTGAAGCCAAGGCTGAGCTGAAAAAACTGGCCCCTGAAAAAGTCGACTTGTCTAAAAACAAGGTCCTTCAAAAAGCCAAGAAAAAACGAGCTCCAAAGGTTGGAGATGATATCGTGGTTCTCAGTTATGGCCAACGTGGAACCTTGACCAATCAGCTTAAGGACGGCCGTTGGGAAGCCCAAGTCGGTTTGATCAAGATGACCTTGGAAGAGAAAGAATTTGACCTTGTTCAGGCTCAGCAAGAAGCCCCAGTCAAGAAAAAACAAGTTAATGTCGTCAAACGTGCTTCTGGCCGTGGCCCGCAAGCCAGACTGGATCTCCGAGGCAAACGGTACGAAGAGGCTATGAATGAGCTGGATGTCTTTATCGACCAAGCCCTGCTTAATAATATGGCTCAAGTCGATATCATCCATGGTATCGGAACAGGTGTCATTCGTGAGGGCGTCACCAAATACCTACAAAGAAACAAGCATGTCAAGAGTTTTGGCTATGCCCCACAGAATGCTGGAGGCAGTGGAGCAACCATTGTGACCTTTAAAGGATAGAGAGAAGAAGGATTCGCTCTTTCTGAAAAAAAGCAATGAAAACTAAAAATTTTCATAGAAAACATTGACAAAGGCTAACTTTTCTTGTAGAATAATAAAAAATAAAATACCAACACCGAATGAAGTTTAATAGAAGTGGAGAAAGGTTTGTTTTCCATGACTGTAAATGGACGGAACTCTGGAGAGACCGTAAAGGCACCGAAGGGGCAAGGCAGGTAACTGCTCAAACTCTCAGGTAAAAGGACAGAGCTAAGATAGAGCGTTTTTTGCATTTATCTAGGCATTCCAGAGTACATGTATCTTGCATGTGCTCTTTCTTTTGGGGTTGAAAGATAGGAGTAGGATATGTTAGAATTGCTAAAAGCGCTTGATGCTTTCGTTTGGGGACCTCCCCTCTTAATCTTATTGGTCGGGACAGGTATCTATTTGACCATCCGACTAGGCCTTTTGCAGGTGGCTCGTCTCCCTAAGGCCTTTCAGTTGATTTTTACCAAGGACAAGGGACATGGCGATGTGTCGAGCTTTGCAGCTCTTTGTACAGCTCTAGCTGCCACCGTTGGTACGGGAAATATCATCGGAGTCGCGACAGCCATTAAGGTTGGAGGACCAGGGGCCCTCTTTTGGATGTGGATGGCGGCCTTCTTTGGGATGGCGACCAAGTATGCTGAAGGTTTGCTGGCTATCAAGTATCGCACTAAAGATGCAAATGGGGCTGTAGCTGGAGGGCCCATGCACTACATTCTTTTAGGAATGGGAGAAAAGTGGCGTCCCCTTGCAATCTTCTTTGCCCTAGCGGGTGTATTGGTAGCCCTTCTAGGGATTGGTACCTTTACCCAAGTCAATTCGATTACAGAATCCATTCAAAATACGGCTCAAGTTGATCCAGCTATCACAGCTCTGATTTTATCCATTTTTGTAGGGATTGCCGTCTTTGGTGGCCTCAAATCCATATCAAAAGTTTCGACAGCAGTGGTTCCTTTTATGGCTATTGTCTATATTTTAGGAACTCTTACAGTTATTCTCTTTAATATCGAGAAAATCCCGGCCACACTTGCCCTCATTTTTACTTCAGCCTTTAGTCCAGCTGCTGCGGTGGGTGGTTTTGCAGGTGCCAGCATTCGGATGGCTATCCAAAATGGTGTGGCGCGTGGCGTCTTTTCTAACGAATCTGGTCTTGGTTCAGCTCCCATTGCAGCGGCTGCAGCTAAGACTAATGAGCCTGTAGAGCAAGGCTTGATTTCCATGACAGGAACCTTTATTGATACTTTGATTATCTGTACTCTGACAGGTCTAACAATCTTAGTAACTGGTGTTTGGAGCGGAGATTTAAATGGTGTTGCCTTGACCCAGTCAGCCTTTTCAACAGTTTTTTCACACTTTGGTCCTGCTCTTTTGACTATTTTCCTTGTGCTCTTTGCCTTTACGACAATCCTCGGTTGGAACTATTACGGAGAGCGTTGTTTCGAGTTTCTCTTCGGTGTTCGTTTTATCTGGCTTTACCGTGTAGTCTTTGTACTCATGGTCTTGTTGGGAGGATTTATCGAGTTGGATATGGTTTGGATTATCGCAGACATCGTCAATGCCCTGATGGCTTTACCAAACTTGATTGCCCTCTTAGTCTTGTCGCCAGTCGTCATTGCTGAGACTAAAAAGTATTTTAAACACTAACCCAATCACACTTTTAGTGTGATTTTTTCATTTCATAGATATTTCTTATCAAGGCGATTGAAAATATATATTATCCAAGTGGAAAATTCTATGATAGACTAAATGACAATAAAATGAAAAGAGGTTTCTTATGACAACATTTACCATCCACACAGTAGAATCAGCACCAGCAGAAGTGAAAGAAGTTCTTGAAACAGTAGAAAAAGATAACAATGGCTATATTCCCAACCTAATCGGTCTCTTGGCTAATGCTCCTACCGCGCTTGAAGCCTACCGAACTGTCGGAGCCATCAACCGTCGCAATAGCCTGACACCAGTGGAACGCGAAGTAGTGCAAATCACAGCTGCCGTAACCAATGGTTGTGCTTTCTGCGTCGCAGGTCACACAGCCTTTTCAATCAAACAAATCCAGATGAATGATGATCTTCTTCAAGCCCTCCGCAACCGTACTCCAATTGAGACAGATCCAAAACTAGATACTCTAGCTAAGTTTACCTTGGCGGTCATCAATACCAAAGGGCGTGTGGGAGATGAAGCCTTGACTGAATTTTTGGAAGCTGGCTACACGCAACAAAATGCCTTGGATGTGGTTCTCGGTGTCAGCTTAGCCAGCCTTTGCAACTATGCTAACAACCTAGCCAATACGCCTATTAACCCAGAATTACAACCCTATGCCTAGTTCGAATCCTAAATAAAAAATGAAGGCTGATCTACCCAGTCTTCATTTTTCTGTGCTATTTTAAAGGCTTTTATGCTATACTGATAATAATATGATTAACGGAGGTTGCCATGAAAAAACTCCCCTTGGTATTTTCTGGTTGTTTGTTAGGTTTGGCAGGTGCAGGAAACTTGATTGCGGATACTTGGCCTGTTCTGTCGCATTTATTGAGTCTGACTGGTTTAATTTTGTGTATTTTCTTTCTGATTCTTCATCTTTTTAATTGGGAAGAAACCAAGCAAGAATTGACCAAGCCCCCTCTTTTATCTGGGATGGCCACTTTTCCTATGGCTGGGATGATTTTCTCGACCTATGTCTTGCGACTAGTTCCGTCTATGCCTATCCTAGCCCAGCTTTTGTGGTGGTTTTCTTTTATTTTGGATCTCGCTTTGATCGCTTATTTTTCTCGTCGCTTTGTTGGAGTGGAGGAAAGAGCCAGTGCAACACCAAGCTGGACAGTACTTTATGTGGGAATAGCAGTGGCAGCCTTGACCTATCCAGTCGTTGGTCTGATTCAGATTGCCTATCTAACGGTGACTTTCGGCTTTCTAGCTACTTGTTTTCTCTATCCGTTGATTTACAGTGATTTAAAGAAAAAACCATTGACTCCAGCCCTACTAGGGCAAGAAGGAATCTACTGTGCTCCTTTTTCTTTGCTCTTAGCAGCTCTGGTGCGTATCGGTGGAGTTACTCTTCCGACCTGGGCCTTGTTACTGCTGATGCTTGTCTCTCAGTCGTTTTTCATCTTCGTTTTGACTCGCTTGCCTAATATTTTAAAACAAGGCTTTCAACCAGCCTTCTCAGCCTTAACCTTCCCAACCATCATCACAGCTACATCGCTTAAAATAGCTCAAGGAATTGTAAAACTGCCTATCTTAGATTATCTAGTGTTTGTGGAAACCCTCCTTTGCCTGATTATTTTACTCTTTGTCTTGAGCGGTTATCTAATTTGGTTACGAAAAAAGGTCTAGCTATTATCTAGCTAAACCTTTTTTTATGGTTTGATAAGTTCGGCACCACCCATGTATGGACGAAGAACTTCAGGAATGGTCACAGAACCATCTTCATTTTGATAGTTTTCAAGAATAGCGGCTACTGTACGTCCAACTGCAAGTCCAGAACCATTCAAGGTATGAAGCAGCTTCACCTTGCCATCGGCTTCATCACGGTAACGGATTTGGGCACGACGAGCTTGGAAATCTTCTGTATTTGAACAGCTTGAGATTTCACGGTAGGTATTTTGGGCTGGAATCCAAACTTCCAAGTCGTACGTTTTGGCAGCTGAGAAGCCCATATCTCCAGTAGAGAGCGCAACCACACGGTACGGAAGGTTAAGTTTTTGAAGAATATTTTCAGCATTGGCTGTCATTTTTTCCAATTCTTCATAAGATTCTTCTGGTTTGGCAAATTTGACCATTTCAACCTTGTGGAATTGGTGCAGACGGATCAAGCCACGTGTATCACGACCAGCAGAACCCGCTTCAGAACGGAAAGATGGACTCATAGCAGTGAAGTAGATTGGCAGGTCTTTTCCGTCAAGGATTTCATCACGGTAGTAGTTGGTCAGAGGAACTTCAGCGGTCGGAATCAAGACATAGTTGGTGTCACTGAGTTCAAAAGTATCTTCCTTGAATTTTGGATATTGACCAGTACCAAACATAGAATCGTGGTTAACCATGTAAGGTGTGATGACTTCCGTATAGCCCTCTTTGCCATGCTCATCCAACATAAAGTTATAGATGGCACGTTCCAAACGAGCGCCAAGCCCTTTATAGAAAAGGAAACGAGCACCAGTCACTTTTCCACCACGTTCCCAGTCAAGGATACCGAGGTCTTCACCCAGATCCCAGTGAGCTTTTGGTTCAAAGTCAAACTCGCGCGGAGTTCCCCAACGGCGAACTTCCACATTGTCATCTTCATCAGCTCCAACAGGAACGCTGTCAGCTGGGATGTTTGGAAGAGTAGTGGTAAATTCTGTCAATTTAGCATCGATTTCTGCCAATTCAGCATCGAGAGATTTTACTTCAGCAGAGAGAGCTTGCATAGCAGCAATCTTGTCATCAGCATTTTCCTTATTGCGCTTGGCTTGAGCAATCTCTGCAGAAACTGTGTTACGTTCTGCCTTGAGATTTTCGACCTTGACCAAGATGTCACGACGTTTAGCGTCGATTTCTTTCATCTCGTTCAAGACTGCAGCATCTACACCACGTGTAGCCAATTTTTCAGCGACAGCATCAAAGTCTGTACGAATACGTTTGATATCTAACATAAGAACTCCTTTATGAAAAAAGCACACCTAACAAAGCGTTGGAGTGGCAGGGCCACGGTTCCATCCAACTTCACAGGTGTGCACTTGATTCTGTATTTAATTGTGAATAACGGTAGAATTTCACCTATCCCTCCTATCTGCTCGCAGCACCCGCAGACTTTCTGAAAGAAGAGGATAACCTACTTATCCGTTGCTATGATTATACTAAAGTTTCTACTTTTTTGCAAATAGATTTTTAAATTTTTGTCCAATGGTCTGGAGCAGAGTCGGAAGTTTCACGACCTTGTCGTTTCCTAATTTTTCCCGAGCGATTTTGAGGATAGTCCCAGAGTCTTTTGAGGCAAAGAGGAATTTACCTTGATCAGTGAAGACTTCAAAGTGACGGCTGATTTTGCGGCCATTTACGTTGGCTCCGATTTGCTGAATGCTGGACCAGGGAATTTGGATATATTGTTCGACGTTAACATCAGGATAAAACTCTAAGGCTTGATCCCCAACTAGAAATTTTCCAACTTTTCCAGAGATAGAGAGGTAAGATGTCCCAGTAGTTTGCAGGTCAATGACTTTATTGAGAGATTGGGCCATGATTAGTCTTCCTTACTTTCATCGAAAAAGGCATGATAGAGAGCCTTGATAGCTGCCTTTTCTTGATCTTTATTGACAACAAACATGATGGAAACTTCGCTTGAACCTTGGGACATCATCTGGATGTTGATTTTATTCTCAGACAAAGCACGTGTTGCAGTAGCAGTTACCCCAATATGACTCTTCATCTTTTCTCCGACAATCATAATGATTGAAAGGTCATGTTCGATTTCGGCATGGTCCACTTCAGCCTTTTGAACGAGCTGACGCAGAATTTCTTCTTCTTTGATAGGAGTCAACTCACGGGAGCGGAGAATGATCGAAAGATCGTCGATACCTGTTGGCATGTGTTCCCATCCGATGTTAAGATCTTCGAGAATTTGCAGAACCTTACGACCAAATCCAACTTCACGGTTCATGAGGTATTTCGACATGTTGATGCTGACAAAGCCAGAATCACCAGCTATTCCAACGACTGGGAATTTATCACTGCTATGTTTTAGAATGATACGAGTACCCGGATGGTCAGGGTTATTGGTGTTTTTGATAACGAGAGGAATTTTCCCACGGTAGGCAGGGAGCAGAGCTTCATCATGAAGAACTGAAAATCCAGCGTAAGCCAACTCACGCATTTCACGGTAGGTCAATTCAGGGATAGAATGAGGCTGGTGAATGATACCTGGATGGGCAGCAAAGATACCATCGACATCTGTAAAGTTTTCGTAGAGGTCGGCTTTGACACCGGCAGCGATGATGGAACCAGTTATGTCGGATCCACCACGGGAGAAGGTACAGATTTGATTTTCCTTAGTGACCCCAAAGAAACCAGGAATAACAAGGACTTCGTTGCTGTCAGCCAAGCCTTCAATCTTGTCATAGCTAGATGGAATGATGCGAGCATTCCCAGGTTCGCTTGTTACGATAATTCCCGCTTCTCTAGGGTGAACATAGCGCGCATCGATGCCGTTTTGGTTAAAGTAGGCTGCAATAAGTTTGGCGTTGTTGTTTTCTCCAGCCGCTAGGAAGGTATCATAGAGAAAGTCATTTTCCTCAATGGGAAGAGTCGCTAAGGCACGGATGCTTTTAGAAATTTTTTCTAGAACTGATGGTTTTAAGCCTAGTTCACTCACCATAGCCGCATAGCGATCGATGATCCAGTTTTGGCTCTTGCTGATATCATTTCCCGCTACATAGTCACGATAGTATTTGATCAAGGCATCTGTAACCTTGGTATCCTCAGAATTGCGTTTACCCGGTGCAGAAACGACCACAAAACGGCGCTCTTTATCGCTTTTAACGATGTTTAAAACTTTTTCTAACTGACTAGCAGAGGCAAGAGAGCTTCCGCCAAATTTTACAACCTTCATAGGGACTCCTCAAGTAAGTATTTTATACGATTATAGCAGAAAGAGGGGCTTTTTTCAATGAAGAAAATAGTATAGTCTTTAGGATAAAGTGAGCGTTTTGATCAGCCGAGACACTTTCGATTGGTTTTCTCTTGCCTCTTTATCTAAAAAAAGGTATACTTTGGCAATGAAATAATTTTATCACCTTATAAAAGGAGAAGCTATGAATCATATCCTATATCAGATCCTAGATGATCTTGCTATCATTACTTTGAATCGTCCCGAAGTTGCAAATGGTTTCCATATCCCAATGTGTGAGGAGATTTTAGAAGCTTTAACCTTAGCAGAACAGGATCAAGCTGTTCAGTTTATCTTGATTAACGCTAATGGGAAGGTCTTTTCAGTTGGAGGAGATTTGGTTGAGATGAAGCGTGCAGTGGATGAGGATGACATTCCTTCTTTGAATAAGATTGCAGAATTAGTCAATACAATTTCATATAAAATCAAGCAAATTCCTAAACCTGTCTTGATGGAGGTAGATGGAGCGGTTGCTGGCGCTGCAGCCAATATGGCAGTGGCAGTCGATTTTTGTTTGGCGACTGATAAGGCTAAGTTTATCCAAGCCTTTGTTGGAGTGGGATTGGCGCCAGACGCTGGTGGAATCCATCTCTTGAGTCGTAGTATCGGGGTAACACGAGCTGCGCAACTTGCCATGACAGGAGAAGCTTTGACTGCGGAAAAAGCACTGGAATGGGGCGTGGTATACCGTGTCTGCGAGGCAGATAAGCTAGAAAAGACAAGAGAACAAGTTCTGAAGAAATTAAGACGAGGCTCAGCAAATTCCTATGCAGCCATTAAGAAGCTAGTTTGGGAAAGCCAATTTAAGGATTGGCAGAATTATGCTGAATTGGAATTAAAACTGCAAGAATCTTTGTCTTTGACTGAAGATTTTAAAGAAGGAGTCCGAGCTCATTCTGAAAGAAGACGACCAAAATTTTCAGGAAAATAAAAAAATACTTGCACAATTCTTTGAAGTTTGATATACTTTTTGTGTCAAATGTTTTGAATACAAAAGTTTTTTTGAGAAGGAGGGAATGCTTTGGACTACCAACAAGTGAATGAGTATTTAACATCTATTTTTAATAATGTCCTTGTGATTGAGGAGGTTAGCTTACGAGGTAGTCGTTTCAAAGACATCTCCATCAAAGAAATGCACACGATTGATGTGATTGGCAAGTTCCCAGAGGTGACACCAAGTAAGGTTTCCAAAGAACTGATGGTCACTCTTGGAACTGTTACGACCAGCTTGAATAATCTCGAAAGAAAAGGTTATGTTGAGCGCATTCGTTCTGATCAGGATCGTCGTGTGGTCTACCTGCATTTGACAAAGAAAGGTCGTTTGGTTCACCGCCTTCATAAACGTTTCCACAAGGCCATGGTCGAGAAAATTATCGATGGCATGAGTTCTGAAGAAATAGAAGTGATGGGCAGGGGCTTGACTAATCTTTATCAATTTTTGGAGGATTTGAAATAATGGCTTTTGCAAAAATAAGCCAGGTTGCTCATTATGTTCCAGAGCAAGTGGTCACTAATCAAGACTTGGCCCAAATCATGGATACAAGCGATGAGTGGATTTCAAGCCGTACAGGAATTAAACAGAGACATATTTCAAAAACGGAGTCAACGAGTGATTTGGCGACAGAAGTTGCCAAGAGTTTGCTGGCTAAGGCGAGCATAAAAGCGGATCAGATTGATTTTATCATTGTAGCGACGATTACCCCAGACTCGATGATGCCTTCTACGGCGGCTCGGGTTCAGGCAAATATCGGAGCTCATAGAGCTTTTGCCTTTGATCTGACGGCAGCTTGCAGTGGCTTTGTATTTGCTCTCTCAACTGCTGAAAAGTTTTTAAGCTCTGGACAGTTCAAGAAAGGGATTGTTATCGGGGCTGAAACCTTATCCAAGGCAGTTGATTGGTCAGATCGTTCGACAGCTGTTCTCTTTGGGGATGGTGCTGGTGGGGTTCTCTTGGAAGTGAGCGAAACACGTCACTTCCTTGTGGAAAGTCTCTATACGGATGGCTCTCGGAGCGAGTGTTTGACCTATGGTCAAACGGCTCTGACTTCGCCCTTCTCAGATCAAGAGGCAGTTCCTGCTTTTTTGAAGATGGATGGACGAGCAGTTTTTGATTTTGCAAATCGAGATGTTGCTAGATCAATCAAAGAGACTATTGAAAATAGTCCAATCGCAGCATCGGACTTGGATTATCTCTTGCTTCATCAGGCAAATATCCGCATTTTGGATAAGATGGCTAAGAAGATCGGTGTAGACCGAGACAAGCTTCCTGCCAATATGATGAAGTATGGAAATACCAGTGCAGCAAGTATCCCGATTTTGCTCTCAGAGTGTGTGGAGAATGGCAAGATTCGTTTAGATGGTAGCCAGACGATTCTCCTATCAGGCTTCGGTGGAGGTTTGACATGGGGCACACTCATTCTTACAATCTAGGTAATCATGTGGTAAACACATAGTTATAAATTTTTTATATTTTAAAGGAGTCCTATCATGGCAGTATTTGAAAAAGTACAAGAAATTATCGTTGAAGAACTTGGGAAAGACGCATCAGAAGTAACACTTGAATCTACTTTTGATGATTTGGATGCAGATTCATTGGACTTGTTCCAAGTAATCTCTGAAATTGAAGATGCTTTTGATATTCAAATCGAAGCAGAAGATAACTTGAAAACAGTTGGTGACTTGGTTGCCTACGTTGAAGAGCAAACAAAATAATTAACATATTACTAGAAGGAGTAGGGGAAACCCACTCCCTCTTGTTTAGGTAATAGTTTGAAACTCAAACGATAAGCTCATCGAACTATTACGTAAGCAAGGAATGATGGAGGCACTATGAAAACACGTATTACAGAATTATTGAACATTGATTATCCTATTTTTCAAGGAGGAATGGCCTGGGTTGCGGATGGTGACTTGGCTGGTGCGGTATCAAAAGCTGGTGGTCTAGGGATCATCGGTGGTGGAAATGCACCTAAAGAGGTCGTAAAGGCTAATATCGATAAAATCAAATCACTTACGGACAAACCTTTTGGTGTCAACATCATGCTCTTGTCACCTTTTGTAGAAGACATCGTTGATCTCGTGATTGAAGAAGGGGTCAAGGTGGTTACAACTGGTGCAGGAAACCCAAGTAAATATATGGCTCGTTTCCATGATGCAGGAATTACAGTGATTCCTGTTGTTCCAAGTGTTGCTTTGGCAAAACGTATGGAAAAAATTGGTGCAGATGCAGTTATTGCAGAAGGAATGGAAGCCGGTGGACACATCGGTAAGTTGACAACCATGACCTTGGTACGCCAAGTTGCTGCAGCTGTTTCAATTCCAGTTATCGCAGCTGGAGGAATTGCGGACGGTGAAGGTGTCGCTGCAGGCTTTATGCTTGGTGCAGAGGCCGTTCAAGTTGGTACGCGTTTCGTAGTAGCTAAGGAATCTAACGCCCACCCAAAATACAAGGAAAAAATCTTAAAAGCGCGTGATATCGATACGACTATTTCAGCTCAACATTTTGGACATGCTGTTCGCGCCATTAAAAATCAGTTGACACGTGACTTTGAGCAGGCTGAAAAAGATGCCTTTAAACAAGAAAATCCAGACTTGGAAATCTTTGAACAAATGGGAGCTGGTGCTCTTGCTAAAGCCGTTGTTCATGGAGATGTAGAAGGTGGATCCGTCATGGCAGGTCAGATCGCTGGTTTGGTTTCTAAAGAGGAAACTGTCGAAGAAATCCTAAAAGATCTATATTATGGCGCAGCCAAGAAAATTCAAGAAGAAGCCTCTCGTTGGGCAGGAGTTGTAAGAAATGACTAAAACAGCCTTTCTATTTGCCGGTCAAGGTGCTCAGTATCTAGGGATGGGGCGTGATCTCTATGATCGCTATCCTATCGTCAAGGAAACAATTGACCAAGCCAGTCAGGTTTTGGGTTATGACCTTCGTGATTTGATTGATAAGGAAGAAGCCAAGTTAAACCAGACTCGCTATACGCAACCAGCTATTTTAGCGACTTCGGTTGCTATTTACCGACTATTGAAAGAAAAGGGCTGCCAGCCAGATATGGTAGCAGGATTGTCTCTTGGGGAATATTCTGCTCTTGTAGCAAGTGGTGCCTTGGACTTTGAGGATGCAGTTGCTTTGGTTGCTAAGCGTGGTGCTTATATGGAAGAAGCTGCACCTGCAGGCTCTGGTAAGATGGTTGCCGTTCTTAATACTCCAGTTGAAGTGATTGAGGAAGCTTGTGAAACAGCCTCTAAAGTTGGAGTAGTGACTCCAGCTAACTACAACACCCCAAGCCAAATCGTTATCGGTGGTGAGGTGGCTGCGGTTGACCGCGCAGTTGAACTCTTGCAGGAAGCAGGAGCAAAACGATTGATTCCTTTAAATGTATCTGGTCCTTTCCATACAGCCCTTCTTGAGCCAGCCAGTCAGCAACTAGCTGGAGCTCTTGAGGGAGTGAGTTTCTCTGACTTTACTTGCCCGCTAGTCGGCAATACGGAAGCTGCTGTTATGGAAAAAGATCGAATCCAAGAGCTTTTGACGCGTCAGGTAAAAGAACCTGTTCGTTTTTATGAAAGTATTGCTGTGATGCAGGATGCTGGGGTAACCAACTTTATTGAAATTGGTCCTGGTAAGGTCCTATCAGGCTTTGTCAAAAAAATCGATAAAACAGCTCAGCTAGCTAACGTTGAAGACCAAGCAAGCTTGGATGCTTTGTTAGGAAACTAATGATCCCTTCTCCCACAAAATACAACAGGAAATAGGAGAAATAGAATGCAACTTACAAACAAAAATGTCTTTGTAACAGGTTCAAGTCGTGGTATCGGACTTGCCATTGCTCACAAATTTGCCCAACTAGGTGCTAATGTAGTCTTGAATAGCCGCGGAGCAATCTCAGAAGAATTGCTGACTGAGTTTTCAAACTACGGTGTCAAGGTGGTCCCAATCTCAGGTGATGTTTCAGACTTTGCAGATGCTAAACGTATGGTAGATCAAGCAATTGCAGAACTCGGTTCTGTTGATGTCTTGGTCAACAATGCTGGGATCACTCAAGATACGCTTATGCTCAAGATGACCGAAGAAGACTTTGAAAAAGTGATTAAGATCAACTTGACAGGTGCCTTTAACATGACTCAAGCAGTCTTGAAACAGATGATCAAGGCGCGTGAAGGAGCAATTATCAACATGTCCAGTGTGGTTGGTCTGATGGGAAATATCGGACAAGCCAACTATGCGGCTTCCAAGGCTGGTTTGATTGGTTTTACCAAGTCAGTAGCACGTGAAGTTGCCAATCGCAATGTACGCGTAAATGCTCTTGCACCAGGGATGATCGAATCGGATATGACTGCTGTTTTGTCTGATAAGGTCAAGGAAGCGACATTGGCTCAAATCCCAATGAAACATTTTGGACAAGCAGAACATATCGCAGATGCTACAGTGTTCCTGGCTGGACAGGATTATTTGACTGGACAAGTTCTCGCTGTTGATGGCGGACTTAGCATGTAAAAAATAAGGAAAGATATAGGTAAGACAGATGAAACTAAATCGAGTTGTAGTAACAGGTTACGGATTGACCTCTCCTATCGGAAATACTCCAGAAGAATTTTGGAACAGTTTGCAAACTGGGAAAATTGGAATTGGAGAAATCACTAAGTTTGACCACAGCGAATTTGCTGTGCACAATGCAGCAGAAGTCCAAGATTTCCCATTTGATAAATACTTTGTCAAAAAAGATACCAACCGTTTTGACAACTATTCTTTGTATGCCTTGTATGCGGCTCAAGAAGCGGTGACAAATGCAAATCTTGATGTAGAAGCAATCGATAAAGATCGCTTTGGTGTCATCGTGGCTTCTGGTATTGGGGGAATTAAAGAAATCGAAGATCAGATTATCCGTCTTCATGAAAAAGGTCCAAAACGCGTTAAACCAATGACACTTCCAAAAGCCTTACCAAATATGGCTTCAGGAAATGTTGCTATGTGTTTCGGAGCAAACGGTATCTGTAAATCAATCAATACAGCCTGTGCCTCATCAAATGATGCCATTGGGGATGCCTTCCGCTCTATCAAGTTTGGTTTCCAAGATGTCATGTTAGTTGGTGGATCAGAAGCTTCTATCACTCCATTTGCCATTGCCGGTTTCCAAGCTTTGACAGCTCTTTCTACGACAGAAGATCCTACCCGTGCTTCTATTCCATTTGATAAAGACCGTAACGGCTTTGTCATGGGAGAAGGTTCTGGAATGCTGGTTCTTGAGAGTCTGGAACACGCTGAAAAACGTGGTGCGACTATCTTAGCTGAAGTGGTTGGTTATGGAAATACCTGTGATGCTTACCACATGACTTCCCCACATCCAGAAGGCCAAGGCGCGATTAAGGCTATTAAACTGGCTTTGGAAGAAGCAGAAATTTCTCCAGAGCAAGTGGCTTATGTAAATGCCCATGGAACTTCAACTCCTGCTAATGAAAAAGGAGAAAGTGGCGCAATCGTAGCTGTTCTTGGTAAAGAAGTACCTGTATCTTCAACCAAGTCCTTTACAGGACACTTGCTTGGGGCTGCAGGAGCGGTAGAAGCCATCGCTACAATCGAAGCCATGCGCCATAACTTCGTGCCAAAAACAGCTGGAACAAGTGAATTGTCAGACTATATCGAAGCGAATGTCGTTTATGGACAAGGCTTGGAGCAAGAAATCCCTTATGCTATTTCAAACACTTTTGGTTTTGGTGGACACAATGCGGTTCTTGCTTTCAAACGTTGGGAGAATAAATAATTATGAATTTAAATGAGATCAAGGACTTGATGGCTCAATTCGACCAATCAAGTTTGAGAGAATTTTCTTATAAAAATGGACAGGACGAATTGCAGTTCAGTAAGAATGAAGCAAGAATGACTTCTGAAACGCCAGCTCAAGTTGCTCCAGCGCCAACTGCAGTAGCTGCAAGTCCAGTAGTTTCTGCCCCTTCAACTCCAGTAGAGAGTGCTGTGGAAGAAGCACCAGCACCAGCTGAAACGACGGTTGCTCCAGAGGGTGATGTCGTTGAAAGTCCACTTGTAGGGGTGGCTTACTTGGCCGCTGGACCAGATAAACCTGCCTTTGTCACAGTTGGAGACAGTGTTAAAAAAGGTCAGACTTTGGTGATCATCGAAGCCATGAAAGTCATGAATGAGATTCCTGCACCTAAGGATGGCGTGGTGACAGAAATTCTCGTTTCAAATGAAGAAATGGTTGAGTTCGGTAAAGGATTGGTACGTATCAAATGATCGATATTCAAGGAATCAAAGAAGCTCTACCCCATCGCTACCCTATGCTCCTAGTGGACCGTGTCTTGGAAGTGAGCGAGGATACCATTGTTGCCATTAAAAATGTCACCATCAACGAACCTTTCTTCAATGGCCATTTTCCACAATACCCAGTCATGCCAGGTGTTCTTATCATGGAAGCCTTGGCTCAGACTGCTGGTGTCTTGGAATTGTCCAAACCTGAAAACAAAGGAAAGTTAGTCTTCTACGCTGGAATGGACAAGGTTAAGTTCAAGAAGCAAGTTGTACCAGGTGATCAATTAGTCATGACGGCTACTTTTGTCAAACGTCGTGGTACCATTGCCGTGGTTGAAGCAAAGGCTGAAGTAGATGGCAAGCTTGCAGCGAGTGGTACTCTTACCTTTGCAATTGGAAACTAAGGAGGTTCTCCATGTTTCGTAAAATTTTAATTGCCAATCGTGGTGAGATTGCGGTTCGCATTATTCGAGCTGCGCGTGAATTAGGCATTGCGACCGTAGCAGTCTATTCAACTGCTGATAAGGAAGCTCTTCACACACTTCTAGCGGATGAAGCTATCTGTATCGGACCTGGTAAGGCGACAGAATCTTATCTCAATATCAATGCGATTTTATCTGCTGCAGTCCTAACAGAGGCAGAAGCCATCCACCCAGGTTTTGGATTTCTTAGCGAAAACTCCAAGTTTGCTACTATGTGTGATGAAGTGGGAATTAAGTTCATCGGTCCTTCTGGAGCCGTAATGGATACCATGGGAGATAAGATCAATGCGCGTGAGCAAATGATCAAGGCTGGGGTTCCAGTTATCCCAGGATCTGATGGTGAAGTTCACACGGCTGAAGAGGCACTTGCAGTTGCAGAAAAGATTGGCTACCCAGTCATGCTCAAGGCATCGGCAGGTGGTGGTGGAAAAGGGATTCGTAAGGTTGAAAAGGCAGAAGACTTGGTCGCGGCCTTTGAAACAGCATCCAGTGAAGCCAAGGCCAACTTTGGAAATGGCGCAATGTATCTTGAGCGTGTGATTTATCCAGCTCGTCATATCGAAGTTCAGATTCTTGCGGACCAAGAGGGTCATGTTGTCCATCTTGGTGAACGGGATTGTTCACTCCAACGGAATAACCAAAAGGTCTTAGAAGAAAGCCCATCCATTGCGATTGGCAAAACCCTTCGTAATGAAATTGGTGCTGCAGCCGTTCGTGCAGCAGAGTCTGTAGGCTATGAAAATGCAGGGACGATTGAATTTCTTCTCGATGAAGCGAGTGGCAATTTCTACTTCATGGAAATGAATACTCGTGTGCAAGTTGAACACCCAGTCACAGAGTTTGTTTCAGGTGTGGATATCGTGAAGGAACAGATTCGCATTGCTGCCGGGCAACCCTTGCCTTTCAAACAAGAAGATATCGTCCTACGAGGTCATGCTATCGAGTGCCGGATCAATGCGGAAAATCCAGCATTTAACTTTGCTCCAAGCCCAGGGAAAATTACCAATCTCTATCTACCAAGTGGTGGAGTTGGCTTGCGCGTGGACTCAGCAGTTTATCCAGGTTATACCATTCCTCCTTACTATGATAGTATGATTGCTAAAATCATTGTTCATGGGGAGAATCGTTTTGATGCATTGATGAAGATGCAACGGGCACTTTATGAACTTGATATTGAAGGAGTGCAAACCAATGCAGACTTCCAGTTGGATCTGATTTCAGACCGCCGAGTTATCGCTGGTGACTACGATACTTCCTTCTTGATGGAAACTTTCTTGCCAAAATACCAAGAAAAAGAATAGACTTTCAAACAGAATGAGAACTAAAAGGGGGAGTTATGGCTCTATTTAGTAAAAAGGATAAGTATATTCGGATCAATCCTAACCGTTCCGTAAGGCAGAAACCACAAGCCAAGCCTGAGGTTCCGGATGAACTCTTCTCCCAGTGTCCTGGTTGTAAACACACCATTTACCAAAAGGATCTTGGGAGCGAACGAATTTGTCCCCATTGTAGCTATACTTTCCGTATTTCAGCTCAGGAACGCTTGGATTTGACGATTGATTCTGACAGCTTTGTAGAGATGTTTACGGGTATTGAAACTCAAGATCCATTAAACTTTCCTGGCTACCAGAAAAAACTTGCTACTATGCGTGAAAAAACAGGACTGGATGAAGCTGTCCTGACTGGTACAGCTAACATCAAGGGGCAAAAAGTTGCCCTTGGAATCATGGATTCTAACTTTATCATGGCTTCTATGGGAACCGTTGTGGGTGAAAAAATCACGCGCTTGTTTGAGTATGCGACGATAGAAAACTTACCAGTCGTACTCTTCACAGCTTCCGGTGGAGCCCGTATGCAAGAAGGAATCATGAGCTTGATGCAGATGGCTAAGATTTCTGCGGCAGTTCAACGTCATTCCAAGGCAGGACTTTTTTACCTGACTATTTTGACGGATCCGACAACAGGCGGAGTGACAGCTTCTTTTGCTATGGAAGGTGACATTATCCTAGCAGAGCCCCAGAGTTTAGTTGGTTTTGCAGGGCGTCGTGTTATCGAAAATACAGTTCGTGAGACCTTGCCGGATGACTTCCAAAAAGCAGAGTTCCTGCTTGAACATGGATTTGTTGATGCAATTGTCAAACGTAGAGATCTACCAGAAACAATTGCTAAATTAGTGAGATTGCATGGAGGAAGTCGCGGATGAATATTGCAAAAATAGTCAGAGAGGCACGCGAGCAAAGTCGCTTGACAGCCCTTGATTTTGCCAGTGGAATCTTCGATGAATTTATCGAATTGCATGGAGACCGCTCTTTCCGAGATGATGGTGCGGTCATTGGTGGAATTGGCTGGTTAGGTGACCAAGCGGTCACAGTCGTCGGTATCCAAAAGGGGAAGAGTCTTCATGATAACCTCAAACGGAACTTTGGGCAACCCCATCCAGAAGGCTATCGCAAGGCTCTTCGTTTGATGAGACAGGCAGAAAAATTTGGTCGTCCAGTTGTAACCTTCATTAACACTGCTGGAGCTTACCCAGGTGTTGGAGCTGAGGAACGTGGACAAGGGGAAGCAATCGCTCGAAACCTGATGGAAATGAGCGACCTCAAGGTTCCAATCATCGCGATTATTATCGGTGAAGGAGGGTCTGGAGGTGCATTAGCACTAGCCGTTGCTGACCGTGTCTGGATGCTGGAAAATTCGATCTATGCTGTACTCAGCCCAGAAGGCTTTGCCTCTATCCTTTGGAAGGATGGAAGCCGTGCCATGGAAGCGGCAGAGTTGATGAAAATCACTTCACACGAACTCCTAGAAATGGGGATCGTTGACAAGGTAATCTCAGAAGCAGGGCTTTCCAGTAAGGAACTGCAAGCTCGTGTTAAAAATGAATTGCGTGCAGAGCTTGACCGCTTGCAAGGATTAGCCTTGGAACAGCTCCTCGAAGAACGTTACCAACGGTTTAGAAAATACTAAAAAGAAAGCTAGAACTGAGTAAAGGTTCTAGCATTTTTTCTAGAGAACATACATTTCAGGACGAAAAATTGACAGTTGAGGAGATGGACTATAAAATAGACAAAAAAGAACTATACTATAAATGCAAGCCTACAACAATCTATTTTAAGGAGATACTTGCAACGACAGGTACAGAAACATTTACAGTTCTTTCATCTGAGGATTTAGAGCAAACTTCAGGTAGTCTTGCTGTTTGGGAAGATGGATATGGTAGATGGTTATATTATAGAGAATTTGCTTCCTATATGGGGCAAGGGGCACTTAATTCTTATAGGGATGCTTGGAAGTACGGCTTCCGAGCAGGATAATCTTTCAAAAAAAGTACGATGAGAAACACAAAGAAACTAAGACAGTTTGGAATATTTTTGCTTATTATTTTACTATCTACCTATTTACCACAAACAATTGGATTGTATGCGGCAATCATTTTAGGGTTAGGCGCTGATGCCTATTCTCTTATTTTAACAATAGGATTAGTAGGAAGTTTCCTTCTATTAATTTGGTGGTTAAAAAAGCAAAAGATGCTCTTTATCTTTGAGAAAAAGAGCTGGAACTGGTCATTTGTCTTCTATTTATTTGCAAGTTATGTGGTTTACCAGATTCTCGGTAATTTTTGGGTACGCTATGCTCATTTGATTAATCATAGGAATATTCATGATGTCTATTTTGCGGTGGTACTTTCAAATGGACAACCAACTGTTCTATCTACAGTTCTTAGTTTTATCTTAACAGTCGTTATTGGTCCTATTTTGGAAGAGACGCTTGACCGTGGTTATTTTATGAACACCTTCTTTACTAAGTCAAAGTACTATTTAGATGTCATCTTATCAGGCCTTATCTTTGGACTTAGTCATTTGATACTATCTCACCGGGACCCAATTAGTTTATTATATTATAGTCTGATTGGTTTCTTTTTTGCCCTTGTTTATCGTTCTACCGACAATCTTCGATTGACCATTCTCTGTCATAGTTTTTTCAACTTTCTCATTTATGCAAAACCTATCTGGATTTTTGTTTATAATTATGTCTATTACCACTTTTTTAGATAGTGGAAGGCAAAGAAAAAAGTGTTTGATAATTGTCAAACACTTTTTTTGTTTACTGTTCTTCGGTTACAAACTGGCTGAGCAGTCCATTGATAAAACGGGCAGATTTTTGATCTGAGAAGTCCTTTGCAAGCTCGATAGCTTCGTTAACAGCAACCAACTGTGGAGTGTCAAATGAAGTGATTTCAAAAACTCCCAAGCGAAGGAGATTTCTCTCCACGAGTGTTAAACGCTCGATGGTCCAACCTGCTTTTAGATGTTGTGTGATTTGCTTGTCTAGTTCTTCCTTTTTAGTTTGAACACCAGAAACGAGCTCTGTCAAAAAGGCTGGGAGTTGCACATCCGTATCTTCACGATCGTGTGTGTAGGCGAAACGACAAGCAGTTTCGACGTCTGTATCAAACTCAAGACTCATAAGAGCTTGAAAGGCACACTTACGGAGCTCACGTCTAGATTCTAATAGTGGACTAGTCATTGAGGAAGTCCTCATCAAACAAGTCTTTCAAGTCTGGTTTTGGTGTTTTATCTGGAACAATACCTGCAACGTGGATATTGATAGCAGCGAGTTCTACATCAGCCATATTGCGGACTGCATCTTTGACAGCTTTTTGGATAGCAACAGCTACCTTAGGAACTTTTACTCCGTACTCAAGGTAGAGGTAGATATCTGCTGTGAGTTCTTCGTCCACGTTTTTAAGATAAACGCCGCGGCCGAGTGAAAGTTTTGAAAGGGTATCAGATACTGATTTGTTTGAAAAAGAGTGTACGCCCTCTACCTTTGCAGTAGCAACAGCAATGATTTTTTCAAGTACACGTGGGGCGATAACGATTTCGCCAAGTTGTTCTTCAATTCCCATAGAATGACCTCTTTCTAGAGATTAGGCACGAGAAACGTAAGTTCCTTCTGCAGTGTTGATAACGAGTTTTTGTCCTGCTTCGATGAAGTCTGGAACGTTTACGACAAGTCCAGTTTCCATCGTTGCTGGTTTACCAGAACCTGTAACAGTAGCACCTTTGATAGATGGTTGAGTTTCTGCAACTGTCAATTCAACAGTAGTTGGTACAGTTACACCGATTACTTCAGTTCCGTAGAATTGGATTTTCACATCAGAGTTTTCAAGGATGTAAAGCAATTCGTTTTCAACGTTGACTACAGGGATTTCGTATTGGTCGTAAGTTTCTGTGTTCATGAAGTAGGCTGTGTCATCCATTTTGTACAAGTATTGAGCTGGGACAGTCTCGATGATGGCTTGTTCAAATTTTTCCTCTGGACGGTAGCTTGTGTCAAATGTAGAACCAGTACGGACATCACGCAATTTCATACGCATAATCGTGTTTCCTTTACCTGGTTTGTGGTGGCTAGCTTCCAAAACGCGGATCAATTTTCCGTCTGCAGTTTCAAATGTCATACCAGCTTTTAATTTACTTGCTTCAATCATGTTTTTACCTCTTTAATAAATATTATTACTCTTCATTTTACCATAAAATACTCTGGAAATAAAGCCAAAATAGTTATTGGGAGTTGGTAGAGAAGAAAAAACCAACCTTAGGGCTGGTTTTGTTCTGTCTAGTTTTCTTTCAACTTCGCCAATTCCTGTGCAAGGAGTTTGAGGGCAACTTGTGGGTTGGCTTGACCTTTGGTAGCTTTCATAAGGAATCCTGTGAAGGCCTTGTCTGCGTTGCGTTTACCTGATTTGAAGTCGGCAACGGCAGCTTCGTTATCCGCAAAGATTTGGTGGATAATTGGAATCAAGATAGCTGGATCTGAGATTTGGACCATACCTGCTTTTTCAACGTATTCACGCGCACCACCGCCATTTTTAGCCAGGTGGACAAAGACTTTCTTGGCAATCTTAGAAGAGATAGTGCCGTCTTCGATGATGGCAATCATTTCAACCAAGTTTTCTGGTGTCAATTCGATTTGTTCGAGAGTTTTGCCTTCTGCGTTCAAGAATTGAGCGACTTCACCTTGGAGCCAGTTAGAGACTTGTTTGGCATCACCACCTAGGGCGACAGCTTTTTCAAAGAAGTCAGAAGTGACTTTGTTTGCTGTCAACTGGCTAGCATCGTAGTCTGACAAACCAAGGTCAGATACGTAGCGAGCACGGCGTTCTTTTGGAAACTCTGGCAATTCTGTTCGCATTTCCTCAATCCACTCATCTGAGATTTCAAAGAGTGGTAGGTCTGGTTCTGGGAAGTAGCGGTAGTCTGCAGCACCTTCCTTGACACGCATGAGGATGGTTGCTTTGTTGGCTTCATCGTAACGACGTGTTTCTTGGCGGATTTGGCCACCTGAGCGAAGGATTTCAGCTTGACGTTGCACTTCGTATTCGAGACCCTTGCGAACATTTGAGAAGGAGTTGAGGTTCTTCAACTCAGTCTTGGTACCGAATTTTTCTTGACCATAAGGACGAAGGGAGATGTTGGCATCAACACGCATAGAACCTTCTTCCATCTTAACGTCAGAAATGCCAGCGTACTGGATGACTTCCTTTAGGGCTGTTAGATAAGCGTAGGCTTCTTCAGGAGAACGCATGTCAGCTTCAGATACGATCTCAATCAAGGGCACTCCTTGGCGGTTGAGGTCTACATAGGAGTAGCCATCTGTACCGTGGGTGTTTTTACCAGCATCTTCCTCTAAGTGGGCACGTTCGATACCGATTTTCTTGGTTGTACCGTCTTCTAGCTCCACTTCAATCCAGCCGTTATAACCGATTGGCTCATCAAACTGAGAAATTTGGTAGGCTTTGGGATTATCAGGATAGAAGTAGTTCTTGCGGTCAAAGTGCATCTTTTTGTGGATGTCCATGTTGAGGGCAAGAGCAGCTTTGATACCGGCATCGACAACACCTTTATTGAGAACTGGCAGAACTCCTGGGAAAGACCAGTCAATCACGTTAGTGTTGGCATTTTGGTCATTTCCAAAGTGGGCAGAAGTAGGTGAGAAGATTTTTGAATTGGTGTTAAGCTCTACGTGGACTTCAAGTCCAATGACTGTTTCAAAGTTCATTAGTTGTCACCTCCAAAAATCACGGGTTGTTGTTTGTGGTAGTCTGTTGATGCTTCAAAAGCAGCAGCAGCTTGGTAAATAGTTTCTTCTGAGTATTTAGGACCGATCAATTGGAGTCCGACAGGTAGACCTTGAGCAAATCCAGCAGGAATCGAAATCCCTGGAAGACCTGCCAAGTTGACAGGGATGGTCAAAAGATCTGCCAAGTACATGGCAACTGGGTCGTGGTTGAGGGAGTCCAAATCGTAGGCAACGCTTGGAGCAGTTGGTCCCAAAATCAAGTCGTAATCCGCAAAGACTTTTTCGAAATCTTGAATGATGAGGGTACGGACCTGTCCAGCCTTCTTGTAGTAGGCGTCGTAGTAACCTGATGAAAGGCTGAAAGTACCCAGCATGATACGGCGTTTTACTTCTTCACCGAAACCTTGACTACGGCTGTTTACATAGATTTCATCAAGGTTAGTCGCATCCTCTGCGCGGTAGCCGTAACGGATACCGTCAAAGCGTTGCAAGTTTGATGAAGCTTCTGATGAAGCAATGATGTAGTAAACGGCAACCCCGTATTTAGAATGAGGAAGGCTGACTTCTTCGACGATAGCACCGAGTTTTTCAAAGTGTTTGGCCGCGTTCAGGATAGTTTCTTTAACTTCTGGGTCAATTCCTTCACCAAGGTATTCCTTAGGCAAAGCAATTTTCATGCCCTTGATGTCTTGGCCGATTTTTGAAGTAAAGTCGGCAATGCGGACAGGAGCAGAAGTAGAGTCTCTAGCATCTTCGCTGGCAATAGCGTTGAGCAAGAGGGCATTTTCCTTAACAGTTGGTGCAAAAGGTCCGATTTGGTCTAGCGAGCTACCGAAGGCAATGAGACCAAAACGTGAAACCGTTCCGTAGGTTGGTTTGAGACCAACGATCCCGTTGAAGGCAGCAGGTTGGCGGATGGAACCACCAGTATCAGAACCAAGCGACAAGCGGACTTGCCCTGACGCTACAGCTGCAGCAGAACCACTTGATGAACCACCAGGAACCTTGCTGTGATCCCAAGCGTTTTTAGTGGCACCGTAGTGAGAAGTCTCACCAGAACCACCCATGGCAAACTCGTCCATGTTGGTTTTCCCAACAACAATCATACCTTTAGCTTTGGCATTGGCAACGGCTGTCGCATCAAAGATAGGCTCGTAGTTGTAGAGCATTTTTGAGGCTGCAGTTGTGAGGGTACCATCTGTAGAGATATTATCTTTAACGGCAAGTGGAATTCCTGAAAGGATATTACCAGCGTCAATTCCTACTTGGTCAATGGCTTTGGCTTGAGCAAGAGCTTGATCCTCGGCGATGGTGACAAATGAATTGAGGGCTTCCTCACGAGACTTGATATCTTCAAGTGTTGCTTGGGTCAATTCAGTTGCTGAAATCTCCTTAGAGACAAGGAGATTGTGCAAGTCTTCAATAGTTTTGTTATTAAAAGTCATTAGGCATCTCCTCCATCATCTAGGATAGCTGGTACCTTGATATAGTAGTTATCTTTTTCAGGTACGTTTTTAAACAAGCGATCACGGTCTGTTCCTTCTTCGGCCACATCAGGTCGGAGTACGGTCTTGCGGTCTGCCATGGTTGTAGTAGGTGCGACACCAGTTGTGTCGACTTCGCCCAGCAACTCAACCATATCAACAATTTTAGACAAGGTTGTCGCAAAGGCAGCAGTTTCTTCTTCAGAGAATCTTAATTTTGAAAGATTGGCAACGTGTGTTACCTCTTCTTGCGTAATTTTCATCTTGCATCCTTTCGTGAAATGATGATTTTTAGTCTGTTCTATTTTACCATATTTTCCTATAAATAAGCTAAGGCAAACTGAAAAGAAATAGAAATTGAAAAATCGCTTTTAATTCGCTATAATAGTTAAACTAAAAGAAAAATTGAGTGAGACTAGAGATTAATGTAGGAAGAATTCCTCGAAAGATGAGTTAGGATAGAAAATATGCTACATAATTTTTTTACAAGATTCCAAACCGTTCCTCCTCCCATTTCGCTCTTTTGGTATGGGGTTATGATGCTTGTCTTAGTGCTTTGTATTTATGGAGCACTTGCTTATCACAAAAATCCGAAATTCGTCCGCTTGTTTAAGGGGATTCAGATCCTCCAGTTACTAGCCCTATATAGTTGGTATGTTGGTTTTGGGATTCCATTTTCTAATAGCCTTCCATTTTATCATTGTCGTTTGGCTATGTTTGCGGTGGTTTTCTTGCCAGATAAATGGCGGAGCAAGCAATACTTTGCCCTCTTAGGAGCAAGTGGAGCGGTCTTTGCCTTGGTTTACCCCGTTTTTGACCCCTATGATTTCCCCCATATCACCAGTTTTTCATTTTTGATTGGACACTATACCCTTTTGGTGAATTCCTTGGTCTACTTGATGAATCACTATGACAAGAGTCTACTCAAGAAATATATGATAGTAGCCTACACCTTTGTTCTCAATCTCTTTCTAATTGGGGTTAATCAGCTGACTGGTGGAAATTATGGCCTCTTAAGAGATACACCATTTATCTCGAATGCTCCTCTATGGATAAAGTACCTCCTTGTGTCGGTTATTCTTTCTCTAGCTTTGCTTCTCTTTGATATCTTGTTCAAGAAACGGTGGAAAAAGAGAAATCAGGTGAAATCTGTGCTCTAGCTTACCTTTTTCATCGGATGAGCAATTGAAAAACTCCCCAAAATCCGATATAATGGAGAGTTGAAAGGAATAGTAAAATCCAATGTAAAAATCATTCTTAGCTACTGAAACAACTAAAAATAGAAAATCAAAGAAAGAGAACTTATGACTATTCAAGAAGAAATTAAGAAACGTCGTACCTTTGCCATCATCTCCCACCCGGATGCCGGGAAAACAACTATCACTGAGCAGTTGCTCTACTTTGGGGGCGAGATTCGTGAGGCTGGTACGGTTAAAGGAAAGAAAACAGGGACTTTTGCCAAGTCTGACTGGATGGATATTGAGAAACAACGTGGGATTTCGGTCACGTCATCTGTTATGCAGTTTGACTACGATGGTAAGCGCGTCAACATCCTTGATACACCAGGGCACGAGGACTTCTCAGAAGATACTTATCGTACCTTGATGGCGGTGGATGCTGCGGTCATGGTCGTGGACTCTGCCAAGGGTATCGAGGCCCAAACCAAGAAATTGTTTGAGGTTGTGAAGCACCGTGGGATTCCCGTCTTTACCTTTATGAACAAGCTGGACCGTGACGGTCGTGAGCCACTGGACCTCTTGCAAGAACTAGAAGAAGTCCTAGGGATTGCCAGCTACCCTATGAACTGGCCAATCGGGATGGGGAAAGCTTTTGAGGGCTTGTATGACCTCTATAACCAACGTTTAGAACTTTATAAAGGGGATGAGCGTTTTGCCAGTCTGGAAGAAGGGGACAAGCTCTTTGGCAGCAATCCTTTCTACGAACAAGTTAAGGAAGATATTGAGCTTTTGAATGAAGCTGGAAATGAATTCTCAGAGGAGGCCATTCTTGCTGGAGAATTGACACCTGTCTTCTTCGGTTCAGCCCTGACAAATTTTGGTGTGCAGACCTTCCTCGAAACTTTCTTGAAATTTGCTCCAGAGCCACATGGACACAAGAAAACAGATGGCGAAATTGTGGACCCTTATGACAAGGATTTCTCTGGATTTGTCTTTAAAATCCAAGCCAACATGGACCCTCGACACCGTGACCGTATCGCCTTTGTCCGTATTGTATCGGGCGAATTTGAGCGTGGGATGAGTGTCAATCTGCCTCGTACTGGTAAGGGTGCCAAGCTTTCGAATGTTACCCAGTTTATGGCGGAAAGTCGTGAGAATGTGACCAACGCTGTAGCAGGAGATATCATCGGGGTTTACGATACAGGTACTTATCAGGTTGGAGACACTTTGACGGTTGGAAAAAACAAGTTTGAATTTGAACCACTGCCAACCTTTACCCCTGAGATTTTCATGAAAGTTTCTGCTAAGAACGTCATGAAGCAAAAATCCTTCCACAAGGGAATTGAGCAGTTGGTACAAGAGGGAGCCATTCAGCTTTATACTAACTACCAAACAGGCGAGTACATGCTGGGCGCTGTAGGTCAACTTCAGTTTGAAGTCTTCAAGCACCGTATGGAAAATGAATACAATGCGGAAGTGGTCATGAGCCCGATGGGTAAAAAGACTGTTCGTTGGATCAAGCCTGAGGACTTGGATGAACGCATGTCATCTAGTCGTAATATCTTGGCTAAGGACCGCTTTGACCAACCTGTCTTCCTCTTCGAAAATGACTTTGCCCTCCGCTGGTTTGCGGATAAGTACCCAGACGTAGAGTTGGAAGAGAAGATGTAACTCAGTACCAACAATTGGAACTAAAGTTCCTAATTGTTGGACGCTAGTCGCTATTTGGCGAACTAGCTAACTGCCTCACTAACTCATCGGCGAAAAATAATCGTTTTCGCCTCTTCGTGTCGTAGGAAACTGAATTTTGATGATTGTGTAACAATCTAAGTAACTAACGCCAAGTTACTATTGAACTTGGCTAGGCGCTCCACTAGTAAAGTTTTACGAATATTATGGATTCGTAAAACTTTACGTCGTAACAGTTCGATGATAAGGTTATTCTAACTGCCTTACTAACTACGTTTGTCAAATAGAATCGATTTGCCAAACTCAGTGTCGTAATCTAACAATCGGTAACCGCTATGGCAGCTCCCCTAAACACTTCATTAGGAAAAGTCCCCGAATGATTTTGATTCGTGGAATTTGGATTTATTTTCATATAGTAAAGGTAATTGAAGTCAAAGGTAAATTAAAAACCTCAGAGAAATCATGTTACATGAATTCTTCTGAGGTTTTTCTAGTTTCCATATTTCTGATAAAAATCGACCTTGACCTGAATGAAGGTTTCGGCTTCGCGTAGTAGCTGCAGGAGGGTGGCACGGGTCTCAAACTCCTCACGTGTTTTAGGGAGACTCCGATTGCGGAAGACTTGCAGATAGCGTTCGATGTCATCAAGTAGATCGTGAGCAGGATTGGTCTGGCTTAGCTGGGTAGCAATCTTAGAAAAGAGCTGGGCCAAGATCAAACTTTCACTTGCGGCTAGGTGACAAGTATTGATCTGCTGGGCCATATTTCGCAGGATACGACTTTGCCGTTGCCTCATCTCAAAGTAGTGGATATGGTAGTCCGTCTGGTGAAAGAGGTGGTCTGAGTGATCCAAATAGACCAGTTTGAGAGCTTCATCGAGGAGTCTGTCTAATTGGTCAACGAGTTGGGCTTGATTGCGTCCGTCTCCCCTCGACAGATAGTACTTAAAGCGAAGGAGGATGCCTTTTAACTTTTCTTCGACTTGAAGGTGGTAGCTTTGGATGGCTTTATCACGAGAGGGCATATAAAGGTTGACCAATAGAGCAAAGCTCGTCCCGATGAGAAAGAGGAGTACTTCATTGAGCAAGAGCTCTGGAGAGGTAGACTCTTGTACCAAAAGATGACTGACCAAGACACTGCTAGGGGTGATGCCAATTTCCCAACCCATTTTATAGGCTAGGGGCACGTAGAGAGCCAGATAGAGCCCGAGGCTCCAGATGTGAAAGCCTGTCAGTTGAAAGGCTAGAACACCGATAGCCAGTGCTAGGAGCATGGAAAAGAGGCGGTTACGTGCCAATTTCAGTGTGCTTCTGCGCGTGTCGGATAGGCTTAAGAGGGAGATAATTCCAGCTGAAACCGCTGATGATAAATCTAAAAAATAAGCTAGAAAACAAGCGAGGCAGGTCGCTAAGATCAGTTTTGTCGTACGTTGGGTTATAGACATGAGAATTTCCTATAATACTAGAATAAGAGTATAAAAGACAAGGCTTGGAAGACTTGTCTTAAAAAATCTATTTTTTACGTGCCGACGCGTACTCAGCTACTGCTGTAAAGAGGACGTCGGTAGAAGAGTTTAGGGCCGTTTCGCAGGAATCTTGGACGACACCGATGACAAAACCAACTCCGACTACCTGCATAGCAACGTCATTTGAAATCCCAAAGAGACTACAAGCGACGGGAATGAGGAGGAGTGATCCGCCAGCGATTCCAGAAGCTCCGCAGGCAGAAATAGCAGCCACTACACTGAGTACAAAAGCTGTACCAAAGTCGACAGAGATTCCTAGCGTATTGACTGCAGCTAGAGTCAGAATGTTAATGGTTACGGCTGCGCCAGCCATGTTAATAGTGGAGCCAAGGGGGATAGAAACAGAGTAGGTGTCAGGATTCAGTCCCAAGTCTTGGCAGAGTTTCATATTGACAGGGATATTGGCGGCAGAGCTACGAGTGAAGAAGGCTGTAATACCACTGACACGTAGGCATTTCAAAACAAGGGGATAGGGATTTTTCCTCATAAAGAGAAAGGCGATGAGTGGGTTGACGATGAGAGCTACAAAAGCCATGGTAGCAATCAAGAGTCCCAGTAGCATCCCATAGTTGGCTAGACTGGCAATGCCTTTGTCAGAGATGGTCTTGAACACCAAGCCCATAATTCCGAAAGGTGCCAAATTGATAATCCACTCCACAATCTTGGAAGTTACTCCTGCCATGGTTTTGAGCAATTCCTTGCTGTTTTTGCTAGCTTCTCTCATAGCAAGTCCAAAGACAACAGCCCAGGATAGGATTCCAATATAGTTGGCTTTGACGATGGCATTGAGGGGATTGTCCACGAGATTCAGCAGGAGGTTGCTGAGAACTTGACCGATGCCGTCTGGTGGGGCAATCTCTGTGCTCGCACTGCTGAGAGTAATCTGGACGGGGAAGAGAAAACTAGCCAGTACAGCAATCAAGGCAGCTGCAAAGGTACCGAGTAGATAGAGAAAAATAACGGTCTTCATATTGGTATCTTGCCCTTTTTGATGTTGTGAGAGGGCATTTGCGACGAGGGTAAAGACCAAGACAGGAGCGATGGCTTTCAGACCCCCAACGAATAGGTCACCGAGAATGCCGAGCCCCGACAGACTAGGAAAAAGTAGCCCTAGAGAGGCTCCAAGAAGCATGCCGATTAGGATACGTTTGATGAGGCTGGCCTTGTTCCAGGCTCGAATGATTTTTTTCATAATAGTCTCCTTCAAAATGTATTGTTTATGATTATAGTATAAATATGCCGTTGAGGCAAGTCTTTTTTTTTTTTGAGTTTGGGGGAATATCGGAATATTTATGAGGGATTTGAACGGGATGATTTGTGGTATAATACTAAAAAGGAGTTTTATATGCAAGATTTTTTTCAACGCTATTTTGATAAACTTGATTTAACAACCATTTTAGAGAATCTCTTGACCAAGCTGATTTCTCTTTTGATTTTGTTTTTACTATTTTATATAGCTAAAAAGATGCTTCATGCGACTGTACGAAAGATTGTCAAGCCCTCGCTTAAATTTTCAAATCGAGATGCAGGAAGACAAAAGACCATTTCTCGTTTGCTTGAGAATATCTTTAACTACACCCTTTATTTCTTTTTAATCTACTGTATCTTGTCCATTTTGGGCTTGCCAGTTTCCAGCCTCCTTGCTGGGGCAGGGATTGCTGGGGTTGCCATTGGGATGGGTGCACAAGGTTTTCTGTCTGATGTTATCAATGGTTTCTTCATCCTCTTTGAACGCCAGCTTGATGTGGGCGACGAAGTGGTCCTCACAAATGGTCCTATTACCGTATCTGGAAAGGTTGTCAGTGTAGGAATCCGTACGACCCAACTTCGCAGTGACGACCAAGCCCTTCACTTTGTTCCCAACCGAAATATCACTGTTGTCAGCAACTTCTCTCGTACAGAGTAGGTCTGCTATTTTGGCAGATTTGTGGTACAATAGAAAGAGTTTGGTAAAGGAGAGAGTATGCTATTTGTAGAGAAAAAACTAGGTCATGATTGTACCTGGATAGACCTTGATGTGGACAAGATTAAAAATATGGAAGATCTTTCTGACATCTATGGATTGGACAAGGAAACCATCGAGTATGCTCTAGATAGAAATGAACGAGCCCACATGGATTATAACCGTGAAACGGGGACGGTAACCTTCATTTATAATGTTCTTGATTTAGAAAAAGACAAAGAATATTATGAAGCGATTCCAATGACCTTTATCGTTGAAAAACAACGGCTGATTACTATCAGCAATCACAAGAATACTTATGTGATTAAACGCATGGCGACCTATCTTGAAAGCCATGAAATTATTTCCATCTACAAATTTCTTTTTGCCAGTTTAGAGATTATTAGTAATGCTTATTATCCAGTTATTGAAGAGATGGATAAAAGTAAGGATGAAATCAGTGCACTTCTTCGTCAAAAAACAACTAAAAAAAATCTTTTTGCCCTCTCTGACTTGGAAACCGGTATGGTTTACCTGACAGCTGCTGCCAAACAAAATCGTCTCCTCTTGGAACATATCCAAGGGCATGCTCTTTATCGCAATCTTAATGAGGTAGAAAGAGAGCAGTTTGATGATGCTATGATTGAAGCCCATCAGTTGGTTTCGATGACAGACTTGATTTCTCAAGTTTTGCAACAACTCTCAGCCTCTTACAACAACATCCTAAATAATAATTTGAATGATAATTTGACAACTTTGACCATTATCTCAGTCTTGCTGGCTATCCTTGCGGTTATTACAGGATTCTTCGGAATGAATGTTCCTTTACCGTTTACAGATGAACCGAATGCTTGGATTTATATTTTATTAGCCAGTCTAATTTTATGGGCAGTCTTAGCTCAATGTTTAAAGAAAATTGCTAGAAATTAAAAAGAAAAGGAGCCAGAATGGCAATTGAAAATTATATGCCAGATTTTGCTGTGGGAGCAGTCTATGATCTGACAGTCCCAAGCCTGCAGGCGCAGGGAATCAAGGCTGTTTTGGTCGATTTGGACAATACCCTCATTGCTTGGAACAACCCTGATGGGACGCCAGAGATGAAGCAATGGCTACATGACCTTCGTGACGCAGGTATTCGTGTCATCGTGGTCTCAAATAATACCAAAAAACGGGTTCAACGAGCAGTTGAGAAGTTTGGGATTGACTACGTTTATTGGGCCTTGAAGCCCTTCACATTTGGGATTGACCGTGCTATGAAGGAATTTCACTACGAAAAAAATGAAGTGGTCATGGTCGGCGATCAACTCATGACAGATATACGAGCGGCTCATCGTGCAGGCATTCGCTCAATCTTAGTCAAACCCTTGGTCCAACACGACTCCATCAAAACGCAGATTAACCGAGCTCGCGAGCGCCGTGTCATGAAGCAAATTACTGAAAAGTACGGACCGATTACATATAAAAAAGGAATTTAACTATGGAAGAAATTCTCTGTATTGGTTGTGGAGCAACCATTCAGACGACAGACAAGGCTGGTCTTGGCTTCACTCCCCAATCAGCACTCGAAAAAGGTTTGGAGACTGGCGAAGTCTATTGCCAACGTTGTTTCCGTCTCCGCCACTACAATGAAATCACGGATGTCCAGTTGACAGACGATGATTTCCTCAAGCTCTTGCACGAGGTGGGAGACAGTGATGCCTTGGTGGTCAATGTCATTGATATCTTTGACTTTAATGGCTCTGTCATCCCAGGTTTGCCACGTTTTGTGTCGGGCAATGATGTCCTCTTGGTTGGAAATAAAAAAGATATTCTACCCAAGTCTGTTAAACCGGGCAAGATTAGCCAATGGCTCATGGAGCGTGCCCACGAAGAAGGTCTTCGCCCTGTGGATGTCGTCCTGACTTCAGCCCAAAACAAACATGCCATTAAGGAAGTCATTGACAAGATTGAACACTACCGTAAGGGACGTGATGTCTATGTGGTTGGCGTGACCAACGTTGGAAAATCAACCCTTATCAATGCCATTATCCAAGAAATCACGGGTGACCAGAATGTCATCACGACTTCGCGTTTCCCAGGGACAACCTTGGACAAGATCGAGATTCCACTTGACGACGGATCTTATATTTACGATACGCCGGGAATCATCCATCGTCACCAGATGGCTCATTACTTGACGGCCAAAAACCTCAAGTATGTCAGCCCTAAAAAGGAAATCAAGCCAAAAACCTATCAGCTCAATCCGGAACAAACCCTGTTTTTAGGTGGTCTAGGACGATTTGACTTTATATCAGGAGAAAAGCAAGGATTCACAGCTTTCTTTGATAATGAACTCAAACTCCATCGTACTAAGCTTGAAGGCGCTAGTGCTTTTTATGACAAGCACCTTGGAACCCTCCTCACACCTCCTAACAATAAGGAAAAAGAAGATTTTCCAAAGCTTGTTCAGCATGTCTTTACCATCAAGGACAAGACAGACCTAGTCATCTCAGGACTAGGCTGGATCCGAGTAACAGGCAACGCCAAAGTCGCCGTCTGGGCACCAGAAGGCGTCGCAGTCGTTACACGAAAAGCAATTATTTAAAAGTATCATTATAGAATTATTGAGCGAACAAAGTGAGCTCATACAAAGATAGTTATTGCCGTGGTGTGATTGCCAATCTTTAGATTGAGATTGGCAAGGGGCAAAATTGAGACTTAGGCTCAATTGTGAGGTCAGGAAATCCATTTTTCAAAGATGAAATCTTTGAAAAATTAGTTCCGACCGTCCCTCACCACCTAAAATAACTATCAAAAAAGGAAGAAAGATTATGTCATTAACATCAAAACAACGTGCCTTCCTCAACAGCCAGGCACACACCCTCAAACCTATTATCCAAATCGGGAAAAATGGTCTCAACGACCAAATCAAAACCAGTGTTCGTCAGGCTCTTGACGCACGTGAATTGATCAAGGTTACTCTCTTACAAAACACAGATGAAAACATCCACGAAGTAGCTGAAATTTTAGAAGAAGAAATCGGTGCGGATACTGTCCAAAAAATCGGACGCATCTTGATCTTATTTAAACAATCTAGCAAGAAAGAAAATCGCAAGATTTCTAAAAAAGTCAAAGAAATCTAAAACCTACTCCAAACAACTGTTTTTACAGAGAATTAAAGGAAGACGAGCCTATGGCAATCGAATTATTGACTCCCTTTACCAAGGTAGAGTTGGAGCCAGAAATCAAGGAGAAAAAACGTAAACAAGTTGGGATTTTAGGGGGAAATTTTAACCCCGTTCACAATGCCCATCTTATTGTTGCGGACCAAGTACGACAACAGTTGGGACTGGATCAGGTCTTGCTTATGCCCGAATACCAACCACCTCATGTAGATAAAAAAGAAACCATCCCTGAGCACCATCGTCTTAAAATGCTTAAGTTAGCGATTGAGGGGATTGAAGGTCTAGCCATTGAAACCATTGAGCTAGAGCGCAAGGGCATTTCCTATACCTACGACACCATGAGGATTTTGACAGAGCAACATCCAGATACGGATTATTACTTCATTATCGGAGCTGACATGGTGGACTATCTACCTAAGTGGTACCGAATTGATGAGCTGGTCGACATGGTTCAGTTTGTTGGAGTTCAGCGCCCACGCTACAAGGCAGGGACTTCCTATCCAGTCATCTGGGTAGATGTACCTCTCATGGATATCTCCTCCAGCATGGTGCGTGACTTCATTGCCCAAGGTCGGAAACCCAACTTTCTCCTACCTCAGCCAGTGCTAGACTACATCGAGAAGGAGGGGATCTACTGATGGCCTATCAAGACTATATTAACTGTTCACGTGGGGCTTTGTTGGAAAAAATGACAGAGCTTCTACCTGAAAAACGCTTAACCCATTGTTTGGGTGTAGAACGTGCGGCCATAGAACTGGCTCAGCGCTTTGATGTGGATAGTGAGAAAGCAGGTCTAGCAGGACTTCTCCACGACTATGCTAAAAAGTTGTCAGATCAGGAATTTCTAAACTTGATTGCCCGTTATCAGCTAGACCCTGACCTCAAAAACTGGGGCAATAATGTCTGGCATGGCATGGTTGGCATCTACAAGATTCAGGAAGATTTGAATTTGAAAGATTCTGAGATCCTGCGGGCCATTGAAATCCATACAGTCGGAGCTGGTCAGATGACAGACTTAGATAAGGTTGTCTATGTCGCAGACTATATCGAGCATAACCGAGCATTTCCGGGAGTGGATGTGGCGCGTGAGATTGCTGAGCTATCGCTCAATAAGGCGGTGGCCTATGAAACGGCACGAACTGTGGAGCATTTGGCTCATCAAGGATTTCCCATCTATCCCCAAACCCTTGAAACCTATAACGCCTTTGTGCACTATTTGAAAGAGGACTAAATGAACGAAAAAGAATTACTAGAACTAGTCGTGAAAGCGGCTGATGAGAAACGTGCGGAGGATATCCTTGCACTTGATGTACAAGATTTGACCAGTGTGACAGACTACTTTGTTATCACTAGCTCGATGAATAGCCGTCAGTTGGACGCAATCGCTGATAACATCCGTGAAAAAGTAGCTGATGCTGGTGTTAAAGGCAGCCATGTCGAAGGTGATGCAGCGGGAGGCTGGGTCTTGTTGGACCTCGGTGGAATCGTCGTGCATATCTTTTCAGAAGAAATGCGTTCCCACTATAACCTTGAAAAACTATGGCATGAGGCGGATTCAGTAGATTTATCTGAAACTCTGGCGTAGAAGATGAACTCAGTTGCAGTCAACTGGGTTTATTTGCTTATTATAGAAAAAATGGATAGAAAGGTGAGGGCGTCGTGTTTTGTTCATCTCGAAACTGAACACGAGCTAAAAGCTGCGAGAAAAAGATAAACTTTCTTTGTATCTGACGATACAGCAGAAAGTTTCCTATTTTCTCCTTGCTTTTAACGCTCTTTGTATCTTAATTATGGCAACTTATGAAACCTTTGCGGCTGTTTACGATGCTGTGATGGATGATAGTTTATACAATAAATGGACGGATTTTTCGCAGCGTCATTTGCCTAAGACCAAGGAGAGAAAGAAGCTTTTGGAATTGGCTTGTGGGACAGGCATCCAGTCTGTGCGCTTTTCTCAGGCTGGTTTTGAGGTGACTGGACTGGACTTGAGCGCGGATATGCTGAAGATTGCTGAAAAGAGAGCTACTTCAGCCAAGCAAAAGATTGATTTTATTGAGGGCAACATGCTGGATTTGTCTAAGGCTGGTAAATATGATTTTGTCACTTGTTATTCGGATTCTATCTGCTACATGCAGGATGAGGTGGAAGTTGGGGACGTCTTTAAGGAAGTCTATAATGCCCTTAACGAAGATGGGGTATTTATCTTTGATGTCCATTCGACCTACCAGACAGATGAAGTTTTTCCAGGCTATTCTTACCATGAAAATGCAGAAGATTTTGCCATGCTCTGGGATACCTACGAGGACGCAGCTCCTCACTCCATCGTGCATGAGTTGACCTTCTTTATCAAGGAGGCTGACGGTTCCTTTAGTCGCCACGATGAAGTGCATGAGGAGCGAACTTATGAGGTTTTGACCTATGATATTTTGCTGGAACAGGCTGGATTCAAGTCTTTCAAACTCTATGCGGACTTTGAGGACAAGGAGCCAACAGCAACCACTACCCGTTGGTTTTTTGTCGCGCAGAAGTAGGATGCCTGAATGATTTGGCAAAATAGATTGAGGTAATAATGTTAGGATTCTTTTTGATTGTGGTTGTGGTCATATTAGAGTGTATTATGCTTAAGAGATTTTTTTCAATGAATTTGAAAGAATATCAAGGATTTAGTACGAGATTTTTTTCTTCTTCTAGTGGTGGTAAAATAAGTACGAACAGCATAATCTTTTGGATATTTATTTCGCCATTTTTTTCTATCCTAGGCTATGTTTGTTCTTTGTTTTTGAATTCTGCTTTTAAAACATGTCATGTTTCATATAACTATTTATGGACGATAAGTTTAGTTTTTTGGATAGTTATCTATCTGATAATTTTGATATTAGGTCGTCGAAAATTAGTGAATCACTTATTTATTTTAATAATAGCGATAGCTTCAATTGTTTTAAATTGGTATATTGCTCGAATAGCTTTTACAGGAAATGTAAATGATATTTCGCCTGATTCCAGTAATACGGCATTTCAATTCTATTTAGCTATAGGGTTATCTTTAATTTCGATTGTTCAGGTGATATATGAAAGTGAAAATTACAATTTGAAACGTACGCGTTTTATTAGAGAGAAGATTCAGAAGTATCTACGAGAATACAAAGTAATATATTCTTTGAAAGGAAATATAGAGTTACTTTATTTGTCACTTGCAATTTTGGTACTAGAAGATTTTGAACGGCCTAAATTTATCAGAATTATAGAAAATATTTTGAGAACAAAAACAAGAAATATTGCTCAAAATGATTCCATTGATGATATTGATAGCGTTAGTATTCTTGTGAAACAACTTCAAGATTTGGCTGTTAGTTCAAAAGAAAAGGATAAAATAAAAAAATTGAGGTTTATTATTAAAGAGATAAATTGTTCAGATCAATATGTTACTAATGTTATGGAATTGTTTAATACAATTTCTCGATTAGATAGAGATTTTAAAATAGTTGAATCTAATAAATATAATAAGAAGTAAAGTCTAGTAGTAGGAGATTACCATGACCATCACAGGTATTATCGCAGAGTTCAATCCTTTTCATAATGGGCATAAATACCTGCTTGAGCAGGCGAAGGGACTGAAAATCGTGGCCATGTCTGGAAATTTCATGCAGCGTGGAGAGCCTGCTATCGTGGACAAGTGGACACGAGCTCAGATGGCGCTAGAGAATGGAGCAGACCTGGTAGTGGAATTGCCCTTTCTAGTCAGTGTTCAGGCAGCTGATTTCTTCGGTCAAGGAGCTGTGGATATCTTAGCTTGTTTGGGGATTGATACCTTAGCCTTTGGAACGGAGGAAGTTCTGGACTATCAGAAAATTGCTGACTTATACGCAGAGTGTGGTCAAGAGATGGAGAATTTTGTGGAAAATCTTCCTGATTCCCTCTCCTATCCTCAGAAAACCCAAGCCATGTGGAAGGAATTTGCAGGTCTAGATTTTTCAGGCAATACGCCCAATCATGTCCTTGCTCTGGCCTATGCCAAGGCGGTTGCAGGACAAAACATCAAGCTTGAGCCGATTCAGCGTCAGGGAGCGGGTTATCATTCTGTGGACAAGGATGTGGACTTCGCCTCGGCGACAGCCCTCCGTCAGCACCTGAGGGACAAAGATTTCTTAGAACGCTTTATGCCTACTGTTGACCTCTTTGAGCAGGCCAGTAAGGTGAGCTGGGTAGACTATTTTCCCTTGCTCCGCTATCAAATCTTGTCAAATCCAGACCTAACCACCATCTATCAGGTCAATCAAGAAATGGCAGTGCGCATCAAGGTTGCCATCAAGACAGCTCAGTCTGTAGAAGAATTGGTCGAGGCAGTTGCGACCAAACGCTACACCAAGGCGCGTGTGCGACGTCTCTTGACCTATATCCTAGTGCAAGCCAGAGAAAGCGACTTGCCAGAAGCCGTCCATGTTCTTGGCTTTACTGAAAAAGGCAGACAACACCTCAAGTCTCTGAAAGAGCAGGTCCATCTAGTCAGCCGGATTGGCAAAGAACATTGGGATGCCATGACCCAAAAGGCAGACCAGATTTACCAACTGGGACAGCCAAGTATAGCAGAGCAAAATTTTGGAAGAATTCCCATAAGAAAAGAAACAAACTAAGTCTACTGAAAGGTAGGCTTTTTTATTGTATGTTTTAATGAAAATGTCATTTTTAAGTGTTAGAAAGTTTGTTTGGGGATTTCAGAACTTTCTCCTAAAATTCACACAAAACTCTTCAATTTGGGTTTGTGGAAATCGGTTTTTTATGATAGAATATTAAGGAATGTATGTCATTCGATAAACAAATTTAATGAGGTAAAAACATGGAAATCATGACACTTGCGATTGCTGTTTTTGCCGTCATCATTGGTTTAGTCATTGGATATGTCAGCATCTCAGCGAAGATGAAATCATCTCAAGAAGCTGCAGAGTTGATGCTTCTAAATGCTGAACAAGAAGCAACTAATTTACGAGGACAAGCTGAGCGCGAAGCGGATTTATTGCTAAATGAAGCCAAGAGCGAAAGCAAGTCTCTTAAAAAAGAAGCACTATTGGAGGCCAAAGAGGAAGCCAGAAAATACCGTGAAGAAGTGGACGCTGAATTTAAGTCAGAACGTCAGGAGCTCAAGCAAATTGAAAGTCGTTTGACGGAGAGAGCTACGAGCCTTGACCGTAAGGACGACAATTTGACGAACAAAGAAAAAACACTTGAACAAAAAGAACAAAGTATTTCTGATAGAGCAAAAAACCTTGATGCACGTGAAGAGCAATTAGAGGAAGTCGAAAGACAAAAAGAAGCTGAACTTGAACGTATCGGTTCCCTTTCCCAGAGTGAGGCTCGAGATATTATCTTGGCTCAGACAGAGGAAAACTTAACCAAGGAAATTGCTAGCCGCATTCGTGAGGCTGAGCAAGAAGTGAAGGAACGTTCAGACAAGATTGCCAAAGATATCTTGGTTCAGGCTATGCAGCGTATCGCTGGTGACTATGTAGCAGAGTCAACAAACTCAACAGTTCACCTACCAGATGATACCATGAAGGGACGCATTATCGGACGCGAAGGTCGAAATATTCGTACCTTTGAAAGTTTGACAGGGGTTGATGTCATCATCGACGATACACCGGAAGTGGTAACCTTGTCAGGATTTGATCCGATTCGTCGTGAAATTGCTCGTATGACCATGGAAATGTTGCTCAAGGATGGCCGCATCCACCCAGCTCGTATCGAGGAGTTGGTGGAGAAAAACCGTCAAGAGATTGACAATAAAATCCGTGAATATGGTGAGGCTGCTGCCTATGAGATTGGTGCGCCAAACCTCCATCCAGACTTGATGAAGATCATGGGACGTTTGCAGTTCCGTACTTCTTATGGACAAAATGTCTTGCGTCATTCGATTGAAGTTGCTAAGTTATCTGGTATCATCGCCAGTGAACTTGGTGAAAATGCAGCTCTTGCCCGTCGTGCTGGATTCCTTCACGACATCGGGAAAGCCATTGACCGCGAGGTTGAAGGTAGCCACGTTGAGATTGGTACGGAGTTGGCTCGTAAGTACAAGGAACACCCAGTTGTGGTGAATACTATTGCTAGCCACCACGGCGATGTCGAAGCCGAAAGCGTCATTGCAGTGATCGTTGCTGCAGCAGATGCCTTGAGTGCAGCGCGTCCGGGTGCTCGTAGTGAATCTCTTGAAAGCTACATCAAGCGTCTCCACGATTTGGAAGAAATCGCCAATGGCTTTGAAGGAGTGCAAAATAGCTTTGCCCTTCAAGCAGGACGTGAAATCCGTATCATGGTTAATCCAGGACAAATCAAAGACGACAAAGTCACAATCTTGGCTCACAAAGTTCGTGAGAAAATTGAAAACAATCTCGATTACCCAGGAAATATCAAGGTAACCGTGATCCGTGAACTTCGTGCAGTAGATTATGCTAAATAAATAAGAAAGAGCAGTTGAAAAATTACTGCTTTTTTGTTACACTAGATAGAAAGACTGTAGAAGGATAACTGACGCAATCATCAGTATCCGAGAGAAATTTCACTTTATTTCACAGACTAACTAAAGGAGACATAATGGCAGACCGAGGCTTGCTAATCGTTTTTTCTGGTCCTTCAGGAGTTGGGAAAGGAACGGTTAGAAGAGAGATTTTTGAGAGTTCTGAGAATCAATTTCAATACTCTGTATCGATGACAACACGGGCGCAACGTCCTAGTGAAGTGGACGGGGTAGACTATTTCTTCCGTACTCGTGAAGAGTTTGAAGAGCTGATCCGTCAAGGTCAGATGTTGGAATATGCAGAATATGTCGGTAACTACTATGGAACTCCTCTGACCTATGTCAATGAAACTTTGGACAAGGGAATCGATGTATTTCTTGAGATTGAAGTCCAAGGAGCCCTTCAGGTTAAGAAAAAGGTTCCAGATGCTGTTTTTATCTTTTTAACGCCACCAGATTTGGATGAATTGCAAGATCGTTTGGTAGGTCGTGGAACAGATAGCGCTGAAGTGATTGCCCAACGAATCGAAAAAGCCAAGGAAGAAATTGCTCTCATGCGTGAGTATGATTATGCCATTGTCAACGATCAGGTGCCCCTCGCTGCTGAACGTGTCAAGCGTGTGATCGAAGCAGAACACTTCCGTGTGGACCGTGTCATTGGTCACTATCAGGAGATGTTGCCAAAATCTCCAACTACTCGATAAACTATAGGAAACAGGTACAAGCAAATGATGTTAAAACCCTCTATTGATACCTTGCTCGACAAGGTGCCATCAAAATATTCACTCGTAATCTTGGAAGCAAAACGTGCCCACGAACTAGAAGCAGGCGCGCCAGCAACTCAAGAGTTTAAGTCTGAAAAATCAACTCTTCGTGCTTTGGAAGAAATCGAGTCTGGAAATGTAACCATTCACCCAGATCCAGAAGGAAAACGTGAAGCGGTTCGTCTCCGTATCGAAGAAGAAAAACGCCGCAAAGAAGAAGAAGAAAAGAAAATCAAAGAGCAAATCGCTAAAGAAAAAGAAGATGGTGAAAAAATTTAAGGTTGGGGGGACTCAATCTTATTTTTTCTATTGCTAGAATTTACTGACAAGAAGGAGGTGAGAAAATGGCAATCGCAAAGATTATCGTGGATGTTCCCTTGATGCAGACGGACCAGCCATACAGTTACAAGGTTCCTGAGGAATTTCTGGAAATGCTGGAAGTCGGTATGCGGGTCCATGTCCCCTTCGGCAAGGGCAATCGTTTGATACAAGGAATTGTTCTTGGCTTGGAGTCCCAGTCGGATGAAGAGGTGGCAGATCAGGACTTGAAAGAGATTGCAGAAGTGCTGGACTTTTCTCCCGTCTTGACTCAGGAGCAACTCTGGCTGGCTGAGGAGCTACGTAAGTCTGTCTTTTCTTACAAAATCTCCATCCTAAAAGCCATGCTTCCAGGATTTTTAAACTCCAGCTATGACAAGATTCTCTATCCTCTAGAAGGCCTAAGTCAGGCGGACAAAGAGCGCTTGTTTGGTTCTGAAGATTCGCTAGCCTTTTCTTCTCTAGATTTAGCCAAGCAGGCAGAAATGATGCGCTTGACCAGAAAAGGGTTGCTCCGTTTAGAGTACCAGGCTGTCGATCAGAAGAAGGTCAAGACCCAGTCTTGGTATGAGGTTCATGTCGAGCAGTTAGAAGGAATTGAGATTTCTGCGCGTGCTAAGAAAAAGGCAGAGCTAAGAGACTATCTGCTGTCTCATCCTGAGAGTGCTTCCTTGGCTAGTTTGCTAGAGTCCTACTCGCGGGAGCAAGTCAACTTCTTTGTCGAACAAGGTGCTGTGACCATAGTCCAAAAGGAAGTTCAACGCTCAGCTGCTTATTTCGAAGGTATTGAAGCAAGTACATCTTTGAAACTGAATCCTGAACAAAGGCAGGCGCGTGATGCGGTTGTCAGTGCAATTGGCAGTCATCAGCCTCCCTTCCTCCTTCAAGGGATTACAGGAAGTGGGAAGACCGAGGTTTATTTGCAGATTATCCAAGGGGCCTTGGACAAGGTCAAGACAGCTATTTTGCTGGTGCCTGAGATTTCCTTGACTCCACAGATGACAGAGCGTTTCATTGCTCGATTTGGTGAGAAAGTAGCCATCCTTCACTCAGGCCTTTCCAATGGTGAAAAGTACGATGAATGGCGCAAGGTCGAGCGTGGCGATGCTCAAGTTGTGGTTGGCGCTCGATCAGCTATCTTTGCTCCTCTGAAAAATCTCGGTGTCATCATTATCGATGAAGAGCATGAAGCTAGCTACAAGCAAGACAGCAATCCGCGTTATCATGCGAGAGAGGTCGCTATTCTACGGGCCCAGTACAATCAAGCGGCCCTGGTCCTTGGTTCGGCTACACCGAGCTTAGAGAGTCGTGCGCGGGCCGGCAAAGGTGTCTATCACCACTTACGCCTGACCCAACGGGCCAATCCTTTGGCTACGATTCCTGAGGTTCAAGTGATTGACTTTCGGGACTATATCGGGCAGAATGAAACATCAAACTTTACGCCTCCTTTGCTAGAGGCCATCCAAGACCGTCTGGATAAAAAAGAGCAGGTAGTCCTCATGCTCAATCGTCGGGGTTATTCTAGCTTTGTTATGTGTCGGGAGTGTGGGACTGTGGATAGTTGTCCCAACTGTGACATTTCTCTGACTCTCCACATGGATACCAAAACCATGAACTGCCATTACTGTGGCTTTTCGAAGGGAATTCCTCATGTCTGTCCCAACTGTCAGAGCCGCAGTATTCGCTACTACGGGACGGGGACTCAGAAAGCCTACGATGAGCTTGCAGAACTCTTTCCTCAGGCACGCATTCTGCGGATGGATGTGGATACGACCCGTAAGAAAGGTAGTCACCAAGCTCTTCTTGACCAGTTTGGGCGAGGGGAAGCAGATATCTTGCTGGGAACTCAGATGATTGCCAAGGGCTTGGATTTTCCAAATGTGACACTAGTCGGAGTGCTCAATGCGGACACGGCCCTAAACTTACCTGATTTCCGTTCTTCTGAGAGAACCTTCCAACTCTTAACTCAGGTGGCTGGCCGTGCAGGGCGTGCGGAAAAGGCTGGGCAGGTCTTGATCCAGTCTTACAATCCTGAGCACTATGCCATTCGTTTTGCCAAAGAACAGGACTATGAAGGTTTCTATGCCTATGAAATGAGTATAAGACGCCAACTCGGCTATCCGCCTTATTATTTCACTATTGGGATTACCCTCTCTCACAAGAAAGAAGAAGAGGTTGTCAAACGTGCCTATGAAGTCATGGGGATTTTGCGCTCAGGTTTATCGGGCGCTAGTAAAATCCTTGGACCAACACCAAAACCCATTGCCCGCACCCACAACCTGTATCATTACCAAATTTTGATTAAATACCGTTTAGAAGATGAGCTGGGTCCAACCCTCAATCAGGTCTTGGCCTTGACTCAAGAACGGGAAAATAGCGAGCTTCGTCTCAGCATTGACCACGAACCGCAGCAATTTTTATAAGAAGGAGAAGAAATGACAAAACTAATCTTTATGGGAACACCCGACTTTTCAGCGACAGTTTTGAAGGGTCTGTTATCAGATAATCGTTACGAGATTCTAGCTGTTGTGACCCAGCCAGACCGCGCTGTCGGCCGTAAAAAAGTGATCCAAGAAACCCCAGTCAAGCAGGCTGCCAAAGAAGCGGGTCTTCCTATCTACCAGCCTGAAAAATTATCTGGAAGTCCTGAGATGGAAGCCATTATGAATTTAGGGGCAGATGGGATTATCACTGCTGCTTTTGGGCAGTTTCTCCCAAGTAAACTTCTTGATAGCATGGATTTTGCGGTCAATGTTCACGCTTCCCTCCTTCCTAAACACCGTGGTGGCGCCCCCATTCATTATGCCTTGATTCAAGGGGATGAGGAGGTTGGTGTGACCATTATGGAAATGGTCAAGGAAATGGATGCAGGGGATATGATTTCCCGTCGCAGTATTCCCATCACTGATGATGACAACGTTGGAACCTTGTTTGAGAAATTGGCCATAGTTGGTCGAGATTTGCTTTTGGATACTTTGCCTGCCTATATTGCTGGGGAGATCAAACCTGTGCCTCAGGACCCAAGCCAAGTCACTTTCTCGCCAAATATCAAGCCAGAGGAAGAAAAGTTGGACTGGAATAAGACTAACCGTCAACTCTTCAACCAAATCCGAGGGATGAATCCATGGCCTGTTGCCCACACTTTCCTTAAGGGCGACCGCTTTAAGATTTATGAAGCCCTACCAGTAGAAGGTCAGGGCAATCCAGGGGAGATCCTCTCAATTGGCAAAAAGGAATTGATCGTTGCAACGGCTGAAGGTGCTCTATCCCTCAAACAAGTGCAGCCAGCTGGTAAACCTAAGATGGACATCGTATCCTTCCTCAACGGAGTTGGACGGACATTGACTGTAGGAGAACGATTTGGTGACTAAAGTAGAAACGGCTAGAAATCTAGCTCTAGCAGTGTTAGAGGATGTTTTTGTCAATCAAGCATATTCCAATATTGCCTTAAATAAACACCTCAAAGGGAGTCAACTCTCAGCAGCAGACAAGGGTTTGGTGACAGAGATTGTCTACGGAACGGTAGCCCGCAAACTCACCTTAGAATGGTATTTGTCTCATTTTATCGAAGACCGAGACAAGCTAGATAACTGGCTTTATATCTTGCTTCTTATGAGTATCTACCAACTCCGTTTTCTAGATAAGATTCCCGATCACGCAGTGGTCAATGAAGCGGTGGAAATAGCTAAATTCCGTAAAAAAGGCAGTGAAAAGCTAGTCAATGCTGTTCTTCGTCGTATCTTGCGAGAAGGGTGGCCAGATATTGCAACTATCAAACGCAAAAACAAACGTGATTCCATTGCCTATTCTCTCCCAGTTTGGTTGGTGTCTAAACTCAAGGAAGAATACGGTGAAGAGCGAGCGCAAGCCATCTTTGAAAGTCTCTTGGTGCGAAACAAGGCCAGTATTCGGGTGACCGACTTGAGCCGAAAAGAGGAAATCAAAGCTTTGTTAGAGGCGGCTGATTCCCCTTTGGCAGCCACTGGTCTGGTCAAGGAGCAAGGTCACTTTGCAGGACATGATTTGTTCGCAGAAGGGGCCATTACCATCCAAGATGAGTCTAGTCAATTGGTTGCTCCGACTCTTGATTTACAAGGAGAAGAGCGAGTGCTTGATGCCTGTGCCGCTCCTGGTGGGAAAACAGCCCATATGGCTTCTTACCTCACATACGGTAAGGTTACAGCTTTAGACCTTTACGATCACAAGTTGGACTTGATCCAAGAAAACGCCCAACGTCTGGGTGTGGCAGATCGAGTGCAAACGCAAAAATTGGACGCTAGAAAAGTGCATGAGTTTTTTGAAAAAGACTCTTTTGACAAGATTTTAGTAGATGCTCCTTGTTCTGGAATTGGTCTTTTGCGCCGCAAACCAGATATCAAATATAATAAAGAAACGGCGGATTTCGCATCATTACAGCAAATTCAGCTGGAAATACTAGGTAGTGTTTGTCAAACCTTACGAAAAGGTGGTATAATAACGTATAGTACCTGCACTATCGTCTCAGAGGAGAACTTTCACGTCGTTGAGGCATTTTTAGAAAGTCATCCTGAGTTCGAGCAGGTTAAACTAGAACACGAATGCAAGGATATTTTGAAGGACGGCTGTATCTTGATCACTCCTGAATTGTACGGAAGTGATGGATTCTTTATCAGCCAATTCCGCAAGATATCAGATTAGGAAGGAACTGACACAATGGAAATAGCATTATTAACAGATGTTGGTCAGAAACGAACAAATAACCAAGACTATGTCAATCACTTTGTCAACCGAGCAGGGCGCACCATGATCCTCTTGGCTGATGGGATGGGAGGACACCGTGCAGGCAATATCGCTAGTGAGATGGCGGTGACAGATCTGGGCGTGGCTTGGGTTGATACCCAAATCGACACCGTCAATGAGATCCGTGAATGGTTTGCCCACTATCTGGAACTTGAAAATCAAAAAATTCATCAGATGGGGAAAGACGAAGCCTATAAGGGGATGGGAACAACGCTTGAAGCAGTAGCCATTATTGAAAATCAAGCTATTTATGCCCATATTGGTGATTCTCGTATCGGTTTGATCCGTGGTGAAGATTATCGCCAGCTCACAAGTGATCATTCTTTGGTTAATGCTCTGCTAAAGGCTGGCCAGCTAACTCCAGAGGAGGCAGAAGTTCATCCGCAGAAAAATATCATTACCCAATCCATTGGGCAAAAAGATGAAATTCAACCAGATTTTGGCATGGTTAGCCTAGAGCCAGGAGACTACCTCTTGCTCAACAGTGACGGCTTGACCAATATGATCTCAGGAAGCGATATCTACGATATCGTAACGAGTGATATTTCCTTGGCAGACAAGGCGGCAACTTTGATTCGTTTTGCAAACAATGCAGGAGGCTTAGATAATATCACGGTTGCCCTTGTTCACATGAATGAGGAGGAAGTAGAATGATCCAGATCGGCAAGATTTTTGCCGGACGATATCGGATTGTCAAACAGATTGGTCGAGGAGGCATGGCGGATGTTTACTTGGCCAAGGATTTGATCCTAGACGGGGAAGAAGTGGCGGTTAAGGTCCTGAGGACTAACTATCAGACAGATCCGATTGCTGTGGCACGTTTTCAACGTGAAGCGAGAGCCATGGCGGATCTGGATCATCCCCATATCGTTCGAATAACAGATATCGGTGAGGAAGACGGTCAGCAGTACCTAGCTATGGAGTATGTGGCAGGGCTTGACCTCAAACGTTATATCAAAGAACACTCCCCTCTCTCAAATGAAGAAGCCGTCCGTATTATGGGACAGATTCTCTTGGCGATGCGTCTGGCGCATACGAGAGGGATTATCCACCGAGATTTGAAACCTCAAAATATCCTCTTGACACCAGATGGAACTGCCAAAGTTACAGACTTTGGGATTGCCGTGGCTTTTGCAGAGACCAGTCTGACACAGACCAATTCCATGCTCGGTTCAGTCCACTATCTCTCACCTGAGCAGGCTCGTGGTTCCAAGGCAACTGTGCAGAGTGACATCTATGCTATGGGGATTATTTTCTATGAAATGTTGACTGGACATATCCCTTATGATGGGGATAGTGCAGTGACTATTGCCCTCCAGCATTTCCAAAAACCACTTCCATCTGTTATCGCTGAGAATCCAGCAGTACCACAAGCTTTGGAAAATGTCGTTATCAAGGCAACGGCCAAGAAATTGACAGATCGCTACCAGTCTGTATCAGAAATGTATGTGGACTTGTCGAGTTGTTTGTCTCACAATCGTAGGGGAGAACCAAAGCTAGTCTTTGATGAGGCAAGCAAGGTTGATACCAAGACCTTGCCTAAAGTTCCACAAAGCACTCTAACCTCTATTCCGAAGGCTAAGCCACAATTAGAGCGACCTCAATCAAAAGAGCAGACTCAGCAGGTGGTAGATGAAGCACCAGTACCAAAATCAGCGAAAAAACGGAAGTTTAAAGCTCGCTACATGATTTTACTGGCCAGTGCCTTGCTAGTTGCAGCCTCTTTGATTTGGATCTTCTCCCGAACTCCGGCGACTATTGCCATTCCAAATGTATCGGGACAGACAGTAGCAGAGGCAAAAGAAGCCCTTAAAAAGGCTAATTTTGAAGTAGGTGAAGAAAAGGCAGAGGCCAGTGAGACAGTAGCCGAAGGTCGCGTCATTCGAACAGACCCAGAAGCTGGAAGTGGTCGAAAAGAAGGAAGCAAAGTAAATCTAATCGTGTCTTCAGGTAAGCAATCCTTCCAACTAAGTAACTATGTAGGACGTAAGTCCTCGGATGTTGTCGCAGAGCTCAAAGAAAAAAAGGTTCCAGAAAATCTTATCAAGATCGAGGAAGAGGAATCTAGCGAAAGCGATCCAGGAACAGTCATTAGGCAAACCCCAGCTGCAGGAAGTACTTACGACCTAACAAAGGCAACAAGTATTGTATTGACAGTTGCTAAGAAGGTGACCAGTGTTTCGATGCCAAGTTACATTGGTTCAAGTCTCGAATTTACTAAGAACAATTTGACTCAGATTGTTGGTGTAAAAGAAGCTAATATCGAAGTTGTGGAAGTATCGACTGCTCCTGAAGGAACTACTGCAGGAACAGTTGTTAGTCAGGAACCTAAACCTGGAGAAAAGGTAGATCTCAATAAAACACGTGTTAAGATTTCTATTTATAAACCAAAACCACTTCCTTCTTCATCAAGTTCGTCTCAACACAGAAATCCAGGAACAGACACGACGCCTTCACAGAGTAACAATCAAGGTAGCAACCCTACAACGGATTCTTCAGATGGCAGTAGAACGTCAAGTAATGAACGAAATTAACCCAATCTTTGTCATGATTTCATGACAAAGATTTTTTTTCATGAACTTTTGTGATAGAATAGAGGGAGCAGAAAATAGGAGTAGAAAATGGACGAATCAAAAGAGTTAAATGCTGTCATTGATGTGATTATGCTAGCTGGAACCATTCTCTTGAAAAGTGGTTCGGAGATTCATCGGGTTGAGGACACCATGATTCGCATTGCCCATTCACAGGGAATAGTGGATTGCAATGTTCTTGCCATGCCTGCAGCTATTTTCTTTTCGATTGAAAACACCAATATTTCTCGTATGAAACGAGTAACCTCATCCTCCTATAACATCGAAAAAGTCTGTGATGTCAACCAAGTATCACGAGAACTTGTGGGTGGCCAGATTGATCTTTCTACAGCTTTTAAAAAGCTGAAGGAAATCAGAAATCAAGCTCTTCCTTATAGCAAGTTCCAAGTGACTGTAGCAGCAACCCTCAGTGCTCCTTTCTTCTCGATTATGTTTGGCGGCAATGTCTATGATGCTTTTGGAGCAGGCGTTGCGACCTTGTTTGGTTTTGCTTTCTCTCTCTATGTCGAGAAGTTTATCCGAATTCCTTTTGTAACAGCTTTTGCAGGTGCCTTTGTTTTTGGCTTGATTGCCCAGTTCTGGGCTCGCTATACTGGATTTCCTTCGACGGCAGACCTAATCATAGCAGGAGCCGTCATGCCCTTTGTTCCAGGGATTGCTCTGACAAATGCGGTTCGAGATATCATGACCAATCATATCAACTCTGGTATGAGCAAGATGTTTGAATCCCTGCTCATTACCCTCGCTTTAGGGGCCGGCACTTCTGTCGCCCTGGTTTTGATGACATAAGATGACTCTAACAAGTATTTTACTCCAAGCAGTGGCGAGTTTGCTCGCCATTATAAACTTTCTAATCGTACTGAATGTCCAACGTTCCATGCTTCTACCTGGTGGGGTTTTGGGGATGGGTGTTTGGCTCCTCTATCTCGTGCTCAAAGAACCAACTAATGTCATCGTTGCGACCTTTATCGCAGCGGTGGTTGGTTCTTGTATCAGCCAGATTTTAAGTATTGTCTATAAGACACCAGCAGTGGTTTTTGTCTTGGCTATTCTTGCTCCCTTGGTGCCAGGTTATTTATCCTATCGAACGACAGCTTTCTTTGTGACAGGCGATTACAGCCATGCCCTTGCCAGCGCGACTTTGGTGGTTATGTTAGCCCTCGTTATTTCTATTGGAATGGCAAGTGGAACGGTGATTTTAAAGCTCTATTACTACATCCGAAAACAGAGAGGAATCTCCTCCTAAGGCTGTCAAAGCAAAGACTTGATTTGGTGAATCAAGTCTTTTTTCTCTCTTTTGCCCCTATTTGTGATAAAATAGAATGAAACGATTTTTTACAATGAATGAAAAAACAGAGGTAAATATGACAATCGGTATTGATAAGATTGGTTTTGCGACCAGTCAATATGTCTTGAAATTACAAGACCTAGCAGAAGCAAGGGGAGTTGACCCCGAAAAATTTAGCAAGGGACTCTTGTTAAATGAAATTAGTATTGCACCACTGACTGAGGACATTGTTACCTTGGCTGCTAGTGCAAGCAACTCTATTTTAACAGATAAAGAAAAAGAAGAAATCGACATGGTTATCGTGGCGACTGAGTCAGGGATTGACCAGAGTAAGGCAGCGGCAGTCTTTGTTCATGGCTTGTTAGGCATTCAGCCTTTCGCTCGTAGCTTTGAAATCAAAGAAGCCTGCTATGGAGCGACAGCTGCCCTTCATTATGCTAAATTGCATGTGGAAAATTCTCCAGAGTCTAAGGTTTTGGTCATTGCCAGTGATATTGCCAAGTATGGTGTTGGAACTCCGGGCGAACCAACTCAGGGTGCTGGAAGTGTAGCGATGCTAATCACGCAAAATCCACGTATTATGGCTTTTAATAATGATAACGTTGCTCAAACGCGAGACATCATGGATTTCTGGCGTCCGAACTATTCAAGCACTCCTTATGTAAACGGCATGTACTCGACCCAACAGTATCTTGATTGCCTGACAACTACTTGGGATGAATACAAGAAACGCTATGATTGGACGATGGATGACTTTGCGGCCATCTGTTTCCACTTGCCTTATCCTAAGTTGGCCCTAAAAGGCTTGCGCAAGATGATGGACAAAACTTTGTCTAAAGAAAAACAGGATAGTTTACAAGAAAACTTTGATAAGTCCATTCTCTACAGTCAGATGATTGGGAATATCTACACAGGTTCCCTCTTCCTCGGTCTTCTCTCCCTTTTGGAAAATGCAGAGAATTTGAAGGCTGGGGATAAAATTGCCCTCTACAGTTACGGAAGTGGAGCGGTTTCAGAGTTCTTTAGTGGTGAATTGGTCGAAGGCTATGAGGCTTACCTTGATAAGGATCGCTTGAGCAAACTCAAACAACGTACAGCATTGTCTGTTGCAGACTATGAAAAAGTCTTCTTCGAAGAGGTGCAGTTAGATGAATCTGGTTCAGCCCAATTTGCAGGCTATGAACATCAAGACTATGCCTTGGTTGAAATTGTCGACCACCAACGCCGTTATAGCAAGGTTGAAAAATAATGAAGATAAGTTGGAATGGATTTTCTAAAAAAACATACCATGAGCGCCTAGAGTTGTTGAAAGCTCAGGCGCTCCTTAGTCCTGAAAAGCAAACCAGTCTGGAGCAGGATGAACAGATCAGTTTGGCTGTTGCAGACCAGCTGAGTGAGAATGTGGTGGGAACTTTTTCTCTGCCTTATTCGATCATTCCAGAACTTTTGGTGAACGGTCAGGACTACACAGTTCCCTATGTGACAGAAGAACCCTCAGTAGTTGCTGCGGCCAGTTATGCCAGCAAAATCATCAAGCGAGCAGGTGGCTTTATTGCTCAGGTTCATCAGCGCCAGATGATTGGTCAGGTAGCCCTTTATCAAGTTGCTAATTCAGATATAGCGCAAGAGAAGATTGCCAGCAAGAAAGCGGAGCTCTTGGGACTTGCCAATCAAGCCTATCCTTCTATCGTCAAACGTGGTGGCGGGGCGCGTGATTTGCATGTCGAGCAGATCAAAGGTGAAACAGACTTTCTCGTTGTTTATCTCCATGTTGATACCCAGGAGGCCATGGGAGCCAATATGCTCAACACCATGCTGGAAGCCTTGAAACCAGTCTTAGAAGAACTCAGTCAAGGGCAGAGTCTTATGGGGATCCTGTCCAACTACGCGACTGATTCTCTGGTGACTGCAAGCTGTCGTATCGCCTTTCGCTACTTGAGTCCCCAAAGGGACCAAGGACGAGAAATTGCGGAGAAAATAGCTTTGGCTAGCCAGTTTGCGCAGGTTGATCCCTACCGAGCGGCTACCCATAATAAAGGGATTTTTAATGGTATTGATGCGATTTTGATTGCCACTGGTAATGACTGGCGTGCCATCGAAGCCGGGGCCCATGCCTTTGCCAGTCGAGATGAACGCTATCAAGGTCTTAGTCAATGGACGCTGGACATGGAAAGAGAAGAATTGGTCGGTGAGATGACCCTACCCATGCCGGTAGCGACCAAGGGTGGCTCTATCGGACTCAACCCACGTGTAGCCCTCAGTCATGAACTACTGGGGAATCCTTCTGCCAAAGAATTAGCTCAGATTATCGTGTCCATTGGGCTTGCCCAAAACTTTGCGGCCCTCAAAGCCTTGGTGAGTACGGGAATCCAGCAAGGCCATATGAAATTGCAGGCAAAATCCTTAGCTCTCCTAGCTGGGGCTAGTGAGTCTGAAGTTGCTCTCCTAGTTGAGCGCCTCATCGCAGATAAAACCTTTAACCTAGAGATAGCCCAGCGCTATCTGGAAAATTTAAGATCATAAAAAAACTCAGACGAATCGGTCTGAGTTTTCTTGTGTTTAAATACTTTTACCGGGTAATAGAGTAACGGGTAAGAAATAACCAGTTGTCGCGACTTCCTTGCCTTCAATCTTCTGTAAGAGAAGATCAACAGTGAGGTGGGCAATCTCTTTCATAGGTTGCTTAATCGTTGTCAAATGAGGGTAGTAGTTCTCGATAAAGTAAGTCCCATCATAGCCGATGACCTTGAGCTCCTCAGGAACAGAAATTCCCAGTTCCTGAGCGATTTTGATAACTAGGATAGCTGTCAAATCATCCGAAGCAAAAATCGCATCTGGTTTCTGATGGGTCAAGATATTCTTGATTTCCATTTCTTTTCTGACGGGCGAAAAGTCACTCGAAACATTGATAATAGGTGCTTTAGGGAGAACAGAGGCAAAGCCAGCATGGCGAAGTCCAGTCGGTGAGTTAGAGTTGTCATTTCCTGTAATCATGATGATAGATTGGGCTCCTGTCTTGACCAAGGTTTGGGCTGCGAGGACCCCGCCACCGTAGTTATCAGAGGAGACGACAGGGATGTCTGGTGATAGATTTCGGTCAAAGGAAATAATCGGTGCCGTCACACGATTGTAGTCTTCGATTCCCAAGTTGTGACTTCCAGAAATGATACCATCGACCTGATTGGCCTCCAGCATTTCAATGTACTCTCGTTCTTTTTCCGAGTCGTGCTCGCTGTTACAGATGATGGTCTTGTAGCCATTTTTGAAGAGTTGGTGTTCCAACTTGTCAATCAACTCCGCATAAAAGACATGACTGATGTTTGGAAAAATGAGTCCAATCAACTTGGCAGATTTTCCTTGGAGACTTCGAGCTAGATTATTGGGCTTGTAACCTAGCTCTCGCATGGCTTCATTAACCTTTTGAATGGTTTTCTCAGATAGATAACCCTTTTTATTGATAACCCGTGAGACGGTAGTGGGACTGACGCCAGCAAGTTTGGCGACATCAGTTAGTTTTGCGACCATAATCTAATTCATAGTAGGTTCCGGTTGGTTTTCCAGATTTGATGAGGATACCGTTTTGATTGGCATGCGGAAAGACGCGACCAGAAAATACTTTTTCTCCTTTATTGATAAAAATTTCAAAGACGGAGTTGTCGATGAAGATAGTGGCAGTAGTAGCTTGCTTGTCGATTGGACAAGAACGAGTCGTACCAAATTCTTGGGCGTACTGTTCACCAGTCAGGCTACGGTCCACAGTTACCTGTCCATTGACAAGGTCAAAGTTGATTGAAAGTCCCTTGCCTTCTTCATCAGCAAGTAAGACAATCTCGCTCTGGCTATTGGCTTTCAAGTTGAGCTCGAGTTCATAGCTGTTATTGGTTTGAGTACGATTTGAAAAGGGTTCCTCAGAGGCACGAAGTTCTTTGATAGCTGCGACAGGGTATTGGTAGAGTTTCCCATCTTTGATAGTGAGTTCTTTTACCAAGGAGAAGGTTCCTTGGTAGTCAAAACGGTCAGATGGATAAGAAACATCTGGTAGCCCAAGCCAACTTACTGCCAATGCACGTCCATCTGGAGCGTTAAAGGCTTGAGTCGCATAGGCTTCGAAACCATAGTCTAGATTATAAAGTTGTGACACATCTACCATTTTAGCATTTTCAGGATCAAAGGAAGCCCCGATTTTGTACATGTTTGGAAAGATATTATCGTAGTCTAGAACGTCCTTATCCAAACCTTGTGGGCAGTAGAGAAGGACAGGTTGCTCCCCTACAAAGACCAGATTTGGACATTCCATCATGTAGGCAGTATGATCGTTAGCAAAGTCAAGGTCACCAACAGCTTTCCAGTTTGTGTAATCATTGTCCACAGCCTTGTAGAGACGGACGAAGCCTTTTTTCTCTAAGTCCTGCCCGCCTACGATAGCATAATATTGCCCCTTAAAGTTAAAAATTTGCGGGTCGCGGAAGTGGTCTGTAGAGTCAGAAGGCTGATCAATCAAGACCTTGTCAATCTTTGTGATTTTGCCACTTTTGTCCAAAAGAGCTCCAATCTGGTAAGGGTGACGAATCCAGTTTTCATCACGGACATTTCCTGTATAAAATAGGAACAACTGATCGCCAAACTGCATGGCAGAACCAGAGTAGGCACCGTGGCTATCCAATGGAGTATCAGGCAAAACTTTGACTCCAGTTTCTCTAAAGTGAACCAAATCATCACTTTCTAGCTGTGCCCAAGATTTTAAACCGTGGGCTGCACCAAAGGGGAAGTTCTGGTAAAATAGGATCCACTTGCCATCAAAGTAAGAAAAGCCATTTGGGTCGTTGAGAAGTCCTGTTTTTGGCTCAACATGGTAATGAGTATGCCAGGGAGATTGTGCCATCTTTTCCTTTATATGTTGAATTTCTTCTTGTGTCCAATCTTCATAGGGTCTATAACGACGCTCAGTTGTCCATTCCATTTTATCTTTCCTCCATAAGTTCTATTCTATTATTAATAGTAAACGTTTTCGGCAAAAAAAGCAAGTCTTTTATGTTGAAAAAGAGAAAAAAATGTCAAACGATTATCACAAAATAAAAGAAGAGAATTTGGTTAATTATCATGAAAACATGAAAGAAAATGAAAAACAAAAGCTTTGAGTCCTCTAACATAAGGATATTTTTATGAGGAAATAGAAGAATACGATCAAAAACTATCATAAATGAGTATAAGGAAGAGAACAAAAACAAAAAATTCTGCAAAACGCTTGACATATTTTAGAAACATGATAAAATAATAGTCGTAGGGCGAATAAAATCGCTTTCAAACAAGAACAAAATTTTTATAAGGAGATTTTTGCAAATGAACAATCAGGATATTGCAAAAAAAGTCATCGAAGCCCTTGGCGGACGTGAAAATGTCAACAGTGTTGCCCACTGTGCGACCCGTCTACGTGTCATGGTCAAAGATGAAGGGAAAATCAATAAGGAAGTGATTGAGAACTTGGATAAAGTTCAAGGAGCTTTCTTTAACTCAGGTCAATACCAAATCATTTTTGGTACTGGTACAGTAAACAAGATGTACGACGAAGTGGTTGCACTTGGTTTGCCAACATCTTCTAAAGAAGATATGAAAGCAGAAGCTGCTAAACAAGGGAACTGGTTCCAACGTGCTATCCGTACTTTCGGTGACGTTTTCGTGCCAATCATCCCAGTTATCGTAGCAACTGGTCTCTTCATGGGTGTTCGTGGACTCTTGAATGCTCTTGGAATGACACTTCCAGAAGATGTTACCATTTACAGCCAAATCCTCACAGATACAGCCTTCATCATCTTGCCAGGTTTGGTTGTATGGTCAACCTTCCGCGTATTTGGTGGAAATCCAGCTGTTGGTATCGTCCTTGGTATGATGCTGGTTTCTGGTTCACTTCCAAATGCCTGGGCAGTAGCATCAGGTGGTGAAGTAACAGCTATGAACTTCTTTGGCTTCATTCCTGTTGTTGGTTTGCAAGGTTCCGTTCTTCCAGCCTTCATCATCGGGGTTGTTGGAGCCAAGTTTGAAAAAGCTCTTCGCAAAGTGGTTCCAGATGTCTTGGATCTCTTGGTGACACCGTTCGTGACACTTTTGGTCATGTCTATCCTTGGACTCTTTGTCATCGGACCTGTCTTCCACGTTGTTGAAAACTACATCCTTTTCGGAACAAAAGCGATTCTTGGTTTGCCATTTGGTCTAGGTGGTTTGGTCATCGGTGGGGTTCACCAATTGATCGTCGTTTCAGGTGTGCACCACATCTTCAACTTGCTTGAAGTGCAATTGCTTGCTGCTGACCATGTGAACCCATTCAACGCCATCATCACTGCAGCGATGACAGCTCAAGGGGCTGCAACTGTTGCCGTTGGTGTCAAAACTAAAAATCCTAAACTGAAAACACTTGCTTTCCCAGCTGCTCTTTCTGCCTTTCTCGGCATTACAGAGCCTGCTATCTTCGGGGTGAACTTGCGCTTCCGTAAACCATTCTTCCTTTCATTGATCGCTGGTGCTATCGGTGGTGGATTGGCTTCTATCCTTGGACTTGCTGGTACTGGTAATGGTATCACTATCATCCCTGGAACAATGTTGTACGTTGGTAACGGTCAATTGCTTCAATACCTTCTTATGGTAGCTGTATCATTCGTTCTTGGTTTTGCCCTTACTTACATGTTTGGTTATGAGGATGAAGAAGAAGTCGCTACTGAAGTGGCGACAGAACGTTTGGTTCAAGAAGAAACAACTGGTAACATTCCAGTAGCTCTTCAAAATGAAACAATCCAAACTCCTATCGTTGGTGACGTAGTTGCTCTTGAGAATGTCAATGACCCAGTATTTTCAAGTGGTGCAATGGGACAAGGAATCGCTGTAAAACCAAGCCAAGGCGTGGTTTACGCACCAGCTGATGCAGAAGTATCTATCGCATTTCCAACAGGTCACGCCTTTGGTTTGAAGACAGCTAAGGGAGCTGAAATCTTGATCCACGTTGGTATCGACACTGTATCTATGAACGGCGAAGGCTTTGAAGCAAAAGTTGCTCAAGGCGACAAGGTCAAAGCTGGAGACGTTCTTGGAACCTTTGACTCAAACAAAATTGCTGCCGCAGGTCTTGATGACACAACAATGGTTATCGTAACCAACACAGCAGACTACGCTTCTGTGACACCAGTCGCAAGCGGTTCAGTTGTTAAGGGTGATGCCGTTATTGAAGTGAAAATCTAATCAATCCTCTCTAAAGTAAAAACGAACAAATGATATGTTTGTTCGTTTTTATTAGATAGTAAGATTTACAGAGGAAAAACTAAAATATAGAGAAAAGTAACTTTTTGAAGTATGCTATAATAAAGAAAATAAAAACAAGAGGTTTATCATGACAAAATTATACGGAAGCTTAGAAGCAGGCGGTACAAAGTTTGTCTGTGCTGTCGGAGATGAAAATTTTAACATTGTAGAAAAAACACAATTTCCTACAACAACTCCTATCGAGACTATCGATAAAACCATTGAGTTCTTCTCAAAATTCGATAATCTTGCTGGTCTTGCTGTCGGATCATTTGGCCCTATCGACATCGACAAAAATTCAAAAACCTATGGCTTTATCACAACGACTCCAAAACCTCACTGGGCAAATGTAGACCTACTTGGTGCCCTTCGTCGTACCCTCAACGTACCCATGTATTTCACCACTGACGTAAATAGCTCTGCCTATGGTGAAGTGGTTGCCCGTAACAATGCTGGTGGCCGTATCGAAAACTTGGTCTACTACACGATCGGTACAGGGATCGGTGCAGGTGTTATCCAACGTGGTGAGTTTATCGGTGGTGTGGGTCACCCTGAGATGGGGCACTACTATGTGGCTAAACACCCAATGGATGTGGAAAAAGAATTTAATGGCGTTTGTCCTTTCCACAAGGGCTGTTTGGAAGGCTTTGCGGCTGGTCCAAGTCTCGAAGCTCGTACAGGTGTTCGTGGTGAAAATATTGAACTCAACAGTTCTGTCTGGGACGTCCAAGCCTACTATATCGCTCAGGCTGCGGTCAATGCTACTGTGACTTTCCGCCCAGACGTGATCGTCTTTGGTGGTGGAGTCATGGCCCAACAACACATGCTGGACCGTGTGCGTGAGAAATTCACAGCTCTTCTCAACGGCTACCTACCAGTACCAGATGTGCGTGACTACATTGTCACTCCAGCAGTCGCTGGAAATGGTTCTGCTACACTTGGGAACTTTGTCCTTGCTAAGAGTGTCGCAAAATAAAACAAAGAAAACATCCGCTTGGGAAACCAAACGGATGTTTTCTTTGAAGACAATATTTTTTGAGTCTTTCCTTAAGTGATTACGGACGGTAGCGACTTTCTTCTAAATTCCATACCTAAACTTTGAGCCTAATGTCTCAAAGTTTCCGAACACCTGAAACCATTAGATTTCAGGTGTTTTTATCACGGCGGAAAGGCTAGGTAAGTCCTCGATTTACTCGCAAAAAATAGGCATGATTTCCATAACAAAGCATATTTAGTATCAAGCGATAGTCTGTCTATAATCAAAAAATCCGCTTGGGCAACCAAACGGATTTTTCTATTCTCAAAACATCTGCCAGAAGAAATCAATAATATAGGTCAAACCATAAGTATAGACTACTAGGGTAAAGGGCTTGGTCAAAACGATGATAATCATATAGCGCTTGAAGGTCATCTTGGTCAAAGCTGCCAGCATGCAGAGAAAGTCAGCTGGGCTGACAGGCCAGATCATCATAAAGATAAAGAAACGCTCGAAACGATTGCCTTTATCTAGCCAACCGATGTATTTATCATAGGTGCGCTTGCTGACGACGGACTGGACAAAGGCCGCACCGTAGAGGCGAACCAGATAAAAGATAATGGCACAGCCAATCACGATGCCGATATAGTTATAGATGGTTCCGATGATATGTCCGTAAATAAAGACCCCAGCCACTGAGGTCAAAGCTCCCGGAATGATCGGAACGACGGTTTGTAGGATCTGTAAAAAGATAAAGAGTGGTGGTCCCCAAATTCCAGCTTGCTGGATAAAGGCCGATAGGGTTTCCTTGGACTGTAAAACACCTGCCTGATAGGCCCAAATACAGAAAATCAAGGTGCCGACTCCCCCGACGATAGACGAAATATTGATGACTTGCTGTAGAAGGGGAGAAACAGCTTTCATTTGCTTATGCTGTGACATAGAAACTCCTTATATATAGTATGATTCTACTATACCATATTTTGATAAAAGAAGGGGGAATTAAAGATAAACATGTTATAATAAAGAAAGTAGAACATCGTTAAAGGAGAGAATGATGCAAGTAAAACCAGAACTGGAGATAGAAAAACAACTGATCACCCAACTGGTAACTGGGGAAAGTCAATGGACTTATCGAGAAGACCTAAAAACAGAAGAACAACTATGGGAGAACTTCTTTGAGAAACTAGTCCAAAACAACGTTGCCCTGCTAGCAGACCATCCTTTGACAGAGCAGGAAAAACTCCAGATAAAAAACCAACTCAACTTTGTTAGCTACTATGATGCGGCCAAGTGGTTGGTCGGAGAAAATGGCATTGCCAAAGTCGAGGTTCAAAGAGAAGATGCAAGCCTAGGCACCATCCGTTTGTCAGTCATCTGGCGAGATAATATCGCTGCTGGTAAGTCTAGCTATGAAGTTGTCAATCAAGTCCAGAGAGAAAAAGTAAATCCTCTGGACCAAGACCGTAGATTGGATGTTACTCTTCTCATCAACGGCTTACCCATGATTCAAATCGAGCTTAAGAGTTCCCAAGAAGCATTTATCGATGCCTTTCACCAAATTAAAAAATATGACCGTGAAGGGAAATTTCGTGGTATCTACTCTAGCTTGCAAATGTTTGTCGTGACCAACAAGGTAGACACACGCTATATCGCTGCAGCTAGGGAAAATAAACTCAACAAGCAATTTCTAACCAAGTGGGTGGATAAGGGCAATCATCCTGTGACAAATTTGACTAGCTTTGCTCACGAAGTCCTTTCCATCCCTCGTGCTCATCAGATGGTCATGCAATATTCTGTGATTGATGATAGCAAGAAAGCTCTCATCCTCTTGCGCCCCTATCAGATCCATGCTATCGAAGCGGTGCAAGAAGCTTCTCGTCATCAGGAGTCGGGCTATGTCTGGCATACGACAGGTTCAGGGAAGACCCTGACTTCTTACAAGGTGGCTCGTAATCTCCTTCAGATTCCATCTATCCAAAAGACAATTTTTGTTGTTGACCGCAGGGACTTGGACCAACAGACAGCATCGTCCTTTCTCTCTTATGCGACCAATGATGTCATTGATATTGATGAGACGGACAATACACATGATTTGGTCAAGCGCTTAGGAAGCAATGATAAGCGTGTCGTGGTGACTACCATCCAGAAAATGACCACCATGATGCGCAAGTTTGACCAAGGTCTTTACCAACGAGATGCGGATAAAATCAAGGGACTCCGAGTGGCCTTTGTAGTGGATGAATGCCACCGTGCAGTGACACCACAAACACAAAAAGACATTAAAGCCTTTTTCCCACAGTCGCTCTGGTATGGATTTACAGGAACGCCTATCTTTAAGGAAAACAAACGCCAGCAGGTCGGTGATCTAGCCCAAACCACCCAGCAACAGTATGGAGACCGTCTCCATGAGTATACAGTCAAGGAAGCTATCCATGACGGAGCTGTCTTAGGCTTTAAGGTAGACTATCGCAATACCCTCATCACGGATAAATCTGAAGATGAAATACCAGATACCGTCTACGAGAATGAGGAACACATGCTGGAAGTCTTGGATGCTATTATTAATAAATCGCGCCAACAACTAGGCTTCCAAAAAGGAGTAGGTAAGACCTACAATGCCATTCTGACTGTTAAGTCTATCCCTCAAGCCCAAGCCTACTATGACCTCCTCAAAAAAGTCAAGGCTGGGGAGACGAGAGTCAAGGTATCGGAGAGGGTCAAGCAGGTACTTCCTGACTTTCCAAAGGCGACCATCACCTACTCGGTCACTGAAAACGAAGAAGACTCAAGAGTCAACCAAGACCACATGAAGCAGGTCTTAGAGGACTACAACCAAGAGTTTGATACTCACTTTACCATGGCGGATCTTCGTGGCTTCAATACAGATGTCAATAACCGCCTAGCTCGAAAACAGGATAAGTATCTCTATCGCAATGAGCAGTTGGACTTGGTTATCGTGGTCAATCGTCTCTTAACGGGTTTTGATGCGCCTTGTCTATCAACTCTCTTTATCGACAGAAAGCCCATGCAACCGCAGGATTTGATTCAGGCCTTTAGCCGAACCAACCGGATTTTTGATTCTAGTAAGACCTATGGTCATATCATCACCTTCCAAAAGCCTTTAGCCTTTAAGGAAGCAGTCGATAATGCCCTTAAACTCTACTCAAATGGTGGAGAAAATGATGTCCTAGCGCCTAGCTGGGAAGAGGAAAAGAGAAACTTTTTGCGGAGTTGCAGTGATTTCCAAAATCTCATCACCGATGATCCTGAGCAAGGACTCCAAATCGAGCAAATCTCTACACCTGAATTGAGAAAACTAGCCAAGGCTTATCAATCCTTTGATAAATACTTGGCTTCTATCCGAGTTTATAAAGAGTATGACGAGGAAGAAATCTATGCAGAGACTGGACTAAGCGCAGAAGAATTGGAAACCTATCTTGGCTTCTATCAAAACATCCTAGCTGAATTGAAAAGCCGAAGAGATGATGGTGATGAGGATGGGGAGCCCCTTGATATTCACTATGAACTAGAGTCCATCCAAGTGGATGAGATCAACTATGCCTATATCCTAACCTTAATCCAAAGCCTGATCGAGCAAGGTCAGAGTCAAGAAAAGAACCTAAGCGCTCAAGATAGAGAGGCAGTGGATAACTATATTGAGAGCCTTGAGAAGACCAATCCAAATCTTGCCCAGATCATCACTGAATTATGGAGAGAAGTCCAAGCAAATCCAGAAAGCTATCGTGGTCAGTCTATCGCAAATATCTTGGATCAGATGATCGAGGCGGTTATCCAGCAACATATCCAAGTCTTTAGCAAACGTTGGTATGTCGGAGAGGATGAACTCCGTTACTATGTCGAGCACTACCGCAAGGGAGCCAAAAAACAACTGGGAGAGAGCCAGCTGACCAAGAGCCAGCGCTATCAGGACTATAAGATAGAAGTGGCAGATGCCCTCAATCCCCTCCTCTATAAAAAACAAATCAAAGAAGCCTATACCCAACTGATAGAAGAAGTGATTGAGCCGTTGAGAGTTGGAGGCTATATGTAGATTTTTATTATTATCAAATTTTGTAATCCCTTTTTTAAAAAAGCCTTATTTAGGGCTTTTTTTAGATATTTATAAATTTTACATAGTAATAAAAAAACTATATATTGTGTATTTATTTAATAATAAACAATATTCTACACATTATATTGTGTTTCGACCTTGACTTCCTTTGAAAAATTGATATAATAACAAATGTAGAATAAAAAAGACGTCAGTGGGCGCTGACGACTTGATAGGGTTATGAATTTTTAGCTAGTTTGGGAAAGCACTATTCAAAAATTCCATTTCTAGTGTATCATTTATTTGATACATTGTAAATTAAAGCGAAAATATTCTAACCTACATTCTACAAAATACTATAGAAAGTAGGTGATCGGTATACGATTATCAAGTTATTTAAATAGAGAACAAATCCAAAAAGGTTTAGACTTTTTAGATGTTGACACAAATGAAGATGTCATGTTATTTGTAGATCCTTTGTTATTGCCAAAAAAATTTAAAATAATTGTGGATGATTTTATTAAGCAATCTTATGAAATTTATTGCGAAGGGAATAAGAAATACTCATTTACTCTGTTTTCACATTCGAAAGAATGTAATGCGACGCATTTAGGATATTCTTCAAATAACTCAAGAGGCAAAGGTGTCTCAATGCAGATGCTTGACCAATTTTTTAGTTATGTAAAGTCATCTGTTTTACCTGTGCAAGAAAAAGCATTAACTTCAGTAGCTATGCCTTTGTTTACTAAGAGATTTTCTGAAGACAGAATGTCAGATTTGATTGTCAGTTTGTTGAAAAAAGAGCTTATTATTTTTTCGTTAGAACAAGCTAAAATACATGGACTTCAAATTAGTAGTGATACAAAAACTTTTGAATATTGGGATCACAAGAATCATGAATGGGCAAAGTTTGAGAGTCCTTATGTGTTGGATCCAGAGGAAAATAAAAAAGATAGATTATTAATTTTGGTTCCCAAAACAATAGTTAGTAAGAGATATATTATATCTCCAGCAAAATATGTTTCTAATATCTTTAGTCGATTACAGCTATTACCGATGTATCAGGATGCAAAAGGGAAACCATACTCTAAAAAAACTCTGAGAGAACTTAAAATAAATAAACGGTACAATGAAGATAAACAGAAGAACTATATTCTAGATTCAACAACTTCTTCTCCAGAGTATTTTATAGATTACATGGAGCATTCAGAAAAATATAGAGACAATAAGTCAATGCTTGATGATGAGTTAATTAGTCTTTTATAACTTTATAACTAATTGAATAGTGCTACAAGAGAAGAAGTGTTTTCTTCTCTTTTTAGTTAACAAATATAGTTAGAAATACGATATTTAATAGAAAATCATGGTACAATATTGTGTGTAGTTACAAAGTTAATTAAAGTTTAAATATTGAAAAGAAAGGAGCTTTAATGTCAATCTCTAAAATTAGATTTAAGGGATTTAATACTTCTCTAGAAAGAAAACAGATAGAAGAGATAACCACAAGTTTTTCTGGAGGGACTCCAAAATCAAGCAACAAGAGTTATTACGAGGGGGACATCCCCTTTATAAGGTCAGGAGAAGTTAAATCAAAGCAAACAGAATTATTTATAAGTGAAGACGCTTTGAAAGACTCTTCAGCAAAAATGGTAGAAAAAGGTGATATTTTATATGCACTGTATGGTGCAACAAGTGGAGAGGTAGCAATAAGTCAGATAAATGGTGCCATAAATCAGGCTATACTTGCTATTAAGCCTAATCCAGGATATTCTTCTGAGTTTATTATGAATTATCTTAAAAAAGAGAAAGATAATATTTTGGAAAAATATCTACAAGGTGGGCAAGGGAATCTTTCTGCTGCAATAGTTAAAAGTATTGAATTATATTTACCTAGTATAGAAGAACAATCCGCCATCGGTTCCCTCTTTCGCACCCTCAACGACCTTCTGGCTAGCTACAAGGACAGTCTCGCCAACTACCAATCTCTTAAGACGACCATGCTTTCAAAGATGTTTCCAAAAGCTGGAGAGACTGTTCCCGAGATTCGTTTGGATGGATTTGAAGGTGAGTGGGAAATCAAACGTGCAGATGAAATTTTTAAGTCAGTATCTGAGAAAAATAAAGCTTCGTTGCCGGTGTTATCAGCTTCTCAAATTGATGGCATGGTTTTGAGAGATGAACTAGGTATTGATATTAAGTATGATGAAGCTACTCTAAATAATTATAAAGTTGTCAAACCAGGTCAATTCGTGATTCATTTACGTTCTTTTCAGGGAGGTTTTGCTTTGTCTAAAATAGAAGGAATAACTTCACCCGCGTACACAATTATAGATTTTATTGATAAAGAAAATAGTTTACCAGCTTTTTGGAATTCAATATTAACTTCGAGAGATTTTATAAAACGATTAGAAACAGTCACTTATGGAATTCGAGATGGGAAAAGCATCAGTTTTAAAGATTTTTCTAGCTTGAAATTTGTATTTCCAGAGTTTAAAGAACAACAAGCCATCGGCTCCTATTTCTCTAACCTCGATAACCTCATTAACTCTCATCAAGAAAAAATTTCTCAGCTAGAAACACTTAAAAAGAAACTCTTGCAGGATATGTTTATATAGAATTTTGTTATGAAAAAAATTAGAAGATTATGTTTGTCGTTTTGTTTATCAATTTGTTCTTTTTCGCCAGGTTTAGTCTTGTATCTATTTACTATAGATATTTTTCCCTCACATGATTCTTATGTATGTAGTTTTCTAAAAATAGGAGTGTTGATTTTCCTGATGCTTTCTTTTTCTTTTGGAGTCTTACAGTATTTGAAAAGATTTAAAGAAGCAAATGATACTGCTCAAGTTGAAAGTATACAACCAGTAGAAAATGAAATCATTCCAACTTACCTAGGCCTTTTTGTAATTATGCTGGGTTTAGGTGAATTAACATTCTTATATCAGATTGTAGTAATAGCTCTCATTTTTCTAATATGGTGGATTCTGATGGAGAGATCGTATTATTTCAATTTGATATGGTTATTTTCATATCGTTATTACAGAGTCACTGATAAAAACGGCAATGTCTTTATTATCTATAGTAAGAAAAAAGATGTTAAAGAAACTGGGTCTATAAAAGGACTAGTTAGAATAAATAATTTTACTTTTTTGGAGAAGGAATAGTATGTTTTTAGTAAAAGTAGGTCAAATATATAGAAAATTGGATAACACGGATGATATTTCTGAACTAGTTGCTCCGGAGATTGATTCTGAAAATAGTATAGAGTTTAATCCGGAACTAAGATTAGAAACTGGCGACTGGTTCTATATTGAAATTGATGATGAGCATATGTCGATGATTAAAGAATATGAAGATAAATTTTTAAATACTGCGGGTCTAAATGATGTAAATGAAGTAGAGTTCTCGAAAATTGATTTGATTTTTCGAAAAGTTGAAAATGACGGTTTAGTTTTTCAAAAAATAACTAAATCAAAGAGAATGGTTGATAAGTCAATCTTGAAATGGAGATATAGAAGAGCTGAAAGAACAATTATTGAAAAGGGTATAGAACTAAAATCTGAGAACGATGCCTATTATGATGGAAATAATAAATTGTACTTTAGAAGTTTTAGGACGATTCATAGTCTATTCAATGGTATTGATGATTATTACCGTATAGCAAGTCAGGCAGAAGTTGATGAGTTTAAAGAATTTAATCTGGTGAGTTTTGTTTCAGATTTTAAAATTAAGACTAATAACTTAAAGATGTTAGCTGTTTTAAAAGATTATGGAATAGATTTGAATGATGTAGCTGTTAAAAATACTTTGTTGAGAACGTACAGTCAGTATCCTAATCAAGAGTTTGAGTTAGATGATAATCAAAATTTTATAATTGATAGTAATAGAAAATTAACATGTTTACTAAAGTTAGCACTTGGACGGTTATATACAAATCCAATAACCCACCATAAAATGGAAGCTAACCATGCAAAAAAATTAAATTAAAGTAAGAAAATGTTTTAGAAAGAAACACTATGGAAACAACACAAACTTCCCAGTCGCTCTACCAAGCCCTGTGGAACTCAGCGGATGTTCTCCGCTCCAAGATGGATGCCAATGATTATAAGTCCTATCTCTTGGGTATGGTCTTTTACAAGTATCTGTCAGATAAGATGCTCTTTTTCGTGGCGGAGACCATGGAAGAGGGGACGGATAGTCTTGAGGATGCCCTTGAGGTCTATCGCAACTACTACGAGGATGCGGACACTCACGAGGATCTCCTCACGGTCATGAAGGATGAACTCAACTATAGTATCAAGCCAGACCTGACCTTTACCGCTCTAGTAACAAGAGTCAATGAGGGGACTTTCCAGCTGGAAGATTTGGCTCAGGGGTTTCGAGATATCGAGCAGAGTGACGATCTCTATGAAAACCTCTTTGAGGATATCGACCTCTACTCTAAAAAGCTAGGGGCAACTCCGCAAAAGCAAAACCAAACGGTGGCAGCAGTCATGAAAGAGTTGGCTGTGCTAGATGTGGCTGGTCATGCGGGTGATATGTTGGGTGATGCCTATGAGTATCTGATCGGTCAGTTTGCGACTGACTCGGGCAAGAAGGCTGGTGAGTTCTATACACCTCAGCCTGTTGCTAAGCTTATGACTCAGATTGCCTTTTTGGATCGTGAAGACCAGCAAGGTTTTACCATCTATGATGCGACCATGGGTTCTGGCTCTCTCTTGCTCAATGCCAAGAAATACTCTCATAAACCGCAGACAGTGGTCTACTTCGGTCAGGAGCTCAATACCTCCACTTATAACTTGGCTCGGATGAACATGATTCTACACGGGGTTCCAGTTGAGAATCAATTTCTCCACAATGCTGATACACTGGATGAAGACTGGCCGACACAAGAGCCGACCAACTTTGATGGGGTTCTCATGAACCCTCCATACTCTGCCAAGTGGTCTGCAAGCTCTGGCTTCCTGAATGATCCTCGTTTCTCTCCTTTTGGGAAACTGGCGCCCCAGTCCAAGGCTGACTTTGCCTTCCTTTTACATGGTTACTACCATCTCAAGCAAGATAATGGAGTTATGGCTATCGTCCTTCCTCACGGGGTTCTTTTCCGTGGAAATGCGGAAGGGACCATTCGTAAGGCTTTGCTAGAAGAAGGGGCTGTTGATACAGTTATCGGTCTTCCTGCCAATATCTTCTTTAATACCAGCATTCCGACCACGGTTATCATTCTCAAAAAGAACCGCACCAATCGTGATGTCTACTTTATCGATGCTTCTAAGGAGTTTGATAAGGGGAAAAATCAGAATATCATGACGGATGCTCATATCGAGAAGATTCTGGAAGCCTACAAGTCTCGTGAGGAGATTGACAAGTTTGCCCATCTAGCAAGCTATGAAGAAATCGTCGAAAATGACTACAATCTCAATATCCCTCGCTATGTAGATACCTTTGAGGAAGAAGAAGTAGAGCCGCTGACAGACATCGTCAGCAAGATTAACCAGACAAATAAAGCAATCCAAAGCCAAACAGCTTCATTAATTGAAATGCTCGGTCAACTCCACGGAACCACACCAGAAGCCGATGCTGAGCTCAAAGAGTTTTTGAAAAACTTTAAAGGGTGATGGGGCTAATTAATTCGCTCATTTTTTAGATACAACTTTGTTTCCATATTTCCTGGAAACTGATAGAAAGTAAGGAGAAACATGGAACAAACTAATCAAAAATCCCAGTGCCAGCAACTCTGGGCTAGAAATAAATACCTCGTTTTGAGCCATTCCAGCAATATTTACAATGAGATTCGCCAATACTTGAAGAATGAAGTGGTGGAGGTGAGTCATGTTCAAGAACTGATTGACCGTGCTTGCCAAATTTCTGAGCATAGGGGTCAGGTTTGCAATGCCTTTCAGCATATTTGGGGCTATTTCAAAAAGAAAGCAACAGATGTTGAGCGCAAGGACTATATGCTCTTGCTGGATCGCTATCGCTTTGCTCAAGCTTCCAAGGAGGACTTGATTGCTAAGACGAGAGATTTGCTTGAACGATACCCAAATGCTTATCTGCAACATTCTACCTTGCTGAAAGGAGACTCCCATGAGACTTTGGCATGAGGCTTTGATTTCACAACTTCCCCGTCCCCAGCTCTTGGGGCAACATCGAGAGTGTTGCGCCCTGCGTGGCAATGGCTGGGGCAGAAAGCATGCGACGGTTGACTATGTCTTTACCCACTCGCCCTATCGTCTCTATGCCTACCATCGCTTAATCATGAAGGAGATGGCTGACCGTGGCTATAATGTCAGTCCAGAATGGTTGGACAAGAACTACCGTGGCAAAACCTGTCCTCCTTATCAAGACTTGCCTGAGGAGAAGCTAGGCAATCCTATCTACAGTGAGCATGACGTTGCCTACTATGAGGAGTGTCTGGCTAATCTCCGTGACAAGGGGATAGAGCTATAGTCTTTTCTAATAACAAGTCATAGTCACTTATAAGAAACATAAATAGCTCGTTTGAGCATTCTAACTAAAATATAGCTATAAAACAAGCTATGCAAAGGATTTGAGACATTTGTTTCAAGCCTTTTTCTTTTGACCAAAAGAGTGATATAGTTTCAAACTATATCAAAGCCTAATTTTTTACAATTATACAGACAGTTTCTTTTCTGTTAAGATAGTTTCAACAACAAATTTTGGAGGACACATCATGTCAACTACAATCATCGGTTTCCCTCGTTTGGGTGAATTCCGCGAATTAAAATTTACAACTGAAAAATACTTTAGAAAAGAAATCTCAGCAGAAGAACTCCTTGCAGCAGCAAAAGAATTGCGTGCCAAACACTGGAACATTGTCAAAGAAAAAGGCATCACTGAAATCCCATCAAATGACTTTTCTCACTATGATAACTTCCTAGATGCTGCTTTCCTCTTCAACGTGGTGCCAGCTTCTGTTCAAAACTTGGACTTGTCTGACCTTGAGCGCTACTTTGCTTTGGCGCGTGGTTACCAAGGTGAAAAAGGGGATGTTCGTGCCCTTCCGATGAAGAAATGGTTCAACACCAACTACCACTACATCGTACCTAAATTTGAAAAAGACACTCAAGTCAAACTTGCAGGTCACAAGATCTTTGATGAGTTCCAAGAAGCAAAAGAACTTGGTCTCAACACTCGTCCAGTCCTTGTAGGACCATTCACTTTCCTTCAATTGTCAGACTTTGAAGAAGGTGTGAAAGCAGAAGACTTCGTAGATAGCTTTGTAGCTGCTTACCAAGAAGTTTTTGCTAAATTGGCTGAACTTGGTGCAACTCGTATCCAACTCGATGAAGCTGCTCTTGTAAAAGATTTGACAGCTGAAGAAAAAGCTCTCTTCTTGAACCTCTACAACAAACTTTTGGCTGATAAAAAAGGTCTTGAAGTATTGCTTCAAACTTACTTCGGTGATGTTCGTGACGTCTACGCTGACCTTGTAAACTTGCCAGTGGATGCTATCGGTCTTGACTTCGTTGAAGGTAAGAAAACTCTTGAACTTGTTAAAGGTGGCTTCCCAGCTGACAAGACTCTTTATGCAGGTATCGTCAATGGTAAGAACATCTGGCGTAACAACTACGAAAAGAGCTTGGCTGTTCTTGAGCAAATCCCAGCTGAAAACATTGTTTTGACAAGCTCATGCTCACTTCTTCATGTGCCATTTACAACTGCTAACGAAGAATTTGAACCAGCTATCTTGAACCACTTTGCCTTTGCGGTTGAAAAATTGGAAGAACTTCGTGACTTGGATGCTATCCGCAATGGTCAAGGTGAACAAGCTCTTGCAGCTAACAAAGAACTCTTTGCGACTGAACGTGTGGGTGAAAATGCAGAACTTCGTGCGCGTATCGCTGGATTGACAGACGCTGACTACACTCGTTTGCCAGCCTTTGCAGAACGTGAAGCCATCCAAGAAGAAGCTTTCAAACTTCCAGCTCTTCCAACAACAACCATCGGTTCATTCCCTCAAACTAAGGAAGTTCGTGCCAAACGTTTGGCCTTCCGTAAGGGTGAATTGTCACAAGAAGAATACGATGCCTTCCTTGCTGAAACGATCGACGAATGGATCAAATGGCAAGAAGAAGTTGGATTTGACGTGCTTGTACACGGTGAGTTTGAGCGTAATGACATGGTTGAGTACTTCGGTCAAAACTTGTCAGGTTACCTCTTCTCTAAGAATGGTTGGGTACAATCATACGGTATGCGTGGAGTGAAACCACCAATCATCTGGGGTGATGTCACTCGTCTTAACCCAATCACTGTTAAATGGTCTAGCTACGCACAAAGCCGTACTGACAAACCTGTTAAAGGTATGTTGACTGGACCTGTTACCATCCTTAACTGGTCATTCCCACGTGAAGACATCTCTATCAAGGATTCTACTCTTCAAATCGCTCTTGCTATTAAGGATGAAGTGCTCGACCTTGAAGCTGCAGGCGTGAAGATCATCCAAATCGACGAGGCTGCTCTTCGTGAGAAATTGCCACTCCGTCGTAGCGACTGGTACGAAGACTACCTTGACTGGGCTATTCCAGCCTTCCGCTTGGTACACTCAACAGTAGCGCCAGATACTCAAATCCACACTCACATGTGTTACTCAGAATTTACAGATATCATCCCAGCTATTGACAACATGGATGCGGACGTTATTTCCTTTGAAGCAAGCCGTTCAAACCTTGAAATCTTGGACGAACTCAAAGCGAAAAACTTCCAAACAGAAGTGGGACCTGGGGTTTACGATATCCACTCTCCTCGTGTGCCAAATGAAGGCGAAATCGACCACACAATCGAAGCTATCCTTGCTAAAGTACCAAGCAAGAAGGTTTGGATTAACCCTGACTGTGGTTTGAAAACACGTGGTATCCCAGAAACAAAAGAAAGCTTGATTCGCCTTGTCGAAGCAGCTAAGGCTGCGCGTGAGAAATTGTAAGATAAGATTTCTCTCTTGACCCTGACTGATCAAGGAATAGCTTGGCCCTAGCTGGCTCAGCAATAATGAAATCAAAAAGAAAAGGATAATGACTATGTCACGCCAAACGCCGTCACTTTCATTTGAAGTGTTCCCTCCAAACCCAGCTGTGGGTAATGATAAAATTATTTCAGCCTTGCAGGATATGCGGGAGCTGACACCGCACTTTATCAGTGTGACCGCCAGCAATAATAAATTTAATATCAAGGAAACAACGGTTCGTTTGGCTGACTTTATCCAGAATGATTTGGCGATTCCAACTATTGCCCACTTGCCAGCTATCTATCTGACTAAGGAGAAGGTTGCAGAGACACTTGCGGACTTGGATAAGGTTGGTGTGCGAAAAATCTTGGCTCTACGTGGGGACATCATTCCTGATGTGGAACCGCAAAAGGATTTCCGCTACGCAACGGACTTGATTGAGTTCATCAAGGAACAAGCGCCGCATTTTGATATTGTCGGAGCTTGCTATCCAGAGGGGCACCCTGACTCGCCAAACCAGATCTCAGATATTCAAAATCTCAAGAAAAAAGTGGATGCAGGTTGCTCAAGTCTCGTAACGCAACTTTTCTTTGATAATGAGCGTTTCTATGATTTCCAAGATAAGTGTACCTTGGCAGGTATTGATGTTCCCATTCATGCGGGAATCATGCCTATTCTTAACCGTAACCAAGCGCTTCGTCTCTTGAAAACGTGTGAGAATATCCACCTTCCACGTAAATTTAAGGCCATCTTAGACAAGTATGAGCATGACCCTGAGTCGCTCAGAGCAGCAGGACTTGCCTATGCAGTGGATCAGATCGTGGACTTGGTCACTCAGGATGTCGCAGGTGTGCATTTGTATACCATGAACAATGCTGAAACAGCCAAATACATCCACCAAGCAACCCATGCCTTGTTTAATCATCAGTCTTTAGGGTAATAAAAAGCAAACCATTCTTCTCAAGCGAGGGGGATGGTTCCTTTTTAATAGAAAAGCCCGCACTTTTTAAGAAAAATATGATAAAATAGACTCTGTACGTACTTGATACAAAGATGAGGGTATAAAAAGATTTTTAGCAATTTAAATCTAACAAAAATAGACAGATGCTAGAGAATATTATTCTTAGATATTTCAAAGTATCTAGATAGTTGAACACGGGCTAAATCCCTAGTGAAAAAGATAGATTTCCCAGTGTGCATCGCACACTGCGTCAATTTATGCTATCATGAGTAATTGAATCCGGCCGAAAAGCTGTGTAAAAAAGATAAACTGTCTTGTCTTCATCGAAGACTTCGTCAGTTTCATATTTTTACTTTGCTTTTGACGTCCTTAGTATCTTGATCTTTGTAGGCAAGACGTATAATATAATTAATCCAAAGGGGATTTTAATGACAAAACAAGTATTTCAAACGACTTTTGCGGGTCGTGAGTTGGTTGTAGAGACTGGCCAGGTTGCTAAGCAAGCAAATGGCTCAGTTGTCGTGCGTTACGGTGAGTCAACCGTCTTGACTGCGGCCGTTATGTCTAAGAAAATGGCAACAGGGGATTTCTTCCCACTTCAAGTCAACTACGAAGAAAAAATGTATGCGGCTGGGAAGTTTCCTGGTGGCTTTATGAAACGTGAAGGACGCCCTTCAACAGATGCGACTTTGACAGCGCGTTTGATTGACCGTCCAATCCGTCCTATGTTTGCGGAAGGTTTCCGTAATGAAGTACAAGTTATCAACACCGTGCTTTCTTATGATGAAAATGCCTCTGCTCCAATGGCAGCTATGTTTGGTTCATCCTTGGCATTGTCTATCTCAGATATTCCATTTGACGGCCCAATCGCTGGGGTACAAGTTGGCTATGTCGACGGTGAAATCATCATCAACCCAAGTCAAGAACAAGCAGAGCGTTCGCTTCTTGAATTGACAGTAGCTGGAACCAAGCACGCTATCAACATGGTTGAGTCTGGTGCCAAAGAATTATCAGAAGAAATCATGTTGGAAGCCCTTCTTAAAGGGCATGAAGCAGTCAAAGAATTGATTGCCTTCCAAGAAGAAATCGTTGCGGCAGTCGGTAAGGAAAAAGCGGAAGTAGAATTGCTTCATGTAGATGCTGAATTGCAAGCTGAAATCATCGCAGCCTACAACAGCGAACTCCAAAAAGCGGTTCAAGTAGAAGAAAAATTGGCTCGTGAAGCTGCGACTCAAGCAGTGAAAGATCAAGTGACAGCCGTTTACCAAGAAAAATATGCAGACCATGAAGAATTTGAACGAATCATGCGTGATGTGGCTGAAATCTTGGAACAAATGGAACACGCTGAAGTGCGCCGTTTGATCACAGAAGACAAGGTGCGTCCTGACGGACGTAAGGTCGATGAAATCCGTCCTTTGGATGCGGTTGTTGACTTCCTTCCTCGTGTGCACGGTTCTGGTCTTTTCACTCGTGGACAAACTCAGGCTCTTTCAGTTTTGACCTTGGCTCCGATGGGAGAAACACAAATCATCGATGGTTTGGATCCAGAGTACAAGAAACGCTTTATGCACCACTACAACTTCCCTCAATACTCTGTAGGGGAAACGGGTCGTTACGGTGCACCAGGTCGTCGTGAAATCGGTCACGGTGCTCTTGGTGAGCGTGCCCTTGCTCAAGTCTTGCCAAGCTTGGAAGAATTCCCATACGCTATCCGTCTGGTTGCAGAAGTCTTGGAATCAAACGGTTCTTCATCTCAGGCTTCTATCTGTGCGGGAACGCTTGCCCTTATGGCTGGTGGTGTGCCAATCAAGGCGCCAGTAGCTGGTATTGCCATGGGTCTCATCTCAGATGGAAATAACTACACTGTATTGACAGATATCCAAGGTTTGGAAGACCACTTTGGAGATATGGACTTTAAGGTTGCAGGTACTCGTGACGGGATTACAGCCCTTCAAATGGATATCAAGATCCAAGGGATTACTGCAGAAATCTTGACTGAGGCTCTTGCTCAAGCTAAGAAAGCCCGTTTTGAAATCCTTGATGTCATTGAAGCAACCATTCCAGAAGTTCGTCCAGAATTGGCTCCAACTGCTCCGAAAATTGATACCATCAAGATCGATGTGGACAAGATCAAGATTGTTATCGGTAAGGGTGGAGAAACGATTGACAAGATTATCGCTGAAACAGGTGTTAAGATTGATATCGACGAAGAAGGAAATGTGTCTATCTACTCTAGCGACCAAGATGCCATTAACCGAACCAAAGAAATCATCGCTGGCTTGGTTCGTGAAGCCAAAGTGGATGAAGTTTACCATGCTAAGGTTGTTCGTATCGAGAAATTCGGTGCTTTTGTCAATCTCTTTGATAAGACAGATGCACTTGTGCACATTTCTGAAATGGCTTGGACTCGTACCAACCGTGTCGAGGACTTGGTAGCTATCGGTGATGAAGTCGATGTTAAGGTTATCAAGATTGATGAAAAAGGCCGTATCGATGCCTCTATGAAAGCTCTTCTTCCTCGTCCACCAAAACCTGAGCATGATGAAAAAAGTGAAAAGTCTGAGCGTCCTCACCGCCCACGTCATCATAAGGATCACAAACCTAAGAAAGAATTTACAGAAACACCAAAAGACTCAGAATAAGAAAGGAGAAATGTATGGGATGGTGGCGCGAAACCATTGATATCGTAAAAGAAAATGATCCAGCGGCGCGCACCACTTTGGAGGTTCTATTGACCTATCCAGGTGTTAAGGCCTTGGCTGCCCACCGTCTCTCGCATTTTCTCTGGAAGCATGGCTTTAAACTCTTGGCTCGGATGCACAGTCAGTTTTGGCGCTTCTGGACTCAGATCGAGATCCATCCGGGTGCTCAGATAGAATCAGGTGTCTTTATCGACCATGGCTCTGGCTTGGTGATTGGAGAGACAGCGATTGTTGAAAAAGGCGTTCTTCTCTATCACGGAGTGACTCTTGGTGGGACAGGGAAGGATGTTGGCAAACGCCATCCGACTGTGCGTAAAGGAGCTCTCATATCGGCCCATGCCCAAGTCATCGGACCGGTAGAAATCGGCGAAAATGCTAAGGTCGGTGCTGCAGCAGTTGTTGTGGCAGATGTTCCTAGTGATGTGACAGTTGTCGGAATTCCTGCTAAAATTGTCCGAGTTCATGGACAGAAGGATGAGCCGACTATCCACGAAGTCGAAGAAAAACGAGAGTACTACGTTAATAAACTCGAACATGCTAGAGAAGCCAGCCACAGATCGTCAGGGTTGTAGAGAGTAGTAATGCCTTGGGTAGGAGGTTAGGCAAATGCTATTAGAAGAATTCGAAAATGTACCTGCTGTTATCGAACCAACTGATCGAAGTATTCGTGGTGGTGGAGAAATCTGTGACACGATTATTTTATCTTTTAATGGAGAAATCGTTGAACGAGTAAAGAAGTTTGAAGATGTTTATGAAGGTGGCTATCTAACCAATCTAAATGGCAGACTTCCATGGTATATCTATGAAAAAGATGGGAGTAAGGTAGCAGTTGCTATAGCTACGATTGGAGCCCCGATGGTTGTTGGACTCTTAGAAGAACTCAAAGCAAGAGGATTTAAGAACTTTATTGTTTTGGGTTCTTGCGGAGTTCTCGATCAGTCTATTCAGGCGGATAAAATTATCCTGCCTGCAGCTGCATTGCGAGATGAAGGAACTAGCTATCACTATGTCCCACCGGGTGACGAAGTAGCCTATGACGAGTCACTGCTGATCGAGCTGGAAGCCATCTTTGACAAGCACAATATCGAGCATATCCGCACCAAGTCTTGGACGACTGATGCCTTTTATCGAGAAACGCCTGATAAGGTCAAGCGTCGCTTGGCTGCTGGAGCCAAAGTGGTGGACATGGAAGCTTCAGCTATCATGGCTTGGAGTCAATTTCGCAAGAGTAAAGTCTATCAGTTCTTCTACACAGCTGACTATGTGGATCATCATAACCGAACCTGGGATGCCCGCCATGAAGAGCGGACAGCTGATGCCATGACTTTTTTCGCTATCGCTTTGACAATAGCAAAGGAACTAGAAAGGTAACTACAAGAATGGCAGTATATTTTTACGGCTGTATCACCATGGATGGCTACTTGGCAGACAGCCAGCACAGAATAGACTGGCTGCATCAGCTTGGTTCTGTAGAGGATACAGGCTATGAAGACTTTTACAGGCAAATGGATATCACCATCATGGGCAAGCGTACCTTTGAGGAAATCCAAGATTTGCAAGATGTAGAAAGTTTTTATCAAGCTACGGAAAACTATGTCTTTACGCATGATAGGCACCTGCCTGTCAGCAATTACCAGCCAGTAGCTGGGGATGTGGTGGACTTTGTTCACCAGATTGACAAAGGCAAAAATGTCTTTGTGATTGGTGGTAATTCCTTGGTAGGACCGCTCTTAGATGCGGATCTTTTCGACCACCTCATTATTCAGATAGCGCCTCTTATCCTAGGAAAGGGGGTTCCCCTCTTTACCCAAGAGGAAGGGCAGCGCTTTTACCAACTGGATAGCCTCAGACAATTTGGCCCTTTTGCAGAGCTGGTTTTCAGCCGAAAAAGTCAGAAATAGAGAAGGGAGTGGACCGCATGATTAAAATTTACGACACCATGACCCGCAGCCTACGTGAATTTGTGCCCATTGAAGAGGGCAAGGTTCGCATGTATGTCTGCGGTCCGACGGTTTATAACTATATCCATGTCGGCAATGCCCGCTCAACAGTAGCTTTTGACACGGTTCGTCGCTATTTTGAGTATCGGGGATTTGAGGTCAACTATATTTCCAATTTTACAGATGTAGATGATAAGATTATCAATCGCGCCAAGGAAGAAGGCATCACACCTCAGGAGGTCGCGGACAAGTACATCGCCGCCTTTCGTGAGGATGTGACGGCCTTGGGCGTGAAACCTGCGACTCGCCATCCACGAGTAGTCGAGTTTATGGCTGACATTCTCCGCTTTGTGGAAGACTTGATTGAAAAAGGCTTTGCCTACGAGAGTCAAGGGGATGTTTACTTCCGTGTGGAAAAATCCCACAACTATGCTAAATTGGCTAATAAAACCTTGGAAGATTTGGAGCTGGGTGCTTCTGGTCGGACAGATGAGGAGACCGCCCGTAAGGAAAATCCAGTGGACTTTGCTCTCTGGAAGGCAGCTAAGCCAGGTGAGATTTCCTGGGACAGCCCTTGGGGAGCAGGCCGTCCGGGCTGGCATATCGAGTGTTCGGTTATGTCAACAGAGATTCTAGGCGATACCATTGATATCCACGGTGGTGGAGCTGACCTAGAGTTTCCTCATCATACCAACGAAATTGCCCAGTCTGAAGCTAAAACAGGTAAGACTTTTGCCAACTACTGGATGCACAATGGTTTTGTCAATATCGACAATGTCAAGATGTCCAAGTCTTTAGGGAACTTTATCACAGTTCATGATGCTCTCAAGACCATTGATGGTCAAGTCCTTCGTTTCTTCTTTGCCACTCAGCATTATCGCAAGCCCATCAACTTTACGGAAAAAGCTGTTCGCGATGCAGAGACTAATCTCAAGTATCTGAAGAATACTTATGAGCAACCATTTACTGAAAATGTGGATGCTCAAGAGTTACAAGACTTTAAAGATAAGTTTGTAGCGGCTATGGATGAGGACTTTAACTCTGCCAATGGTATTACAGTTGTCTTTGAAATGGCCAAGTGGATCAACTCAGGCAACTATGATGCAAGTGTTAAAGAAACTCTAGCGGCTATGTTGGAAGTCTTCGGAATTGTCTTTGTCGAGGAAGTTTTGGATGAAGAGATTGAGGCCTTGATCCAAAAACGTCAAGAAGCGCGTGCTAATCGTGACTTTGCGACAGCAGACCAAATCCGTGACCAATTGGCGGCTCAAGGAATTAAGCTTCTTGACACTAAGGATGGAGTGAGGTGGACACGTGATTGATGTCAATCTCATTAATGGGATTGCGCTGGCTTTTGAGGGAGATGCAGTTTACTCCATGTATATTCGTCGTCATCTCATCCTCAAAGGTATGACCAAGCCCAATAAACTCCACCAAGAGGCTACCAAGTATGTCTCGGCCAAGTCTCAGGCTCGTTTGATTTCACTGATGTTGGAGGAGCAAGTCCTGATGGAAAAAGAAGAAGAAATCTATAAACGTGGGCGCAATACCAATAGCCACACAAAGGCTAAAAATGCTGATGTGGTGACCTATCGCATGTCTACAGGTTTTGAAGCGGTCATGGGCTATCTCCATCTGACTGAAAATACGGAGCGTCTAGAGACCTTGATTTCGTGGTGCATCCGAAAAGTGGAGGAGTAGAAATGCTTGCAAAAGAACTACTAGACTGGTTTCCTGAAGCTCGGATTTCAGACCAACCAGTAGAGAAAGAAGGCTATCTCACGCTCCCTTTAGCTTCTCAGCAGTGGATTTTGCTGGAGGAAGATGGGCTCAGTGAGCGTGAAAAGCAGTTGATTTCGCTTTTGACCCAGCAGGAGCAGGCTCGTTCGCTCAATCCTTGGTATTCTTTTCTGATTGAGGGCAAGGGACAGGCACCGAAAACTTTTAAAAAGATTCAGTTGGTTTATTGCCATCTTTCCTATTTTCAGCAGGAGAATCTAGCGTCTTGGCTGGATATGATGCAGACCCTCTTCCCTAACTGCCAGACAGTGTTGCAGGTCGGAGTTCAGGACTATGTTTTTGTTCTCCAGCAAGATAAATACAGCTCAGTTCGCTCAATCTTATCCGATACGATTGAGGCAGTGGAGTACGACTTTGGTCTTCGTCTATCTATCATGTTGGGGCAGGTTTGGTCTCAGACTGGATATCAGGCTCTGTCAGATTTAATCCAAGCGGAGCGGGACTTGTTTAAGACTTGGTGGCGTCAAGGTCATCAAGGTGTTCATACATTTTCACAACTCTATCTGTGGAGTATGGGAGAAAGACTAGTGGACCTGAAGGTAATCAAGGAATGCCTGCACCAGATAATCTTGGATCAGGATCAGATTCAGGAAATCATTCTCTCTCTCTGGGAAAACAGTGCTGTTCTGACTAAAACAGCCCAGCAACTCTATTTGCACCGCAACTCTCTCCAATACAAGATTGATAAGTGGGAAGAATTGACAGGGCTACAGTTGAAGGAATTGACGGATCTCACCCTTTGTTATCAGTTGATTTTACCAGATATTCTTTAAAGTTTTGTGCAAGTTGCACAGAACTTTTTTATTTTTTTGGTCACCTTGCCATAGAAATGTAAAGCGTTTTCATCTATAATAAAACTATCAAAAGACAAAAGGAGTTCACCTCGATGGTAGAATTAAATCTTAAAAATATTTACAAAAAATATCCAAACAGCGAACACTACTCAGTTGAAGACTTCAACTTGGACATCAAAGACAAAGAATTTATCGTTTTCGTAGGTCCTTCAGGATGTGGTAAATCAACAACTCTTCGTATGATTGCTGGTCTTGAAGACATCACAGAAGGTACTGCATCTATCGATGGTGTGGTTGTCAACGACGTGGCTCCAAAAGACCGTGACATCGCCATGGTATTCCAAAACTACGCTCTTTACCCACACATGACTGTTTATGACAACATGGCTTTCGGTTTGAAATTGCGTAAATACAGCAAGGAAGACATTGACAAACGTGTTCAAGAAGCAGCAGCAATCCTTGGTTTGAAAGAGTTCTTGGATCGTAAACCAGCTGACCTTTCCGGTGGTCAACGTCAACGTGTTGCCATGGGTCGTGCGATCGTCCGTGATGCAAAAGTGTTCTTGATGGACGAGCCTTTGTCAAACTTGGATGCCAAACTTCGTGTATCTATGCGTGCTGAAATTGCGAAGATTCACCGTCGTATCGGTGCTACAACTATCTACGTAACCCACGACCAAACAGAAGCGATGACACTTGCAGACCGTATCGTTATCATGTCAGCAACTAAGAACCCAGCTGGCACAGGTACTATCGGACGTGTAGAACAAATCGGTACACCTCAAGAAGTTTACAAAAACCCAGTTAACAAGTTCGTAGCAGGATTTATCGGAAGCCCAGCTATGAACTTCATCAATGTGAAATTAGAAGGCAATGAAATTGTTTCAGACGGTTTCCGCTTGAAAGTGCCAGAAGGTGCTTTGAAAGTTCTTCGTGAAAAAGGCTACGAGGGAAAAGAATTGATCTTCGGTATTCGTCCAGAAGACGTGAATGCAGAGCCTGCTTTCCTTGAAACATTCCCAGAATCAGTTGTCAAAGCTACTATCTCAGTATCAGAATTGCTTGGTTCAGAATCTCACCTTTACTGCCAAGTTGGTAAAGACGAATTTGTTGCCAAAGTGGATGCTCGTGACTACTTGCAAACAGGTGCAACAGTTGAACTCGGATTTGACTTGAACAAAGCACACTTCTTTGACGTAGAAACTGAGAAAACAGTTTACTAAGATAAATAAAATAACAAAGCACTGCAGAGTCTCTCTTGCAGTGTTTTTTCTTTTAATTGCTTAGGCTAGGCATGAAAACAGGCTTTTCTAGTTTTAATATTCTTAAAAAAGTGATAAAATGGTAGGAAGAATTGGAGAGAATAGATGCCGAAAGAAGTGAATTTGACGGGCGATGAGGTTGTCGCTTTAACGCAAAAATATTTATCGAAAGAAGATGTTGCTTTTGTACATAAAGCCTTGGTTTACGCAGTTGAATGCCATAGTGGTCAATACCGTAAATCTGGCGAGCCCTATATTATTCATCCCATTCAGGTGGCAGGGATTTTAGCCAAGCTTAAGCTAGATGCCGTGACAGTTGCCTGTGGTTTTTTGCATGACGTGGTTGAGGATACGGATGCGACACTGGATGATTTAGAGCAAGAGTTTGGTCATGATGTTCGCATTATTGTTGATGGGGTGACTAAGCTTGGTAAGGTCGAGTACAAATCAATCGAGGAGCAATTAGCGGAAAATCACCGTAAGATGCTCATGGCCATGTCTGAGGATATCCGTGTTATCTTGGTCAAACTATCTGACCGCTTGCATAACATGAGAACGCTTAACCACCTACGAAAAGACAAGCAAGAGCGTATCTCCAGAGAAACCATGGAAATCTATGCACCGCTTGCTCATCGTCTGGGTATTTCCAGCGTCAAGTGGGAGTTAGAAGACCTGTCCTTCCGCTATCTCAATCCAACTGAGTTTTACAAGATCACTCACATGATGAAGGAAAAACGCAGAGAGCGTGAGGCTTTGGTCGATGAAGTAGTAACCAAGTTAGAGGACTACACTTCCGAACGCAATCTAAAAGGGAAAATCTACGGCCGTCCCAAGCATATCTACTCTATCTATCGCAAGATGCAGGATAAGAAGAAACGCTTTGAGGAGATTTATGACCTGATTGCTATTCGCTGTATCCTAGAGACTCATAGCGATGTCTATGCCATGCTTGGCTATGTACATGAACTTTGGAAACCGATGCCAGGGCGTTTTAAAGATTATATTGCCAACAGGAAGGCCAATGGTTACCAGTCTATCCATACGACTGTCTATGGACCAAAAGGGCCGATTGAATTCCAGATTCGTACCAAAGAAATGCACGAAGTGGCTGAGTACGGGGTAGCAGCTCACTGGGCCTATAAGAAAGGCATTAAAGGTCAGGTCAACAGCAAAGAGTCTGCGATTGGTATGAACTGGATCAAGGAAATGATGGAATTACAGGACCAGGCTGACGATGCCAAGGAATTTGTCGAGTCCGTTAAGGAAGAGTATCTGGCGGAGGAGATTTACGTCTTTACTCCAGATGGTGCAGTTCGTTCACTTCCGAAAGATTCAGGCCCGATCGACTTTGCCTATGAAATCCATACCAAAGTCGGTGAAAAAGCGACTGGTGCCAAGGTCAATGGCCGTATGGTTCCGCTGACAACCAAGCTCAAAACTGGGGATCAGGTCGAAATTGTAACCAACCCCAATTCTTTTGGCCCGAGTCGTGACTGGCTCAACATGGTTAAGACCAGCAAGGCGCGCAACAAGATTCGTCAGTTCTTTAAAAACCAAGACAAGGAATTGTCTGTTAATAAGGGACGCGAACTGCTGATTAATCAGCTCCAAGAGAATGGCTATGTGGCTAATAAGTATATGGACAAGCGGCACATGGACCAAGTCCTTCAAAAGACCAGCTACAAGACAGAAGACTCCCTCTTTGCTGCTATTGGTTTTGGAGAAATCAGTGCTACTACCGTCTTTAACCGTCTGACTGAAAAGGAACGCCGTGAGGAGGAACGTGCCAAAGCTAGGGCAGAGGCTGATGAGTTAGTTAAGGGTGGTGAGGTTAAGGTTGAGAATAAGGAGAAGCTCAAGGTCAAGCATGAGGGCGGTGTGGTCATTGAAGGCGCCTCAGGTCTCCTAGTTCGGATTGCTAAGTGTTGTAATCCAGTGCCGGGTGACAACATTGTCGGCTACATCACCAAGGGGCGTGGTGTGGCTATTCACCGTGTGGACTGTATGAACCTTCGCGCCCAAGAAAACTACGAACAACGTCTCCTTGATGTGGAATGGGAAGATCAATTCTCAAGCAAGGAATATATTGCCCACATCGATATCTACGGCCTCAACCGTACAGGTCTCTTAAATGATGTTCTGCAAGTTCTTTCCAACACAGCTAAGAATATCTCAACCGTTAACGCCCAACCAACCAAGGATATGAAATTTGCTAATATCCATGTGTCCTTTGGAATCTCAAATCTCTCAACTCTAACGACAGTAGTTGATAAGATTAAAAGTGTGCCAGAAGTCTACTCTGTCAAACGGACCAACGGCTAAGATCTAGAAAGGATTTTTATGAAAATCGTCGTTCAACGAGTCAAGAAAGCTCAAGTGAGTATTGAAGGTCAGGTTCAGGGAAAAATCAATCAAGGGCTTTTATTGCTGGTTGGTGTAGGCCCAGGGGACCAAGAGGAGGATCTGGATTACGCAGTCCGAAAGCTTGTCAATATGCGGATTTTTTCAGATGCAGAAGGCAAGATGAATCTGTCTATTAAGGATATTGGGGGCGAAATCCTTTCTATTTCTCAGTTTACCCTCTTTGCAGATACTAAGAAGGGCAATCGTCCAGCCTTTACAGGTGCAGCTAAGCCGGATATGGCAGCTGACTTCTATGACGCTTTCAATCAAAAACTGGCTCAGGAAGTGCCCGTTCAGACAGGCATCTTTGGAGCGGATATGCAGGTGGAGCTGGTAAATGATGGACCAGTTACCATCATTCTTGATACTAAAAATAGATAAGAAAACCAAGCCCAGTTGGCTTGGTTTTTGTTTATAGACACTCCCAGAAGGCGATGTGTTTGTTGTAAAAGTCGGGATAGTTTTCTCTTAGGTGGCTAGCCGTTATATAGTATAAAGTAGAATGACAGGAAGTAAAGACTGGAGTAAGAGAGTAGAAATATTGAGGGTCAGTGATGGCTAAAAAGACAAATAATAGAAAGTCAATGGTGAGAACCCCTAAATAGTAGAAGCGAATCTTTTTACTAATCTGAGGATAAATCTCAGCGAATTGATTTTTGAGTCGGTTGACCAAGCGAAATAGCAGTAATCCCTGAGCAAGGATGAAAATAAAGCCAGAGAGTAGCATCCACTCTACAGAGGGATCGGTTTTGGAGATAAAAATTGCTAGTAGTAGCAAATCACTGAGTGCAATGGTTGCAAAATGGATTCTAAAGAGCTTTTTCATAAGATGACCTCCCTCTTTTCTCTAACTTCATTCTACACCAAAAGAATGGGACTTACAACTAAAATAATAAAAAATCCCTGAAAGAAGTTTCTTTCAGGAATAAGGGGTTAGTTGATTTTTTCGACATAGAGTTGTTTGGCGATATCGATACCAACTTGGAGGTCTTCATCCTTGTTGACCAGTGTAAAAGTATTGGAAAAATTATCAAACTGCTTAACTTGGAGTTGGTCACCAATATGAATCTCATGCTTTTCTAAGTATTTGAGTAGATCAAAGCTATCATGAACCCGAGTCAGGAGATAGGTTCCAGCCTCTTTGGTATCTGCTAGAGGTAGGTTGTTGATCTCAACTAAGAGTTCTCCTTTAACAGGAATAGTTCCACCGTGGGGACAGGTTTGAGGGAAGCCAAGCAGTTTATCCAATCTCTCCACAAAGAGGTCAGAGACAGTGTGTTCTAGAACCTCAGCTTCCTCATGGATTTGATCGCTGGTATAGTCGAGATGGTGAACTAGAAAGACTTCAATCAACCGATGCTTGCGATAGAGCTCAGAGACCAGTTCGAGGCCGATATCTGTCAATAGATAGCCGTTCTCCTTGTCCTTGAGAATGAGATTTTCACTTTTCATGCGTTTGATCATCTCTGTTACGGCAGGTGGAGAGACCTGCATACGGGCAGCAATTTCTTTATTGGTGATTTTTTGCATTTCCGTACCGATTTCATAAATACATTTTAGGTAGTCTTCTTTATTTGGCGTCATTCGTTCCCTCTTGTCTTTTCTCTCCATCTAGTATATCAAAAAAAGCTAGATTTCTCTAGCCTTCTGCCGTAATGGCCTTGATTTTAGTCCAGTTCTTTCACTGCAGCAATAGCAGCTTCAAAGTCTGGTTCCGTGTTAATGTTGTCAACGTATTCCACATAACGGATGACATTGTCAGCATCGAGAATAAAGACGGCACGCGCAAGGAGATGCCATTCGTTGATCAAGAGGGCATAATCGCGCCCGAAAGAATGGTCAAAGTAGTCTGAAAGCATGATGGCATTGTCAAGGCCTTCAGCCCCGCACCAGCGTCCTTGGGCAAATGGTAGGTCCATAGAAACGGTAAGAACGACGGTATTATCAAGGTTGGCAAGTTCTTGGTTGAATCGACGTGTTTGCGTTGAGCAGATACCAGTATCGATAGAAGGGACAACACTCAAGACTTTTTTCTTTCCATCAAAGTCAGCTAGTGTTTTTTTAGAGAGATCGGTTGTCGTGAGAGAAAAGTCAAGTGCCTTGTCTCCGACTTGCAGTTGTTTACCTGTAAAGGTTACAGGATTTCCGAGAAAAGTGGTCATGAAACTACTCCATTCTTTTTTCTTTTATTTTACCGAGAATTGTCAGATTTTTCCAATGATTTGACTGGAAATTAAAAGATAAAAAAACGCCTGTTCATGTGAGAACGACGTTTTTTAATGAATTATTTTGACAAACCTTCAGCAATCTTGTCAAGGTTGTATTTCATCATGTTGTAGTAGCTGTCACCTTCTTTACCTTCTTCAGCGATTGAGTCAGTAAAGATTTGTGCGTAGATTGGGATATTTGTGTCTTGTGAAACAGTCTTCATTGGACGGTCATCGACACTTGATTCAACAAAGAGTGATGGAACTTTTGTTTGGCGAAGCTTTTCAACCAAGGTCTTGATTTGTTCAGGTGTTCCTTCTTCTTCTGTGTTGATTTCCCAGATGTAGGCACTTGGGACACCGTAGGCTTTAGAGAAGTATTTGAAGCATCCTTCGCTGGTTACGATGAGTTTCTTCTCAGCAGGGATATTGTTAAATTTCTCTTTGGCTTCCTTGTCCAGTTTGTCTAGTTTTTCAGTATAGTCTTTGAGATTTTTTTCATAGAATTCCTTGTTGCTAGGATCTTTTGCAATCAACTGTTTAGCGATGTTCTTTGCATAAATCATCCCATTTTCAAGGTTGAGCCAAGCGTGTGGATCTTCTTTGCCTTTTTCATTTTGACCTTCGAGGTAGATGATGTCTACACCGTCACTAACTGCAAAGTAGTCCTTGTTTTCAGTTTTCTTGGCATTTTCGACCAATTTGGTAAACCAAGCATTGCCACCAGTTTCAAGATTGATTCCGTTATAGAAAATCAAGTCAGCTTGAGAAGTTTTCTTTACGTCTTCAGGAAGTGGTTCGTACTCGTGTGGGTCTTGACCAACAGGAACGATACTGTGAAGATCAATCTTGTCACCAGCGATATTCTTTGTAATATCAGCGATGATAGAGTTAGTTGCTACAACCTTTAGTTTTTGGTTTGTAGATGCTGTATCTTTTTTCCCGCTAGCACAGGCAGCTAATCCAATGATAGAAAGAAAAAGAACAAGCAAAGTACCTAATTTTTTCATTAGATTCCTCCAGAAGGGTTTCCCCGTTATTTAATGATTTTTTTGTTTTTCAGTTTCAAGTATCGTTGCTTAGGAGAGATAAAGAAACTGATTAGAAAGAAGCTGGCGGATGTGAGCACGATGCTGGATCCCGCTGCGAGATTGAAACTATAGCCGATAAAGAGTCCTACAACAGAAGCCAGAGCTCCTAGGCCTGATGAAAGGAAAATCATGCTCTTTAGGCTATTAGCATAAAGGTAAGCCGTCGCAGCTGGGGTGATCAACATGGCCACGATAAGAATAGTTCCAACACTTTGCATGGCGGTGACGGACACAAGGGTCAAGAGCACCATGAGCAGATAGTGGTAGAAATTGACGGGCATTCCCATGGCTTTAGCCAAAAGCTCGTCAAAGGATGTAATCAGTAGTTGTTTAAAGAAAATCCCAATAATCAAGAGAATCAATGCCCCCACACCAATGGTAATCCACATGTCCGTATCTTGGACAGCGAGGATATTCCCAAAAAGGATATGGAAGAGATCCGTCGAACTCTTGGCAACACTAATCAAGATGACACCTAAGGCTAAGAAAGATGAAAAGGTAATACCAATGGCAGTGTCACTCTTGATGATAGAGTTACCCTTGATGTAGGTAATGATGATGGAAGCCATCAAACCAAAGATGATTGCTCCAATAAAGAAATCAATTCCCAGGATAAAGGAAAGGGCTACGCCAGGCAAAACTGCGTGAGAGATGGCATCTCCCATGAGAGACATTCCACGCAGGATGATAAAACATCCCACAGCTCCAGCAACGACTCCAATGACAATAGCTGTGATCAAGGCGTTTTGTAGGAAATGGAAATTTTGCAATCCATTGATAAATTCTGCTATCATAGGTCACCTCCATTGAAAAAGAGTTTGCTACCGTAGGCCTTTTTGAGATTGGCCTCGGTAAAGGTTTCTTCAGTCGAACCAAGGTCAATTAATTCTCGATTGAGAAGTAAAACTTGGTCGAAATAATGGGGGACTTTGCTGAGGTCATGATGAACGATGAGAACTGTTTTACCAGCTTTTTTAAGGTCTCTCAGCGTATTCATGATAATCTCTTCACTAACCGAGTCAATCCCGACAAATGGCTCATCTAGAAAGATGTAGTCAGCTTCCTGCACTAAGCAACGGGCAATCAAAACACGTTGGAATTGTCCTCCTGAGAGCTGGCTGATTTGGCGATCAGCATAGTCTGAAAGTCCAACGATTTCAAGTGCATCTGCCACTTTTTTCCAGTGGCTGGCTTTTAAGGTGTGAAAGAGCGGTATGGATGGATAGAGTCCTAGAGAAACACATTCCTTGACCTTGATAGGGAAATTGTAGTCGATATGGATTTTTTGTTCGACATAGGCAACTCGATTTAAAGATTTCTTGACTTCTTTGTCGTCGAGAAAGGCCTGACCCTCATGTGGGATAATTCCCAACATACCTTTTAATAAAGTAGATTTTCCAGCACCATTTGGACCAATAATTCCGGTAATAGTTGGTCCGTGGAGCACTAGTGAAATATCCTTTAGTGCCAACGTTTCTTTGTAGGAGACACTGAGGTGTTCAATACGTATCATAACAAATTCCTCCCTCCTGTATTTAATATACATTAAAAAAAAAATTAAGTCAAGTTAATTTTTAAAAAATTTAATAAAATAACAATAAAATGAAAGATACAAGAAATTTATTTTTGATTGCATTCCCTAGATTTTTTTGCTAAGCTAGGAATAAGTGAAAATATGAAAGCGAGAACAAGATGACACGTTATCAAGACGATTTTTATGACGCTATTAATGGCGAATGGGAAAAAACAGCTGTCATTCCAGCTGATAAATCTCGAACAGGTGGTTTTATTGACCTTGACGAGGAAATTGAAGATTTGATGCTAGCGACTACGGACAAGTGGTTGGCAGGTGAGGATGTCCCAGAGGATGCTATCCTCGCAAACTTTGTTAAGTACCATCGCATGGTACGTAATTTTGACAAGAGAGAAGCAGATGGGATCAAGCCTGTCCTTCCTCTACTCAAGGAATATCAAGATTTGGAGAGTTTTGCAGATTTTACCAGCAAACTGGCAGAGTTTGAACTAGCTGGTAAGCCAAATTTTCTTCCTTTTGGTGTTTCACCAGACTTTATGGATGCCAGAACCAATGTTCTCTGGGCTAGTGCACCAGGAACAATCTTGCCAGATACAACCTACTATGCTGAAGACCATCCTCAGCGTGAGGAACTCTTGACTCTTTGGAAGGAAAGTACTGCGAATCTTCTCAAAGCCTATGATTTTTCAGATGAGGAAATCGAAGACTTACTAGAGAAACGATTGGAATTGGACCGTCGCATTGCGGCTGTGGTGCTTTCTAACGAAGAAAGTTCAGAATATGCCAAACTCTACCATCCATACGCTTATGAAGATTTCAAGAAATTTGTCCCTGCCCTACCTTTGGATGATTTCTTCCAAGCAGTTCTTGGACAAACTCCAGATAAGGTTATCGTAGATGAGGAACGTTTCTGGCAAGCAGCAGATCAATTCTATAGTGAAGAAGCGTGGCCTCTACTCAAAGCAACCTTGATTTTAGCTGTGGTAAATCTTTCAACAAGCTACCTCACAGATGAGATTCGTGTCCTGTCAGGTGCCTATGGTCGTGCCCTTTCAGGTGTTCCAGAAGCTCAGGGCAAGGTCAAGGCGGCTTATCACTTGGCCCAAGGTCCTTTTAAGCAGGCTCTGGGTCTCTGGTATGCGCATGAAAAATTCTCCCCAGAAGCTAAGGCAGACGTAGAGAAAAAAGTAGCGACTATGATTGACGTTTATAAGGAACGCTTGGCCAAGAACGACTGGCTCACGCCTGAAACACGAGATAAGGCCATTGTCAAACTCAATGTCATCAAGCCTTATATCGGTTATCCAGAGGAATTGCCGGAGCGCTACAAGGACAAGGTAGTGGACGAAACTGCCAGTCTCTTTGAGAATGCCCTAGCCTTTGCGCGTGTGGAAATCAAGCACAGCTGGAGCAAGTGGAACCAACCAGTTGACTACAAGGAGTGGGGAATGCCAGCTCACATGGTTAATGCCTACTACAATCCTCAGAAAAACTTGATTGTCTTCCCAGCGGCTATTTTACAGGCTCCATTCTATGATTTGCATCAGTCGTCTTCGGCTAACTACGGTGGTATTGGTGCTGTTATTGCCCATGAGATTTCTCATGCCTTTGACACAAATGGTGCTTCCTTTGATGAAAATGGTAGTCTCAAGAATTGGTGGACAGAGAGTGACTATGCCGCCTTTAAAGAAAAAACGCAGAAAGTTATCGACCAATTTGATGGCCAAGAATCTTACGGCGCAAGGATCAACGGAAAACTAACCGTATCAGAAAACGTTGCCGACTTGGGAGGAATTGCTGCAGCCCTTGAAGCTGCCAAGAGAGAACCAGACTTCTCTGCTGAAGAATTCTTCCACAACTTTGCTCGTATCTGGCGTATGAAAGGCCGTCCGGAGCTGATGAAACTCATGGCCAGTGTCGATGTCCACGCGCCAGCTAAGCTCCGTGTCAATGTTCAAGTACCAAACTTCGATGACTTCTTTACAACTTATGATGTCAAAGAAGGTGACGGTATGTGGCGTTCACCAGAGGACCGTGTGATTATTTGGTAAGACAAAAACCAAGGATAGCATCCTTGGTTTTTTTGCTTACTAGAAAAAGGGATTAAAAGTCTTTTCGTGAGCGATAGTCGTAGCTGGACCATGGCCGGGGTAGACGTCGTAGTTAGGAAGAGTGAAGAGTTGAGTCTGAATGCTATGGAGGAGTTGTTCCATACTACCAGTAGGGAGGTCGGTCCGTCCGATGGTTTCGCGGAAAAGAGCATCTCCAGTCAAGACTAGATGGGCATCAGGAAAGACTAGGGAAACACCACCGATAGAGTGGCCTGGGGTTGGTAGGGCAGTAAAACGGAATTCTTCAAGCTGGTATTCTTCATGAAAAACAAAGGTGTGCTCAGCAGGTTTTGAGACCACATCTTCCATGTCATCATGTCGAGGGAGACCAGAGAGATTATCTACAGGTGTATAAAGCCAAGATGCTTCACTCTCTGCTACATAAACTGTGGGATTTCCAAAAGTCTCACGCACCAAGTCCAGACTCATAATATGGTCGTAGTGGGTGTGGGTCAGGAGAATCGCGCAGACGGGTTTGTTGATTTTTTCGATGGTCTTGCGAATGGCTTCCCAATGGCTACCAGGATCAACCACAATCAGGTGATGGTCTCCCTCTATGTAGTAGGTGTTTTCATAGGCAACAGGATTGACGGTTTTATGGATTTTCATAGGATTTCCTCTCTCAAAGAATGTACTGATATCAGTATAACACAGAAGAGAAGTCTTAGGGTATTAGAAGGTCTTTTTCTACCTTAACGATTTTTCCAAGCTTGGTAGCGGGTGTCGATCAAGAGTTGGGTTAGTCGTCCCATGATTTCTCTTTCATCAGGAGTGAGGGATTGAGCTTGGATAAAGAGATGGTGAATGTGTTCAATGACCTTGAAGGAAGAAAGATCGTTGATAGAGGAGATGCCTGCATCGAGAATGATTCCAAAAAAGAGGTCAAAGTAGAGCTGCAGTTCAGTATCAGGGACCGTCTCAACCCATTCCTTGAAGGTTGTATCGACTTGCTGGCTGTCACTATTGGTCTCGTCCAGTTGGACAAAGTGTTTGTCTTCAACCTGCCAACTAAAGGTGTCGTGCTGAGCAAGGCCACCTAAGGCGGTGCTGTGAACGACGATTTTTTTATCCGGAATTTCTAGCATCATCCCGATGATAGACCCTTGTGGGACAAATACTTTCGTTCCTTCCATCATGTTTTGATATCCAGCTGTTTCGGTTAGTTCCTTGTGAAGTCCAGGCGCATCAAAAGTATAGACAGCGACAATGTTTTTTTGTAAGAGTGGATCGAGTTGACTGGCAGCATAGACGGCTAGATTGCCCCCTTTTGAGTGTCCTGCCAGAATAACTTTTTGGTTAGGATGTTGAGCAAAAAAGTCCTGTAAATACTGAAGGGCGTGTTTTTGAGCTGGGATTTCCGTCATATAGGTCATATGGAAATCTTCTTTCCAACCAATGATACTATCATCCGTCCCACGAAAAACAAGCACATAGGTATCGAGACTGATACGATAAGTCATGGCTGCAAACTGTTTTTGCAATTCAGGGTCAATATCATTGATAAAATCTGAGAGCTTGCAATTTTTAAAACGTTTGTGTTGAGCGAGTTGATCCAATAACTGGAGGCGGTTTTTGCTAGTCAACATCGTCGTTTCTCTAGGGATTTGAGGTGCAAGATCTATGAGGCGCTGGGGTTCTTGGGTGACTACACCATCAAAAGTAAGGTAGGTTAATTCGGTCAAGGCAAGAACATCTAACTCGTTCACGGGGAGGTCATAAAAGGAATCGTATGCTACATCATTCAAGTAGTCAAAAATATTGGCCATAAAAGCTCCTTTCTCTATGTTTATCCTATCACATTTACCTAGAATTAGCTAGTAGGCTTGTTTGGATGACCTAGCAGGGATTGATTCAGATATATAGAAGACAGGCTGCTCCTATTTCAAACCTCTAAACGAGCTTACTTGTATATTTTTGCTATCAATCCCATTTTCCTTTAAAAAATTCTTCATCTCATTTACATCATCAGGCTGACCTGTGATGAGATAGCTGGCTTGATTGCCGTATTCATCAATAGCACGTTTTAAAAATACTTGACTTTGAGAAAGTTCATTGCTAGTTTTATAAGTAAAATTCGATGTTTTCTGAGCTAGTTCCTTCATTTCTTTATCAAAAATAGTCACTCCTTTGTCAAAATGATTGAGTACAATCGGGCATTTACCAGCACATTCTTTGATAAGGGGGCGTAGAGCAGAAATACCAACATCAGATGCAAAGCAAACTAGTGGCTTATTCGTATCTTTAATAGTCAAAGAGGAATCCAGCCAACTCATCTCAATCTCACTGCCAGCCGGTAAATGTGTCAAGGTGTTCTTAAAGTTGCTACCACTATTATGAGTCAAAATGAGAATTTCATCTTCATCAGGTGTGGAGGCAATGGTTAGCCATCGACTGGTTTGCTCTCCCTTAGCTTCATATTTACTAGCAGTAGACGAGGTATCAGGGAGTGTAAACTTAGCATAAGCCCCAGCTTTCCAGATTTGATGACTCGGTTTTGTGATATGAATTAAATATAGATCTCCGCTGGGATTTTCGATGGATTTTATCGATAATGTCTGGCTTCGTCCAAGATAAGCGATGGCACCCCAAGTTATAAAACATAGCGCTCCAAGTGTTGATAGAATGATAATAAACATTTTTTTACCTCTTTTCATTTTTTATGACTCCTGTTCTTAATTTTATGAATGAACTATAAAATAATTCATTCATATCTTTTCAAAAAATAAAGAAATCCATTCTTTATTTTAGAACTCCTTTAATGAAGTTGGTTGCAAGTATTTCAACAGTTTTGCCAATATCTGGAAAATCTTTTTCCGTGATATGCATATCCATGTAGTAAAACAGATTATAAACCTGTAAAATATCTTGAATCTTTTCTGGCGAATACCCTTCACCTTGCATACGATTTGTAAAAGTTTTAACTAGAAACTGATGAAATGGATTTGCGACTTTGCCTTCCTCCGAGGAATAGTAGCTGTGTAACTCATCTGCTATGGCAGGATTGTACCATTCTGCAAGGATCTTATTGGAAGAAACGAGAGTTCTGGACTGAGCAAAGAGTTGACCAATGAGGTCGGTCATGTCAATTTCCCAATCTAGTTCTTCGATCATAGCTTGGCGAACACGGTTGTTTTCATCTATATAGATGTCTAGAAAAATGGCTTCTTTACTTTCGTAATAGTTATAAAAAGAGCCAACTGCCACCCCAGCTTGCCTAGCAATTTCTGAAATTCCTGTCGCCTTGTAACCTTTTTTCGAAAAAACTTCATAGGCCGCTGTCTTTAAAGCTTGTTTTTTGTCCAATCTGATTTAACCTCCTTTATTTAATGAATGAATAAATCGATTTATTCATTCACATTCTAACAAATCATGGCTAGCTTGTCAATAAGAAGGCTAGATCTATTAAATAAGTGAAAGAAACGCTAACTAAATGAACACAAAAAGGAAAATATAGGATAAGGCTGGAACTATACCTAAAAATAAGGTATGATATCAGTGGGAATGTTCTCTATATAGCATCTGTTTACTGATCTGGATTTGTGGGGAATAGGCTGCTAAACAGTATGAGACACTGATCCGTAGATCTGATATGAAGGGTTTTGATATTTTGAGAAATAACAAAGGAGGAGCGCATGCACAAGATTTTACTAGTAGAAGATGACCAAGTTATTCGACAACAAGTGGGGAAACTGCTCTCTGAGTGGGGGTTTGAGGTCGTTTTGGTAGAAGATTTTATGGAAGTTTTGGCTCTTTTTGTTCAGTCGGAACCTCATTTGGTCCTCATGGATATTGGCCTGCCGCTTTTCAATGGTTACCACTGGTGTCAGGAGATTCGTAAGATTTCTCAGGTACCTATCATGTTTCTGTCTTCGAGAGACCAGGCGATGGATATTGTCATGGCGATCAATATGGGAGCGGATAACTTTGTGACCAAGCCTTTTGACCAGCAGGTGCTTCTTGCAAAGGTTCAGGGCTTGTTGCGCCGTTCTTATGAGTTTGGCCGAGATGAAAGTCTGCTGGAGTATGCGGGTGTGATCCTCAATACCAAATCTATGGACTTGCACTATCAGGGGGAAGTTCTGAGTTTGACCAAGAATGAATTTCAAATTTTGCGGGTCTTGTTTGAACATGCTGGCAATATCGTGGCGCGTGATGACCTGATGCGAGAACTCTGGAATAGTGATTTTTTCATCGATGATAATACCTTGTCTGTCAATGTTGCTCGTTTGCGTAAAAAGTTGGAGGAGCAAGGCTTAGTAGGCTTTATCGAAACCAAGAAAGGGATAGGATACGGACTGAAACATGCTTGATTGGAAACTATTTTTTCTAGCCTATCTGCGTTCTCGCAGTCGCACCCTTTTCTATATTTTTTCAATAGGCTTTCTCGTCCTTCTCTTTCAGTTTTTATTTGCTAGTCTATGGACCTATTTTCTTTATTTCTTTCTACTCAGTAGTTTTTTTACTATTTTGTTTTTGGCTTGGGATATTTTGGCAGAAGCACAGGTTTACCGGCAGGAAGTGCTCTATGCTGAGAGAGACCCCAAGTCTCCTCTGGAATGTGCGCTGGCAGAAAAACTCGAAGAGCGTGAATCTGAATTGTATCAAAAGAAGTCGGAAGCCCAAAGCAAGCTGACGGATTTGCTTGATTACTATACCTTATGGGTTCACCAGATCAAGACGCCCATTGCGGCGAGCCGTCTCTTAGTAGCAGAAGTCTCTGATCGTGAGGTTAAGCAGCAATTGGAACAGGAAATCTTTAAGATTGACTCCTATACCAATCTGGTTTTGCAGTACTTACGTTTGGAGAGCTTCCATGATGACTTGCTATTTGAAAAGATTCAAGTGGAGAAACTGGTGAAGGAAGTAGTTCGCAAGTATGCTCTTTTCTTTATCCAAAAAGGACTGACGGTCAATCTGCATGACCTTGATAAAACTATCGTGACCGATAAGAAGTGGCTGTTGGTCGTCATTGAACAAATCCTCTCAAACAGCCTCAAGTACACCAGGGAAGGCGGTTTGGAGATTTATATGGAAGGCCATGAGCTTTGTATCAAGGATACGGGAATCGGGATTAAAAACAGTGATGTGCTCCGAGTCTTTGAACGTGGCTTTTCAGGATATAATGGTCGCCTAACCCAGCAGTCATCTGGACTTGGACTTTACCTATCTAAGAAAATTTCTGAAGAACTGGGTCACCAGATTCGTATCGAGTCTGAGGTCGGAAAAGGAACGACCGTACGCATTAAATTTTCCAATATGAATCTGATAATTGAGTGAGCATAGTTGATGATAACCTTATCCATCTGTGGAATTTTTGTTTTAGTCGATATCTCTATTTTCATGATAACGTCTAGAAGTTACCGTAAGATTGTCCAGATGTAAAAAATGTTACACTAGGAAACGACTAGAATATAGTCAAAAAATAAAAGATGCAAAAATGAAAGAAAGTTATTTTGACGGAGGAATCCTAGATTATATTGGATACTCTATCTTAGTAGCCATAATTTTCGGGCATACCTTGGGGATCGCAACACCTTGGGCGGTTTGCATGATGCAAAATTGAAAACCAAACATACGGTAGTGGATGGTCAACGTCTATACTTTGACGGGACTGGAGCACAACTGTTCGGTAACTGGATCAAGTGGTTTCTTCTAAGCATCATCACATTTGGGGTCTATGGCTTCTGGTTGAAAATAAAAATGAAGCAATGGATTGTCGAACACACCAATCATGTTTAAAGATTAAAACGGCATCTTCTTTCAGAGGAGATACCGTTTTTTCTTTTTAGGATAAGGAAACAAAATTTTCTTCCTTTCTCTATCTTTTAAATTGATATATTTTTCCAGAGAAAGACTGTAAAATTTTTGATATAATGTTAAGGATAGACTGACGGATGCTTAAAGGATAATTTTCAAAAAAATAACAGGTGAGAATTAAAAATATGTAAGATTGAACAGAAGTCTCTCTGCCATCATCCAAGCAGAAACAAGATTATATGAAATAAAAGGAGTAACCAATGACCGGAAACTATTCAACACGTGAATACCGTGAGAAATTATATGATGATCTTCATGTTCGATTAAGAGATACAGTGATTTTGATGTGTGCGATTTTTATTGCCTCTATAGGTTTAAATATGAATTCAACAGCTGTCATTATTGGAGCCATGCTGATTTCCCCTCTTATGACATCGATTGTTGGACTGGGGTTTGGTTTAGCTATTTTTGATACGCGTTTAATCAAGCAATCTCTAGAGGTTTTATTTACTCAAGTATTGGTCAGTTTGCTTGTATCGACTCTGTATTTCTGGATTTCTCCCTTATCTTATGCAAGCAGCGAACTGATTGCACGAACCTCTCCAACCATTTGGGATGTTCTCATTGCTATTGCTGGTGGGATAGCAGGCGTAATTGGGTCAAGGAAAAAAGAATCAAACAATATCGTGCCAGGAGTAGCCATTGCAACAGCTCTGATGCCACCTATCTGTACTGCAGGCTATGGTTTAGCTAATGGAAATGTACGATTTTTATTTGGGGCTCTCTATCTTTTCTTGATCAACTGTGTCTTTATCATGCTAGCCAACATTGTTGGAACAAGAATTTTGATGAGAAAATCTCCCTTAAGTTCATTTAAAGAGCTAAACATTAAAATGAAAATTGGCTTGATATCCTTGATTGTATTATTGGTTCTTCCAGCCAGTTATTCAGCAGTCACTCTGACGATAGATCAAGCGCGAAAAGAAGGAATCAAACAGTTTGTAGCAAAAGAGTTCGCCAATCACACGGTCATTAATCAAGTCTACAAGTCAAGGAACAATGAATTGGTCTTAACGGTTGTTGGAGATCCGATTTCAGACGAAGAATTAGAAACGCTCCATCAAAAACAAGCCTCTTACGGTATTCAATCTGTTCAATTAAAAGTCAATCAAGTCCATAATTCGACAAAATTAGATAGTGAGATGACCAAGGAATTTTATGAAACCATTGACAAGTATATCGATCAAAAACTCTCTGAAAAGGATTCACAAAAAGATATCGTAAAAGAAAATGAAGCAGACAAGGATTGAGGATAGTCAACTTATCTAACTCATGAAAGCAAATCTTGTGTGGTGGTTTAACCAATCACTACTAGCTCAGGTTAAATAAAATATAAAAAAGCAACAACTATTTCAATTGTTGCTTTTTCTTACTGAAAAATGTTTCTCAGACTGTGATCGTTTTATTTCTCAACGCGTGATTTGTTGGCGATATCAGCTAGGATAGCTTGAACAAAGTCATCAACTGAGACAGTTTGTGTTTCTTTTTGGCCGTAGCGACGAACATTGACGGTTCCGTCCTCCATTTCCTTGTCTCCAACGATCAATTGGTAAGGAATCTTGCTGGTTTGAGAAGCACGAATCTTGAACTGCATTTTTTCATTGCGTTCGTCCACATCAGCACGAACACCGCGGTCACGAAGTTTCTTAGCCACTTCCCATGCGTAGTCCACGTGTTTTTCGTTAGAAACGGGGATGAGGGTTACTTGATGTGGTGCAAGCCATGTTGGGAAGGCACCCTTGTAGTTCTCAATCAAGATAGCTGTAAAGCGTTCCATGGTTGAGATAACCCCACGGTGGATCATAACTGGACGGTGCTCTTCACCATCAGCTCCGATGTATTTGAGGTCGAAACGTTCTGGAAGCAAGAAGTCAAGCTGGATAGTAGAAAGTGTTTCTTCTTTTCCTAGGGCAGTTTTCACTTGGATATCGAGTTTCGGACCATAGAAGGCAGCTTCACCTTCGGCTTCAAAATAGTCAACACCCATTTCATCAAGGGCTGCACGAAGCATAGTTTGAGCATTTTCCCACATCTCATCGTTGTCAAAGTACTTATGAGTATCTTGAGGGTCGCGAAGAGAGAGGCGGAAGCGATATTCAGTCAAGTTAAAGTCTTCGTAAACGTCGATAATCAACTGAAGGGCACGTTGGAATTCTTCTTGGATTTGTTCAGGAGTTACAAAGAGGTGACCGTCGTTGAGAGACATTTCACGCACACGTTGAAGACCAGTGAGGGCACCAGATTTTTCGTAGCGGTGCATCATACCGATTTCGGCGATACGGATTGGCAATTCACGGTAAGAGTGAACATGGTGTTTGTAGACTTGGATGTGGTGTGGGCAGTTCATTGGACGAAGAACGAATTCTTCCCCGTCACCCATATCCATTGTAGGGAACATGTCTTCTTGGTAATGATCCCAGTGACCAGAAGTCTTGTAGAGTTCTACTGAAGCAAGCGGTGGAGTGTAAACGTGTTGGTAGCCAGAAGCCAACTCCTTGTCGACAATGTAGCGTTCCAATTCACGACGGATAGTCGCACCATTTGGCAACCAGAATGGCAAACCTTGACCAACCTCTTGTGAAATCATGAAGAGGTCAAGCTCTTTACCAAGTTTACGGTGGTCACGTTCTTTGGCTTCTTCACGCATTTGAAGGTAGTTCTTCAAGTCTTTCTTGTCAAACCAAGCTGTACCGTAGATACGTTGCATCATCGCGTTGTCGCTATTTCCACGCCAGTAAGCACCTGCTACATGGAGAAGGTGGAAGATTTGGATACGGCCTGTTGAAGGGACGTGCGGGCCACGGCAGAGGTCCACGTATTCCCCCTGACGGTAGATGGTCAAACCGCCCTCATCTTCAGAGTGTTCTTCAATCAACTCCAACTTATAAGGGTCATTCTTGAAGATTTCACGTGCCTCGTCTTTTGTCACCTCCTCACGAATAGATGGGAAGTTTTCTTTAACGATTTTTTGCATTTCTTCTTCGATACGAGGAAGGTCTTCGTTGGAGATTTGACCAGCAGTATTGTCAGTATCGTAGTAGAAGCCATCTTCGATAGCTGGACCAACTCCCAAGTGAATGTCTGGGAAGAGGCGACGAGCTGCTTGGGCGAACAAGTGAGCAGCTGAGTGACGCAAGATTGGCAGAGCGTCTTCGTGATCAGGTGTCACGATTTCGATGCTTCCATCTTCAGTGATAGCACGAGTAGTGTCGATGAGTTTGCCGTTGAATTTACCAGCGAGAGCTTTTTTAGCTAGGGAATTGCTGATAGATTGGGCAATTTCAAAAGTTGTAACGCCAGATTCGAATTCACGAACAGCGCCATCTGGGAAAGTAATCTTAATCATGGTTTTCTCCTTAAATATTTATTCTTTTTTTGTTGGACAATTTTAAGAGCCGAGCAACTTCTTCCGCAGTCTGATTCTCTGATTGACTACCATCTGTTACGAGACTAGAATAACCTAATTTCATCGCTTCCTTACGCACCATTTGAGCAAAAAGAATGTCTCGTTGCATCCAGTTTTCAAAAGCTTTCTCAGGATTGGTTGTTCCTTCTAAAACATAAGGAACCCATTCTCTCTGTCTATAATGCTTTTTCTGAAAATCAGCTGTCGGAGTCAAGCATAGATAGGAAGATGCTGGGCATTCAAGCTCCTTTACCAAGTGAGGCAAAAGTCCTGCCCCCTCCACCAAGAGAGGCCTATCTTGATTTTTTATCAAGTAAGATTTCACATAAGGGAAAATCTCTTCATAAAAGCGCCATTCTTCGTCTGCCATCTCTTCTGGATTTCTCATCCAGATTTGTTCTGGACTTCTGTCCTGTCTCAGAAGGCAAATCGGCTGTGAGTCTGCACTTGCTTGACTCATCATCTCTTCTACCAAATCATCCAGTTTGATATGAAGTAGTTGATACTGTCTAGCAAGAAGTGAGGCAATTGTTGACTTTCCACTACAAGGCGATCCGCCAATCATATAAAGCATCGTTCTTCCTCCTTCTGACAAAACAAAAAGCGACATCCTCGAAAGGACGTCGCAACGTGGTTCCACCTTCATTTATGTTCCTCAAAAAAGAGGGACACCTCTGATTGGCTTTAACGTGGCCACCGTTTTATGTTTTCATAAAAGTCAGTAGAGTAGTATCAATTTAGACTCTCTATGCGTTTCCAGCAACCACGCACTCTCTAGTAGAAAGGGACTAAGTGACTTGTCTCTATGCATTATTATAGCATGATTGCGAGAATTTTCAAGGATTTTGTGAAAGTTTTTTATTTTTTCCTTGCTGGAGCATATATTTAATACCTGAACCTGAAGCCATACCAAGTAGGGCAAAGAGTTCATAAGCTAGGAAATAAACGAGAATGAATTCATTGAAAGTGATGATGGTAAAGCAATAGAGAAGAGCAATACTGAGTAGCCACCACAGTGAAAATTGGAAACGGTAGCTATAAAGAAGGGACACGATGAAGGTTGCCAAAGGTGAAAAGAGGATGATGTTATAAATGTAAAGTCCTTTCAGCGTATAAGGGTCAGAAATCAGCAGTAACAGCAACTCATAGAGAGGCCAGTAAAAGAAGAATATGACAAGGTAGTATGGGATATACTTAAGGTAGTTCCGCATGGCAATAGTCCTCCAATCTGCAAAAATTGAGAGAGGTTGAATACCACATAATCCTAAATGAAGGGGAGCTCTCTACCTATATTATAGCACGATTTGGAAGCTCTTACAAGTTGATCAGGTAAGTAGTGATAGTGATTTTTTGCAGTGTTTTCTGCTATAATACTAACAGAAGAAGTAAGAGGAAAAGAGGAGAAAGAATGACTAAAATAGCAGTTCTTTCAGATATACATGGAAATATGACAGCTCTGGAAGCCGTACTGGCTGATGCAAGAGTGGCAGAGGTAGAAGAGTATTGGCTTTTGGGAGATATTCTCATGCCTGGAACAGGACGTAGAAGGATATTGGATCTCTTAGCTAGCTTGCCCATCACTGCAAGAGTGCTGGGAAATTGGGAGAATAGTCTCTGGCGTGGTTTGCATCGCAAGCTAGATCCAACAAAAGCGAGTCATCGCTATCTCCTACGCCAATGCCAGTATATCTTAGAAGAGATTAGCCCTGAAGAAATCGAAGACCTCAACAATCAACCTATGCAAGTTCATCGTCAGTTTGGTGATTTGACGATAGGAATCACTCACCATCTCCCTGATAAAAACTGGGGTAGAGAGTTGATTCATACGGGAAAACAAGAAGATTTTGATAGATTGGTGACGGAACCGCATGCCTCTATCGCGGTATATGGGCATATTCACCAGCAATTGCTTCGTTACGGAAGTGATGGACAGTTGATTCTCAATCCAGGATCCATTGGGCAACCCTTCTTTTTAGATGCGCAGTTGCGTAAGGACCTGCGGGCTCAATATATGATTTTAGAGTTTGATGAGGCAGGTTTGTCTGATGTTGATTTTCGTCGAGTGGATTATGATGTAGAAGCCGAATTGCAGTTGGCTAAGGATTTGAAGCTCCCCTATTTCCAGGTCTACTATGAAAGTTTGGTAAATGGGATTCACCATACTCATAACCAGGAACTTCTGTATGAAATTGCCCAAGAACAGGGGCATGATGCCGAGTTGAATGCATGGCTAGATGGTGGTAATAATTGACATTACAACACAAAAGGGTATAATGAGTATCAGATAGGATGTGAAAGGAGAAAAAGATGCAAATTTCAAGCCGATTTACGATTGCGACTCATATGTTAATCATTATTGCCATTAAGAGTCAAGAGAGCAAAGTGACCAGTGATTTTCTCGCAGCCAGTGTTGGAGTCAATCCAGTCATTATTCGCAAAATCTTGTCCCAACTCAAAAAAGCTGAGCTGATATCAGTTGCGCGTGGGACGGGCGGTACCGAGATTATCAAAGACCTCCAAGATATCAGCCTTTTTGATGTTTATCAGGCTGTTGAATGTTTAGGAAAATCTGGTAAACTCTTTAGTTTCCATGATAATCCCAACCCTAACTGTCCAGTAGGAGCAAATATTCATGAAGTCTTGGATCAAAAATTGCTGGATATCCAACTAGCGATGGAAAACCAACTCCGTCAGACAAGTCTGGCTCAGGTTGTGGCTGATGCAGAAGCAAGAATAGTAAAATAAGAGGGCTAGACTCCTCTTTTTCTATTGCCACAATTATGGTACAATGTAGTCATCAAAGGAGGAGACTATGTACTTTATCACAGGATTTTTTGTCCTACTTTTTCTCGTTTCGTTTTTAAGGGACAATCGCAGTCTCTGGAATCCAGCTCTCTTGCTTTTGTCTCTGCTCTTTTCTTACCTGTCTATTGCCAATCTTTTTTACGAAGCTGGGCAGAAAGAAGTGCACATGGTTTTCTTTGCAGGGATTTTTCTTCTGCTGCCTCTTTTAGTTTTTCTAAGTGGTTTTTTCCTTATTTATAATGGATTTGTGTTATTGAAAAAAGAAGGAAAATCCAAGGCAAACTATTTGTCTCTAGGATTAGGCTGCGTGATTCTATTCTTTTTTGTGATCATGGCGATTCGAGTGAGCGATACCAAGGGCTTGTTTTACACCAATCATCTAGTGAATATTATCTTTTTCTTTTTGATTTATTCGTATTTGATTTTTGGTTTTGCCTTTGCAGGATTTCTGCTTTATTCTATCCTGTATCTTTTTATTCCTAAGAAAAAATATTATGATTTTATTATCATTCACGGAGCAGGTTTGTTGAATGGAGAAAAAGTGACTCCCTTACTGAAGAGTCGCATTGATAAGGCAGTAGAAGCTTATCACCAGTCTCTCAATCCCAATGTTAAAATCATCGCAAGTGGTGGTCGAGGTGGGGATGAGAAGATTTCCGAAGCTCAGGCAATTTGTAATTATTTGCTGGAAGAGACGGATGTTCCGAGAGAAGCAATTCTCCTAGAGGAAGACTCAACGACAACCTATGAGAATCTTCTCTTCTCAAAAGAAATGGGAGAGAGGCTGGTGACCAGTCCACGTTTTCTCTTTGTGACCAATGATTACCATGTTTTTCGTACCAGTACCTATGCTCGCCGTATTGGGATGAAGGGAGATGGTCTTGGTTGCCGTACAGCCGCCTACTATATCCCATCGGCCTTTATCAGAGAATATATTGCCCTATGTGTGAAGATAAAATGGACTTTTATCGCCTTCTATATTTTATTGATTTTAGCTTTGATTTTCTCTTATAGGGGTATTTTATGGTAATATATGAAAAAAATCTCCGTTAGGAGATTTTTTGTAAAATTCATGTAGTCATTATTATTCAATTTTGCTTATGGCAAAATGGCTTTTAGTTCCTTCAGGATAGTTTGCAAGGTTACGACTGCTTGCTTTCCTTGTTGCGGTTGGTAGAGTAGTAGGAAATAGTCGCGAATAGTTTCTTCAAATTGCTTAGGGAGGAGAGTACAATTGGCCTTTGCGTACTCCAGCATCCGTTTTTCACCAGGATGGGTTTGCTCATTGAGCGCAAATAGCAAGTCAAAGTAGGAAGCAAAAAATTCACTTGAACGATGATTCATACTGAGAAGATCTTGACGTTTGATAGCTTTTTCTATTTGGACAGAGAAGGCAGGCATGGCTTGTTCTAGCAAAAGGAGTTGCCTTTCAATGATGTGCTTTTTGAGTTCCTGTGGATAGGGAATCTGGTAGGCTCTTTGGAGCGAAGCATAGTTTCCATTCGGATCGTATAGAATCTTGCTGTGGAGTAGATTATGCCACATGCAAGTTGTATAAGCATTTTGAGCTTTGTGTTGAAAAACGGTTGAGTTCAATTCTTGTTCAAACGACTCCAGCGAACGATAAATCAACTCGATTTGGATACCGTTGTTTAGTACACAGTCGTCCTCTAATTCCCAAAACTGGTTTCCAATTTCCATATAGGAGCAGTATTTACTCAAAATATTTTGTCGAATTGCCTCATCAATGGGAGAGTTGAGATAGATGTAGACATCATAATCAGAAGTTTGATCATAGTCTTGTCCTGCACGTGAACCACCTAGAGCGATGGCTTCTACTTGTTCCAGTTGAGAGAATTCTTTGTAAAGTTCTTGGATCATTATTTTTCTCCTAGCTTTATGGTTTAAAGTCATTTTACCAAAAAGTAAAACGCTTGCATAGTGTTGGGTTGCTCTTTTCATTTATAGCAAAAAAATGTGAACCCCTGTTGTTGGTTCACATTTATTTTTATTCTGCGGCTTGCTTCCAACGTTTGGCTAGCATGCGAGACAGACTTGAAATTGCTAGGTTAAAGCTGAAATAGATCAGAGCAATCAAGATATAAAGACTGAAGACCTGCTCTGGTTCGAAATAACGTCCCATTAAGATTTGGCTAGCGCCAAAGAGTTCTTGCAGGGCGATAACAGAGTAGAGGAGGCTGGTATCCTTAATCACGGTTACAAACTGAGAAATAATAGCGGGTAGCATTTTGCGGATTGCTTGTGGGAGAATGATGTAGTAGAGGATTTGAGCTGAAGTGAATCCTTGCGACATTCCTGCTTCGTACTGGCCCTTGTCCACGGCATTGAGACCACCTCGGATAATCTCAGCCAGGGCTGCTGAGGTAAAAAGGGTAAAGGCAGTAATACCTGCTGGTGTAGACTTCATCTTAAACACCAAAAAGATGGTGAAAATCCAGAGAAGGTTGGGAACGTTACGTACAAACTCGATATAAATGCTGGAGATGATCCATAAGACAGGATTTTTCCCATTTCTCATGACGGCTAGCACTGTCCCTATAAGGGTAGAAAGGACAATGGCAATCAGAGAAATATAGAGGGTCAAGCCAAATCCTTTAAAGATAAAGACTAGGTTATCTGGGGTCAAAACTTCTAAAATAGATTCCATAGTAACCTCCTAAAGTGAATAGGCTTTTTTGTTGGCTTGCTCCATCTTGCGACCAAACTGGGCAACAGGGAAGCATAGGGCAAAGTAGAGAAGGGCAGCACCTAAAAAGGCTGGAATATAGTTTCCGTTGAGAGCCGACCAAGATTTGGTCACAAACATCAAGTCTACTCCAGAGATGATGGCAACTGTAGAGGTATTCTTGATGAGGTTAACGATTTGGTTGGTCAATGGAGGGAGAATGATACGGAAGGCCTGAGGCAAGATAATCAAGCGCATGGCACTGATATAGGTGAAACCTTGTGACAAGGCGGCCTCCATCTGACCGCTAGGAATAGACTGAATCCCTGAACGAATCACCTCAGCGATATAAGCACCGTGATAGAGTCCCACGCAGAGAACAGCTGTCCAATAAATCGGAATCATGATGGTATGGTCACTGATAAGAGGCAAACCATAAAAGACGATGACAAACTGCATCAATAGGGGGGTGTTTTGGTAAAATTCGACAAAGATACGAGCCAAAATTCTTAAAATTTGATGTTTGCTAGTTGATAGGACTCCAAAGAAGATGCCCAAAACCATAGCGAGGATAAAGGAACCAATCGCTAGGGCAAGGGTGAAGAGGAAACCATTGAAAAATTGCCCAAAATCCTGAAAATAGGCTGTCCAAGATGATAAATCTGTCATGGGGTGTCCTCCTTAATCTGCAGTATGGCTAGATGGTTTGAGCTTGTAACGGTCATAAAGTTTCTGCAAACTACCGTCCTTGCTCCATTTTGTAACCAAGTTATCAAGATAGTCGTTGAGCTCAGTATTTGATTTCTTGGTAACAATACCATAGTCAGATGGCTTAAAACTATCATCTAGCAGTTCTGTTCGTTTACTAGTGTAGCCAGATAGGATAGAGCGGTCAACAGAGAATGCGTCAATACGATGGGCATGAAGCGAAGTAATCAACTCTGGATAAGAACCAAGTTCGACGAATTTAAAGGTTAGACCTTTCTTTTTACCTAGTTCAGTAATCAGGCGCTGGGTGATGGAACCTTGAGCAACTCCGATGGTTTTGCCATTTAGGTCTTCAATGCTTTTGATATTGGCAGATTTATTGACCAAGAAGCCAGAAGCGTCCGTATAGTAGGGACTGGTGAAGTTGTAGAGTTTTTTGCGTTCTTCTGTGATGGTAAAGGTCGCGATATCCAAATCGACCTGTTCATTGTCAAGAAGTGGGCCACGGGTTTGAGCGGTAACAGGAACGTAGCGAACCTTGACCTTGAGCTCATCTGCAATCATCTTGGCTAAGTCGGTTTCGATACCAGAATAAGTCCCTGTCTTGGGATCCTTGTAGCCAAAATTGGGAACGTCTTGTTTCACACCGACAACTAGCTCGCCTCTCTTTTGAATATCTGCGACACTGGTGTCAGCCTGGACTGGTTTGGCAGCAGCAAGGCTGAAAAGGCTGATCAATAATGCGGATAAAAAGAATTTCTTTTTCATAGGTGACTCCTTATTTGACTTTATCACTTTCGTGGTTGATAATTTTGCTGAGGAATTGCTGGGCACGAGGTTCGCTTGGATTGTCGAAAAAGTCATCGACATCTGTCGTATCCACCAAAACTTCTCCGTCGGCCATAAAGATGATATGGTCAGCAACTTCACGGGCAAAGCCCATTTCGTGGGTAACGATGATCATGTTCATCCCGTCATGTACCAGTTTTTGCATAACAGCTAGAACGTCTCCGATAGTCTCAGGGTCAAGGGCAGATGTTGGCTCATCAAAGAGGAGGAGCTCAGGATGCATAGCGAGACCACGTGCGATGGCAATCCGCTGTTTTTGTCCACCAGATAGCATGGCTGGATAAGAATCTTTCTTGTCCCACATGTTTACAAATTCCAGGTATTTTTGGGCTGTTTTTTCAGCTTCTTTTTTATCAATTCCTAGAACTTTTATGGGTGCTAGTGTCACGTTTTCTAACACTGTTTTGTGTGGATAGAGGTTAAAATGCTGGAAAACCATGCCGACTTCCTTACGAAGAGGCACCAAATCTTTCTGGCTAGCGCCTGCTACTTGGTGTCCATTGACTAGAAGACTTCCTTTGTCTACAGCCTCCAAACCATTGATGGTGCGGATAAGAGTGGACTTCCCAGAACCAGAAGGGCCTAGGAGGACAACAACTTGCCCTTTTTCAAAACGGAGATTGATGTCGCGGAGTGCGTGGTAGTCTCCGTAATATTTTTCGACGTTTTTAAATTCTACTAAAGCCATGAGAGATCTCCTTTGTGTTAGATTTTATAACATGATTCTACACCAAAAGAATGTTCTTGTCAAATCATATCTGAAAAAATTCACTAAAATGTTATAAAAAAGCAATCTGGATAGAGAAAATGCCTAAATCGTGTTATAATGAAACGATAGAATTCTTAGAAAGAGTGGATGTTTTTTTGATAACTCCTACTTATGAATGGCAGTTTGCCCCGCAGGTTGAAGATGCGGATTTTACAAAGATAGCCAAGAAGGCTGGGCTGGGTCCTGAGGTGGCTCGGTTATTATTTGAAAGAGGGATTCAGGATGAAGAAAGTCTAAAGAAGTTTTTAGAACCTTCTTTAGAGGAGTTACATGATCCCTATCTGCTCCATGATATGGATAAGGCAGTGGAACGGATTCGTCAGGCCATTGAAGAAGGGGAAAACATTCTCATCTATGGAGACTACGATGCGGATGGTATGACTTCAGCTTCGATTGTTAAGGAAAGTTTGGAACAGCTTGGCGCTGAGTGCCGTGTTTATTTGCCAAATCGTTTTACCGATGGCTATGGCCCCAATGCCAGTGTTTATAAATACTTTATCGAGCAAGAGGGGATTTCCTTGATTGTGACAGTGGATAATGGGGTTGCAGGTCACGAGGCAATTGAATTGGCCCAGTCTATGGGAGTGGATGTCATTGTGACTGACCATCATTCCATGCCTGAAATCTTGCCAGATGCTTATGCGATTGTTCATCCCGAGCATCCAGATGCGGACTATCCTTTCAAATATTTGGCTGGTTGCGGAGTGGCTTTCAAGCTGGCTTGCGCCCTTTTAGAAGAAGTGCAAGTGGAACTGCTTGATTTGGTTGCTATCGGTACCATTGCCGATATGGTGAGCTTGACGGATGAGAACCGTATCTTGGTTCAATATGGGCTGGAAATGCTGGGGCATACTCAGCGCATCGGTCTGCAAGAAATGCTGGATATGGCTGGGATTGCTGCCAATGAAGTGACAGAAGAAACGGTTGGCTTTCAGATTGCCCCTCGTTTAAATGCCTTAGGCCGCTTGGATGATCCCAACCCTGCCATTGATTTGTTGACTGGCTTTGACGACGAGGAAGCGCATGAGATTGCCCTCATGATTCATCAGAAAAATGAAGAGCGCAAGGAAATCGTACAATTTATCTACGAAGAAGCAAAGACCATGGTGGATCCTGAGAAGAAGGTCCAAGTCTTGGCCAAGGAGGGTTGGAATCCTGGAGTTCTGGGTATCGTGGCTGGGCGCTTGTTGGAAGAACTAGGGCAGACAGTCATTGTTCTTAATATAGAAGATGGTCGTGCCAAGGGTAGCGCTCGTAGTGTGGAAGCGGTCGATATTTTTGAGGCACTGGATCCCCATCGAGACCTCTTTATCGCCTTTGGCGGCCATGCTGGTGCAGCGGGAATGACGCTGGAAGTTGAGAAACTTTCAGATTTATCTCAGGTCTTGGAAGACTATATCCGTGAAAAAGGCGCAGATGCTAGTGGTAAGAACAAGTTAAATCTAGATGAAGAGCTAGACTTGGAGACTCTTAGTTTAGAAACGGTTAAAAGCTTTGAGCGCTTGGCGCCTTTTGGAATGGACAATCAGAAACCTGTCTTTTATATCAAGGATTTTCAGGTCGAAAGTGCTAGAACCATGGGAGCAGGCAATGCCCACCTCAAACTAAAAATTTCCAAGGGTGAGGCGAGTTTTGAAGTGGTAGCCTTCGGACAAGGTAGATGGGCGACAGAGTTTGCTCAAACAAAAAACTTAGAATTGGCAGTCACCCTGTCTGTCAATCAATGGAATGGTCAAACTGCCCTCCAGTTGATGATGGTAGATGCGCGTGTGGAGGGTGTTCAACTCTTTAACATTCGTGGGAAGAATGTAGTTTTGCCAGAAGGGGTTCCAGTCTTGGACTTTGCTGGAGAATTACCAGAATTAGTGACCAGTGATGCTGTGGTTGTGAAAACCATTCCTGAGGATATTACACTGCTTAAGACTATATTTAAGGAACAAAATTTCTCTGCGGTCTATTTCAAAAATGACATTGACAAGGCCTATTATCTGACAGGTTATGGAACTAGAGAGCAGTTTGCCAAATTATACAAGACGATTTACCAGTTCCCAGAGTTTGATATTCGCTATAAACTCAAGGATTTGGCGGCTTATCTCAATATCCAACAAATCTTGCTGGTCAAGATGATTCAAGTATTTGAAGAGCTAGGTTTTGTGATGATCAAAGATGGTGTCATGAAGGTGAACAAAGAAGCACCCAAGCGGGAGATCGGGGAAAGTCAGATATATCAAGATCTCAAACAAACCGTAAAAAATCAAGAAATCATGGCGCTGGGTACGGTGCAAGAAATTTATGACTTTTTGATGGAGAAAAACTAAAAGATAGGAAAGAGTTGGGCAACCAGCTCTTTTTTGGAAACAAATCTTCATTTTGAAAATCATCAAAAAAATGGTATAATGGTAGGAAAAGATTCGGCTGAAAGTTTTAGAGCTTTTAGAATAAGAGGGTAAATCCACCCTATAATCAAGATAAACTAAGGTTTCGGAGGAAAAATGAGTAATATCAGTTTAACAACACTAGGTGGTGTGCGTGAAAACGGGAAAAATATGTACATTGCTGAGATCAATGGATCTATTTTTGTTTTGGATGCAGGGCTTAAATACCCTGAAAATGAACAACTTGGAGTTGATGTCGTCATTCCAAACATGGATTACCTTTTTGAAAATAGCGATCGTATCGCTGGGGTTTTCTTGACCCACGGACATGCGGATGCCATTGGTGCTCTGCCTTATCTCTTGGCAGAGGCTAAGGTACCTGTGTTTGGCTCTGAGTTGACTATCGAGTTGGCGAAGCTCTTTGTCAAAGGAATTGATACGGTCAAGAAATTCAATGACTTCCATGTGATAGATGAGGATACAGAGATTGATTTTGGAGGGACTGTGGTTTCCTTCTTCCGTACAACTCACTCTATCCCAGAAAGTTTGGGAGTTGTCTTGAAATCAAGTGAAGGTAGCATCGTTTATACAGGTGACTTCAAATTTGACCAGACGGCTAGTAAATCCTATGCGACGGATTTTGGTCGTTTGGCGGAGATTGGCCGCGAAGGTGTCTTAGCTCTTCTTAGTGACTCGGCGAATGCGGACAGCAATATCCAGGTAGCGGGTGAGAGTGAAGTTGGGGATGAAATTACCCAGACCATTGCGGACTGGGAAGGTCGTATCATCGTTGCGGCAGTTGCCAGCAACCTCTCTCGTATCCAGCAGGTCTTTGATGCTGCTGCGGATACAGGTCGTCGAGTTGTTTTGACGGGATTTGATGTTGAAAATATTGTTCGAACAGCGATTCGACTCAAAAAATTGTCTCTAGCCAACGAAAGTCTCTTGATCAAACCCAAAGAAATGTCTCGATTTGAAGACCATGAGTTGATTATCCTTGAGACTGGTCGTATGGGTGAGCCTATTAATGGCCTTCGTAAGATGTCCATCGGTCGCCATCGCTATGTAGAAATCAAGGACGGTGACCTAGTTTATATCGTAACGACTCCATCTATCGCTAAAGAAGCTGTCATGGCGCGTGTGGAAAATATGATCTACCAAGCTGGTGGTGTAGTGAAACTCATTACCCAAAGTTTGCGAGTATCAGGACACGGGAATGCGCGTGATCTGCAGTTGATGATCAATCTCTTGCAACCCAAGTATCTCTTCCCTATCCAAGGGGAATACCGTGAGTTAGATGCGCATGCCAAGGCTGCCATGGCGGTTGGAATGTTACCAGAGCGTATTTTCATTCCTAAAAAGGGAACCACCATGTCCTATGAACATGGAGACTTTGTCCCAGCTGGATCAGTTTCTGCAGGTGATGTCTTGATTGACGGAAATGCTATCGGAGATGTTGGAAATGTTGTCCTTCGTGACCGTAAAGTCTTGTCAGAGGATGGGATTTTTATCGTGGCTATCACTGTCAACCGTCGTGAGAAGAAAATTGTGGCTAAGGCTCGCGTCCATACGCGTGGATTTGTTTATCTCAAGAAGAGCCGTGATATTCTCCGTGAAAGTTCTGAATTGATTAACCAAACGGTAGAAGAATATCTTCAAGGTGATGATTTTGACTGGGCAGATCTCAAAGGTAAGGTTCGTGATAATCTGACCAAGTACCTCTTTGATCAAACCAAGCGTCGCCCAGCAATCTTGCCAGTCGTGATGGAAGCCAAATAATAAGCAGCATACCTACAGAAAAAGTCGAAATTCGGCTTTTTCTTATAGAATAGTAAAAGGAGACAACCATGGCAGTTATGAATATTGAGTATTACTCTGAAGTTTTGGATATGGAGTGGGGCGTTACTGTGCTCTATCCAGATGCCAGTCGGGTAACTGAACCAGATTGTAAAGATATTCCTGTCCTTTATCTTTTGCATGGAATGTCAGGAAATCAGAATAGCTGGCTCAAGCGAACCAATGTCGAGCGCTTGTTGCGAGGCACCAATCTCATTGTTATCATGCCCAATACTAGCAATGGCTGGTACACAGATACCCAGTATGGTTTTGACTACTTTACTGCTCTAGCAGAAGAGTTACCTCAGGTTATGAAACGTTTCTTCCCCAATATGACCAGCAAGCGAGAAAAGACCTTCATTGCAGGTCTCTCTATGGGTGGCTATGGTTCCTTCAAACTAGCTCTCGCAACCAATCGTTTTTCTCATGCAGCTAGTTTTTCTGGTGCACTCAGCTTTCAAGAATTTTCTCCTGAAAGTCAGGATTTGGGCTCTCTTGCCTACTGGAGAGGAGTTTTTGGAGAAATCAAAGATTGGACAGCTAGCCCTCATTCGCTTGAAAGTATCGCTGCGAAATCGGATAAAAAAACCAAACTTTGGGCTTGGTGTGGTGAACAAGACTATCTCTACTCAGCCAATAACCTCGCTGTGAAAAACCTCAAAAAGCTTGGTTTTGAAGTGACCTATAGTCATAGTGCTGGCACTCACGAGTGGTACTACTGGGAAAAACAATTGGAGCGTTTTTTAGCTACTCTACCAATTAACTTTGTTTTGGAAGAGCGCTTATCTTAGTTTTAGGTTTTTTTCAGTTTTTTGAGTAAAATAGAGAATCTATCTTGATTATGGGAGACCATTGATTTTAAGATAGATTCTTATTTTTATGAAAGGTGGAGTGTCATGTTCTGGATTGTTCGATTATTCTTCCGATTTCTTTTGGGCATTTGGCGTTTCTTCTGGCGTCTGGTTTGGACCTTGGTTATCATCGTTCTCCTTGCCTTTGGAGTAGTTTGGTATCTGACAGGTGATTTTCATTCTGCGATCAATCAGGTTGAAAAAATGAGCCAGATTGGTCAAGGTGGCTGGAATCAATGGAAGGAAACGGGAAGGCTGGAAGTCTTGTCTCAGACAGACAGTCACCAACACGCGGAAGGCAAGTGGGCTCAGGCTTCAGCCCGCATCTATATTGAGCCTCAAATGGATGAGACCTTCCAAGGTGCCTATGCAGAAGCCATAAAAAACTGGAATCAAACGGGAGCCTTTACCTTTGAGGTGGTTGCGGATCCTAGCCAGGCAGATATTGTGGCAAGTGAAATGAATGATGGAACGACAGCTGTAGCTGGCCAAGCCGAGAGCCAAACCAATCTGTTGACCAATCAATTTATATCTGTAACAGTTCGCCTAAATCATTATTATCAATCCAATCCAAGTTATGGATATTCCTATGAACGGATCGTGCATACAGCGGAGCACGAGCTGGGACATGCCATCGGATTGGATCATACTAACGAGACTTCTGTTATGCAGCCGGCAGGCTCCTACTATGGGATTCAGCCTCAGGATGTGAAGGCTGTTCAAGAACTTTATACCAGTAGCGACTAGATAAAGTCGGTGCAATCCGAAAGAAATCAAAGCTCCTCCATCAAACGGTTGGTGGGGCTTTTTGTTCGTCCTGTCACGGCCTTTTTGCTATAATGGAACTATGAACAACTTGATCAAATCAAAACTAGAGCTCTTGCCGACCAGCCCCGGTTGCTACATTCACAAGGATAAAAACGGCACCATTATCTATGTAGGAAAGGCTAAAAATCTGCGCAACCGTGTGCGCTCCTATTTCCGTGGCAGTCATGATACCAAAACAGAGGCCTTGGTGTCTGAAATTGTAGATTTTGAATTTATCGTTACTGAGTCCAATATTGAGGCACTTCTCCTAGAAATCAACCTGATCAAGGAAAACAAGCCAAAGTACAATATCATGCTCAAGGATGATAAGTCCTATCCGTTCATCAAGATTACCAATGAGCGCTATCCTCGTTTGATTATCACCCGTCAAGTCAAGAAGGATGGAGGTCTTTATTTTGGACCTTATCCCGATGTGGGGGCCGCCAATGAAATCAAGCGACTCTTGGATCGGATTTTCCCTTTTCGTAAGTGTACCAATCCGCCGTCTAAGGTCTGTTTTTATTATCATATCGGTCAATGTATGGCCCACACTATCTGTAAGAAGGATGAGTCCTATTTCAAGTCCATGGCTCAGGAGGTTTCTGACTTCTTAAAAGGGCAGGATGACAAAATCATCGATGACCTCAAGAGTAAAATGGCAGTGGCAGCGCAAAATATGGAGTTTGAACGTGCGGCGGAATACCGTGACCTGATTCAGGCCATTGGCACTCTTCGGACCAAGCAACGGGTTATGGCCAAGGATCTCCAAAACCGTGATGTCTTTGGCTACTATGTGGACAAGGGCTGGATGTGTGTGCAGGTTTTCTTTGTCCGTCAGGGCAAGCTCATCGAGCGAGACGTCAATCTCTTCCCCTACTACAATGATCCGGATGAGGACTTCTTGACCTACGTGGGACAATTTTATCAAGAAAAATCCCACCTGATTCCCAATGAAGTATTGATTCCGCAGGATATTGACCAAGAAGCTGTCACGGCCTTGGTGGACACCAAGATTGTCAAGCCCCAGCGTGGAGAGAAAAAACAGCTGGTCAATCTAGCCATAAAAAATGCCCGTGTTAGTCTGGAGCAGAAGTTTAATCTGCTAGAAAAATCTGTCGAAAAGACTCAGGGAGCTATTGAAAATCTAGGGCGCTTGCTTCAAATACCGACTCCAGTTCGCATTGAGTCTTTTGATAACTCCAACATCATGGGAACCAGTCCTGTTTCGGCCATGGTGGTCTTTGTCAATGGTAAACCGAGTAAGAAGGATTACCGTAAGTACAAGATAAAAACGGTTGTTGGCCCGGACGATTATGCTAGTATGCGTGAGGTTATTCGCAGACGCTATGGTCGAGTTCAACGTGAGGGCTTGACCCCACCAGATTTGATTGTGATTGATGGGGGGCAAGGTCAAGTCAATATTGCTAAGCAGGTCATCCAAGAAGAGCTGGGCTTGGATATTCCCATTGCAGGCCTGCAAAAGAATGACAAGCACCAAACCCATGAATTGCTCTTTGGTGATCCGCTTGAGGTGGTGGAGTTGTCTCGCAATTCTCAGGAATTTTTCCTCCTCCAACGCATTCAAGATGAGGTGCACCGCTTTGCCATTACTTTTCACCGTCAACTGCGCTCCAAAAACTCCTTTTCATCCCAATTGGATGGAATTGAAGGGCTGGGACCTAAACGCAAGCAGAATCTCATGAAGCATTTCAAGTCCTTGACCAAAATCAAGGAAGCCAGTGTAGATGAGATTGTAGAAGTCGGTGTGCCCAGAGCTGTCGCAGAGGCTGTGCAGATGAAGTTGAACCCAGAAGAAGTGGAATTGGTTCAAGTAGCGGAAGAAAAAGTAGATTACCAGACAGAAGGAGACCATCATGAACCATAAAATCGCAATTTTATCAGATATTCATGGCAATGCGACGGCCTTAGAAACAGTGATTGCAGGACTTCTGGATAGCTGGATAGTTAATATATAAGTAAAGACCGCGTAAGCGGTCTTTTGTGCTATAATGAAAAGAAAGTGTGTCAGAATGGAGTGTTAATTATGATACCTATAGAAAAATCAAATCCGTCTGAAGTTGAAAAGTTTTGCATGGAATTATATAGAAAAATAAATTTTACAGATTATCCTGAATTTAAAGATGAGTTAAATAACTGGGTTGTAAATAATATACCGGGACTTGAGAGTGAACAGGATGCTTTTCTGAATATAATGAAGGATGAATTTTCATTCTTAAAGAATTATAAAGGATTATTGGATAATTTCATAGATAAAGAACCTAGATTAGCAGAGTATTTAAAAAAATCTTATAGCAAGATAGATGCAAAATTAAGGAAGAAGATAATTGATTTAAAGAATGTTTCGGTATGCCCATATTGCAATCGTAATTATATAAACTCAACATATAAAATGCTCCACTGTGATAATTGTAATCAAGACTTATTTGTAATTGATGAGGTCGAAAATGAATGTCCGAGTTGCAAACAAGAGATTAACTGCCAGACTGAAGTAGTAAACACTGCTCAACTAGACCACTTTTTTTCAAAAGACAGCTATCCACTATTTGCGGTTTCATTTTATAATTTAATTCCTAGTTGTTATAGTTGTAATCATGTGAAATCAAATAAGAATTTAGAATATAGTCCTTATGATACTAGTTTTCCACTCGATGATGTAAAGTTTACATACATTCCAAAGTCTGTCGATGAGATTAAAATCAAAATTGTTTCTTATGATATTAACTTTGAAAATGGAATTCGTGATTTGGGTATAGAGGAGCTATATCAAAGCCACATTGATGTGGTCAATGAATTGATTTGGAAAAAAGAAGTATATACAGATAGTTATAGAGAGGGTTTGTCAGAAATCTTAAATCAAACCAACCTTGAATTGAGCAAGGCTGAGGTGAATCGCTTTATAACAGGTCACTACACAGACAAAGAAAATTATGGGAAAAGACCACTTTCAAAAATGGTTACAGATATTAGCAAAGAAATTGGACTAGTAGGAGAAGAAGAATGAAATTAATTGCTTTGGTGATTAAACAGTATGATGAGCTTTTTAAGAATCAGATTTTTAATTTTTCAGACGAATATAAAGTAAATTTTGATTTTGAAACGAATGAATTAAAAATTGATAAAAATCCAGATTATATTGAAAATTTTTATGGAGAGTCTATTTATAATATTTCACCAATAGTTGGGATAAATGGTGTGGGAAAAAGCACTATTTTAAATCTGATAGGCTATTATCATCGTGCGGAAGATCAAAACAAAGATATAAATCAATTTTTCTATGTGTATTTAGATACTAATGGAAAGTTTTATTTAAGAGGTGAAAAGTATGATTTAAATTCAATTACTATAGAAGATCTAGCAACGGATCAAGTTGATATAAGTGGATACTGTGATGCTCAAAAGAGAGATAAGTTGAATTATATCATGAACGAAGATAGACGTCCAAGCGGAAGATTCGGAGGGGTATCATTATTAGATGTTCACTTAGCAGAATCTTCTAAATGGTATATGTTGAATGGTATCTTTGAAGCTTATGAGGTATTATATTCTCGAGGATTAGTTTCTTCGTCATGTAAATTTAGTTTTGGACTTAGTAAGTATAGTATTCCAGAAAAATTTTTGAACGATTTGGAAGAGAAAGAGTTTTTTTTCTGTCTTGTTTGGACGGTAATTGTGAATATTCGTAATGTGTTCAAGCTTGGTTTAAGCGATGAAGAGATTGAAAGACATTTTGTAGATGGTAAGTATCTGCCACTATTTGATAAAATAAATGAAGAAATAGAAGACGAAAAGAAAGACTTTATAAATTCATTAGTCGATTTTCTAAACTATTTAGAGCAATTTATTCATGAGTACAAGATAAAAGAATACATTGATAGTATGGAAAGTCGGATAGTTGAGATTGGATATGGAGAAAAGAATTTTGATAATCGCATCGAATTTGAAAAACTGTATCTAGACTATGAAAAATTAGAAAAGAATGCATTAGATTTGGAGTACTATGGTTTTAGAGTAATAGATGAATTTTATTATAATATGTCTACTGGTGAAACAAATATATTAAAAGTGATAAGTTATGTAAAGTGGTTACAAATGAATCCCTCTCAAGGGACATGTCAATTAGTAGTGGATGAATTAGAATCGGGTATGCACCTCGAATGGTCTAGAAGCTTAATAAACTTTTTAGTTAACTATATAAATGAAATCAACAAAATAGGAGGAATGAACTTCCAGCTCATCTTCACAACTCACTCTCCTTATATGTTATCTGATATTAAACCAGGAAATGTGATTATGATTGAAAAAAATCAAGAAACGGGATATTCAGAAGGAAAAGTTTTACAAAATACTTTCGCTAAAAATATACAAGAAATCATGAAGGAAAATTTGATTGATAATATTTATGGTGATTTTGCCTTAGCGAAGATTAATTCTATGATTGAAAGACTTAATGGAGAAGAGGAGCAGGAAGGAAATGAAGAAGAACTATTAAAAGAAATTCATTTAATCAGCGAGCCTATTCTTCGTAATAAATTATTAGAGATGTATGATAAGAAATACAATACCTCAGAATTTAGTATTGAAAAACAATTACAGAAGTTGAATCTAAATGAGGAACAACGCCAGCAGGTCAGAGCCATGATTGAAGCAAATATAAGTAGTGCCAATGCGGATAAATAGTATTTGTACATAAATTATTTTAAATAGCAAAACCAAAGAATAGGAAGTGTTAAGATGAACCATAAAATCGCAATTTTATCAGATATTCATGGCAATGCGACAGCCTTAGAAGCAGTAATTGCAGATGCCAAAGTTCAAGGAGCCAGTGAATATTGGCTTATGGGAGACATTTTCCTCCCTGGTCCAGGTGCAAATGACTTGGTAGCCCTGCTAAAGGACCTTCCTATCACAGCCAGTGTTCGAGGCAATTGGGATGATTGTGTCCTTGAGGCCTTGGATGGTGAATACGGTTTGGAAGATCCACAAGAAATCCAGTCAATGCGAATGACTCAGTTTTTGATGGAGCGAATGGATCCTGCAACGATTGTCTGGCTACGAAGCTTGCCTTTGCTGGAAAAGAAAGAAGTTGAGGGGCTGCGCTTTTCTATCTCTCATAATTTACCTGACAAAAACTATGGTGGGGATCTACTGGTTGGGAATGATACAGATAAATTTGACCAACTGCTAGATGCGGAAACCGACGTGGCAGTCTATGGTCATGTTCACAAGCAGTTGCTTCGTTATGGCAGTCAAGGGCAACAAATCATCAATCCAGGTTCGATTGGCATGCCCTATTTTAACTGGGAGGCGTTAAAAAATCACCGTGCCCAGTATGCCGTGATAGAAGTTGAAGATGGGGAATTGGTCAATATCCTATTTCGTAAAGTCGCTTATGACTATGAAGCGGAGTTGAAATTGGCCAAGTCCAAGGGCCTTCCCTTTATCGAAATGTATGAAGAGCTACGCCGAGATGACAACTATCGGGGGCACAATCTAGAACTCTTAGCCAGCTTAATAGAAAAGTATGGGTATGTAGAGGATGTAAAGAATTATTTTGATTTTTTGCAAAGTGAGAAATAAAGCGGGTAGCCCATATTTTGAAGTGAGGTGGTAGCCGAATTGTTTAGAAGAGAGTCAGACGATAAGGAAGAAAAGATGGCTTAGCTAAAGTTTGACATTGAAATTATTTTGTTATACAATGAACTTAATTCTTAATATAAAGGAGAACATTATGAAGAAAATTATTACAGCCAGTATGGCTCTTTTATCTCTTGTTGTTTTAGCAGCATGTTCAGGGAAAACAACGTCTGATTCTTCGACTAAGACTTCAAGCTCTGTAGAACAAACTTCTTCTTCAGAGACTTCATCAACAACGTCTAGTTCAAAGACAGAAAATAATGAGGTTGTTTTGATCACCGATGAAGAAATTGACAATGCTAAAACTGTTGGAGATGTGAAGAAAGTCTTTGGTAAACTAGTCGACAATTATAAAAAGCATGCAGTTGAAATTGGGGAAAAAATTCCAGAGAGTGGAAAAGAAGCATATAACGCCCAAGTTGAACCAGCGCTTAAGTCTATGGAGACTGTAAGAGAGTCATTTAACGAAAGCCTTTCAAGTATTGGTTCTGATGATACAGTAGTGCCAGAACAAACGCGTACTCTATTTGTTCAACAGTTGAAAACTGGACGTGACACAATGAAGAAAGCGCTGGAAGCGGCTTATAAAGCAATTGCTCCATATACATCTGGTCAATAATATAAGAAAGTAGGTGTTCGATCACCTGCTTTTTGATTGCTTCAAATCTAAAGCGATACCTACTTAAATAGCTCCAAATTAATAGCAGAGAGTTTGAAAGAAGTACTAACTCTATGAAAAATCTCTGCAAGCTCTTTCAGAATATGGTAGAATGGAAGAAGTAGAATTAGAAAAGGAAATCGATTATGAAATTTCTTGAATTAAATAAAAAACGTCATGCGACTAAGCATTTCACTGATAAGCCAGTGGATCCCAAAGATGTGCGTACGGCTATCGAAATCGCAACCTTGGCCCCAAGTGCCCACAACAGCCAGCCATGGAAATTTGTGGTCGTTCGTGAGAAAAATGCTGAATTGGCAAAATTGGCTTATGGTTCGAACTTTGAGCAGGTATCATCAGCACCTGTAACCATTGCCTTGTTTACCGATACAGACCTGGCCAAACGTGCTCGCAAGATTGCCCGTGTTGGTGGTGCTAATAATTTTTCTGAAGAGCAACTTCAATACTACATGAAAAATTTGCCTGCCGAGTTTGCGCGTTACAATGAACAACAAGTCAGCGACTACTTGGCTCTTAATGCAGGACTAGTAGCTATGAACTTGGTTCTTGCACTGACTGACCAGGGAATTGGTTCAAACATTATACTTGGTTTTGATAAATCAAAAGCCAATGAGGTTTTGAACATCGAAGACCGTTTTCGCCCAGAACTCTTGATTACAGTGGGTTACACAGACGAAAAATTGGAACCAAGCTACCGCTTGCCAGTAGATGAAATCATCGAGAAAAGATAGAAGGAAGAAAAAAATGACAGCAATTGATTTTACAGCAGAAGTAGAAAAACGCAAAGAAGACCTCTTGACTGACTTGTTTAGCCTTTTGGAAATCAACTCAGAACGTGACGATAGCAAGGCAGATGCGCAGCATCCATTTGGACCTGGTCCAGTAAAAGCCTTAGAAAAATTCCTTGAAATCGCAGACCGTGATGGCTATCCAACTAAGAATGTCGATAACTACGCAGGACATTTTGAGTTTGGTGATGGAGAAGAAGTTCTCGGAATCTTTGCCCATATGGACGTGGTACCAGCTGGTAGCGGTTGGGATACAGACCCTTATACACCAACTATCAAAGACGGTCGCCTCTACGCGCGTGGTGCTTCTGATGACAAGGGACCTACAACAGCTTGTTACTATGGCTTGAAGATCATCAAAGAATTGGGCCTTCCAACTTCTAAGAAAGTTCGCTTTATTGTCGGAACAGACGAAGAATCAGGCTGGGCAGACATGGACTACTACTTTGAACATGTAGGACTTGCAAAACCAGACTTCGGTTTCTCTCCGGACGCTGAATTTCCAATCATCAATGGTGAAAAAGGAAACATTACAGAATACCTCCACTTTAGTGGTGAAAATGCAGGTGTTGCCCGTCTTCACAGCTTCACAGGCGGATTGCGAGAAAACATGGTACCCGAATCAGCGATAGCACTCGTTTCGGGCGACCTGGCTGACTTGCAAGGAAAACTAGATGCCTTTGTTGCAGAGTACAAACTCAGAGGAGAAATTCAAGAAGAAAACGGTCAATACAAGGTGACGATTATTGGTAAATCCGCCCACGGTGCTATGCCTGCTTCAGGTGTCAATGGTGCAACTTACCTTGCCCTCTTCCTCAGTCAGTTTGACTTTGCTGGACCTGCTAAAGACTACCTCGACATTGCTGGTAAGATTCTCTTGAATGACCATGAGGGTGAAAATCTCAAGGTTGCTCATGTTGATGAAAAGATGGGTGCCCTTTCTATGAATGCGGGGGTCTTCCGCTTTGACGAAGCAAGTGCTGACAATACTATTGCCCTCAACTTCCGTTATCCAAAAGGAACAAGCCCAGAGCATATCAAGTCAATCCTTGAAAACTTGCCAGTTGCTTCTGTTACCCTTTCTGAACACGGTCACACCCCTCACTATGTGCCAATGGAAGATCCGCTTGTGCAAACCTTGTTGAATGTCTATGAAAAACAAACTGGTCTTAAAGGTCACGAGCAAGTCATCGGTGGTGGTACCTTTGGTCGCTTGCTAGAACGTGGTGTTGCCTACGGTGCTATGTTCCCAGATTCTATCGATACCATGCACCAAGCCAATGAATTCATCGCCTTAGACGATCTTTTCCGAGCAGCAGCAATCTATGCAGAAGCTATCTATGAATTAATCAAATAAAACGATAGAAGTCTGAGATTTTATGCTTAGACTTCTTTTTGGAGGGAAAACAGATGTCTCAAATCGAAAGAATCAAGCAAGCCATTATGGCGGATCCACAGAATAGCAGCTATACAGAACGCGGAATCGAACCTCTCTTTGCAGCGCCAACAACTGCTCGTATCAATATTGTCGGTCAAGCTCCGGGCTTTAAAACGCAAGAAGCAGGCCTTTACTGGAAAGATAAGAGTGGTGAACGCTTGCGGGACTGGCTAGGTGTTGATGAAGACACCTTTTACAATTCGGGGTTGTTTGCAGTTATTCCCATGGACTTTTATTTCCCAGGACATGGAAAATCAGGCGACCTTCCACCCCGTAAAGGCTTTGCCGAAAAATGGCACCCACAACTCCTAAAGGAATGTCCAAATATTGAATTGACCCTTTTGATTGGCCAGTATGCTCAAGCCTACTATTTACATGAGAAAATTAGTGGCAAGGTAACAGAGCGGGTAAAACACTACAAAGACTATTTGCCAGAATATTTTCCTCTAGTTCACCCTTCTCCTCGTAATCAAATCTGGATGGCTAAGAATCCTTGGTTTGAGTCAGAAGTGGTGCCAGATTTGAAAGCATTGGTACAAAAGATTATTCATCAATAAAGGAGAAAAACTATGGATCCTTATCAACAAGTAGCTAATAAGTTGCAAGAGTTGGGAATTATCTTTGATGTGGTGGAGCACCCACCTGTATTTACGACAGAGCAGGCAGATAGCTATATTGAAGGAATGGAAGGAGTCCGGACTAAGTCCATGTTTTTGACCAATAGAAAGAAAACCCAGTACTATCTGCTCATCATGGATGACAAGAAACGATTGGATATGGATGACTTTAAAGTTCAAGTGGGAGCCGATCGGATTCGAATGGCCTCATTGGACTCCTTGGCTGAGAAAATGACCCTACCAGCAGGAACGGTATCACCTTTTGGTTTGTTAAATAATGAAGAAAAAGATATTCTAGTTTATTTTGATAAGGACATTGTATCGGAGGATATCATGACTTTCCATCCCAATACTAATGAAAAGACCATCTTTATCAAAAGCAAAGACTTGTTCCGATTTTTAGAGTCGATTGGATTTACCTATAAGTTTTTAACTTTGCGTTAAAGGCATCAAAAAGAAGAAATGATGAAAGAAATTGTTTTTGACAAATTCTACCAACTTTACCAGAAAGAATCCCTTTCTGTATTAGATGTGAGAGGAGTAGAAGAGTTGGACAATGAGCAGTTGCATTATGTCATTTGTAAATCAGGTATGAGATCAGCTTGTGCTTGCCAGTTCTTGGAGGAGCATGGATATAAGGCCATCAATGTTCAAGGTGGCATGACGGCCTTTGAAAATCTTTAAAATTTTGCATTTCTCTTACTTGGTGTGGACTAGGTAGGAGAAATTTGTTTTTAGATAATTCTTATTTTTAAAAATATTGAAAACATTCAATGATTAATTTTGGATACTTTTTTCAGAGTCTTAATCATGGTATACTAGGTCAGTATTTTAGAAATATGAAGGAGATTTTTATGGCTAAAAAAGGTACCCTAACAGGTTTACTCTTGTTTGGAATATTTTTTGGTGCGGGAAACTTGATTTTTCCGCCTTCTCTAGGTGCCCTATCTGGAGAACAGTTTCTTCCTGCCATTGCAGGTTTTGTATTTTCGGGTGTCGGGATTGCTGTCCTAACGCTCATCATCGGAACGCTCAATCCCAAAGGATACATTCATGAGATTTCTAAGAAAATCTCACCTTGGTTTGCGACTCTTTATCTTGCAGTCCTCTATCTATCGATTGGTCCCTTCTTTGCTATCCCACGTACAGCCACAACAGCTTATGAGGTCGGCATCAGCCCCCTCTTGTCTGAAGCAAATAAAGGCCTAGGATTGATTATCTTTACCGTGCTTTACTTTGCTGCAGCCTATCTGATTTCACTCAATCCATCAAAGATTTTGGATCGTATTGGACGTATCTTAACTCCAGTCTTTGCTTTGTTGATCGTTATCTTAGTTGTACTAGGTGCCTTTAAATATGGTGGAACAAATTCTCAAGTAGCTTCAGCAGCCTATCAATCTTCTGCCTTTGGTACAGGTTTCCTAGAAGGGTATAACACCTTGGATGCCCTAGCCTCAGTGGCCTTCAGTGTAATCGCTGTTCAAACCTTGAAACAACTTGGATTCTCCAGTAAGAAAGAATACATTTCAACTATTTGGGTGGTTGGTATCGTTGTAGCTCTTGCTTTCAGCGCTCTCTACATCGGTTTAGGATTCCTTGGAAATCATTTCCCAGTACCAGCAGAAGTGATGAAGGGTGGAACACCAGGCGTTTATATCTTGTCACAAGCAACTCAGGAAATCTTTGGTTCAACAGCTCAGCTCTTTCTTGCTGTTATGGTAACTGTAACCTGTTTCACAACGACAGTTGGCTTGATTGTGTCGACAGCAGAGTTCTTTAACGGACGTTTCCCACAAATCAGTTACAAGGTCTATGCAACTGCCTTTACCTTGATTGGGTTTGCTATTGCTAATCTTGGCCTTGATGCAATCATTAAGTACTCAGTGCCAGTACTTGTAATCTTGTACCCAATCACCATCTCCATTGTGATGATCGTGATTGTGAATAAGTTTGTACCCTTATCAAAACCGGGCATGCAGTTAACTATTGGGCTTGTTACAGCTATTGCTCTTGCAAGCGTCCTTGGCAGTTCCTTTAAGATTGAGTTTCTAGCAAACCTTGTGAATACTCTACCTTTTGCAGCTGCCTCTTTACCATGGTTAGTGCCAGCAATTATCGGAATCTTGCTTTCATTGGTTTTACCAAACAAGCAAGAAAGCGATGTTTTTGAAATGGAATAAAAGAATCCTTGGCTTAAGCCAAGGATTTTTGCCTATATTCACTTTGGAGGATTAGTTAGTTTCTTCAGTGAATCCCATTGTCTCTAGTCCATTTTTAGAGATTGAGAAACTGACACGATTTCCAATACCAGGATATTCTTCAGGGAGTGCTTTTCTAAGTTCGTCAAGGCTTGCAGTTGAGAAATCAACTTCGAGATCTTGAACAACTTTTCCATCTTTGATTTCAATGGTTTGTTTAACACCTTTTAGCCCGTAATAACCTTTATAGGTATCCTCGAGTGTACTCTTGACCTCTTCTGGAGTTGCACCAAGGATTTCAGGATCTGCAACATTCTGAGCGGTTTGCTTGGTAACATTGTCGCCTTCTACAGTATAAACCAAGGTAGAAGTGATTCCAGGATTGCTTTTGTTGACAAAGGTATGTGTTTTAGTTGTTTCTTTCTTTTCAGATGATTGTTCAGTGCTTTGCTTGGTCTCGCTTGACTGAGCAGTTTTGTCTTCCTTGGCACTGTTATTAGTAGGTGCTGATGCCTGTTTCGAGCATCCTATTAGAATGAGTAAAGCAGCCGCAAGGGCAAGCGAGGTTTTAAAGTAAGATTTCATATCCTTAACTTTCCTTTCATGATCAAAGTATTTGTATTATAACATGGATCCATAGTGAAATCAACTAGAAGGATAAGACCCTTTTCCAAAGGGATCCAGCTAGAAAAGTGATATAATGGTAGGAAGAGGTGAAGAAATGAATCAAACTGTAAACTATATCAAAGAATTAACCGCTATTGCATCTCCAACAGGCTTTACTCGTGAGATTTCAGACTACCTAGTCCATACTTTAGAAGAGCTTGGTTACCAGCCTGTTCGCACAGCTAAGGGTGGTGTCAATGTGACCATTAAAGGTCAAAATGATGAGCAACAACGTTATGTGACTGCCCACGTGGATACGCTGGGTGCTATTGTTCGTGCAGTCAAACCGGATGGCCGTCTCAAATTGGACCGTATCGGTGGTTTTCCTTGGAACATGATTGAGGGAGAAAATTGTACCGTTCATGTTTCTAGTACAGGTAAAACGGTATCTGGAACTATCCTCATCCACCAGACATCTTGCCATGTTTACAAAGATGCAGGAACTGCAGAACGTACGCAGGACAATATGGAAGTGCGTTTGGACGAAAAAGTGACCAATGAAAAAGAAACGCGCGCCTTGGGCATCGAGGTCGGTGATTTTATCAGTTTCGATCCGCGAACAGTTGTGACGGAAACTGGTTTTATCAAGTCTCGCCACTTGGATGACAAGGTCAGCGCAGCGATTTTGCTCAATCTTCTTCGTGTTTATAAGGAAGAGGGGATTGCATTGCCAGTAACAACTCATTTTGCTTTTTCAGTCTTTGAAGAGGTGGGCCATGGTGCTAACTCCAATATTCCAGCTCAGGTAGTAGAATATCTGGCTGTGGATATGGGAGCTATGGGCGATGATCAACAGACAGATGAGTATACAGTGTCTATCTGTGTCAAGGACGCTTCAGGTCCCTACCACTACGACTTCCGTCAACATTTAGTGGCTTTGGCAAAGGAGCAAGATATTCCATTTAAGCTCGACATTTATCCATTTTACGGTTCGGATGCTTCGGCAGCTATGTCAGCAGGCGCAGAGGTCAAGCATGCCCTTCTTGGTGCGGGCATCGAGTCCAGTCACTCTTATGAGCGCACACACATTGATTCAGTAGTGGCGACTGAGCGTATGGTCGATGCCTATCTCAAGAGCACATTGGTAGACTAATATGTGTTTGATTTGTCAAAGAATTGAATGGATCAAGGCAGGGGAAAATCCTTACTTTGTCAAAGAACTAGAAACAGGCTATGTGGTCATTGGAGACCACCAGTACTTTAAGGGCTATACCTTATTTTTAGCAAAAGAGCATGTCACAGAACTCCACCATATGGAGACTTCTGTAAAACTTCGTTTTTTAGAGGAAATGAGTTTAGTCCAAGAAGCAGTCGCCAAAGCATTTAAGGCTGAAAAGATGAACATCGAACTCCTAGGAAATGGAGATGCTCACGCTCATTGGCACCTCTTTCCAAGACGGTTAGATGATATGAATGGTCACGGACTCAACGGCCGTGGTCCAGTCTGGTGGGTGCCCTGGGAAGAAATGGCGGCAGAAGAATGCCAAGTGCAATCCCCTGAACTGGAAGAGATGATTAAAACCTTATCTGATGAATTAGAGAAGCACGCGGTTTAAGAGAGGAAGAAAAAAATGAAAAAAAGATATGTCATTTTATCTGGTTTACTAGCATTAACCCTAGCAGCATGTTCTCAAGAAAAACCTAAAAATGAAGAAAACACTCAAAAAACGGAACAAACTAGTCAACCTGAAGGGACTATAGGGAGCAAATCTCAAGCCACTAGTCAGAAGAAGGCGGAGGTTGTGAATAAGGGAGACCACTATAGTATCCAAGGGAAGTACGATGAAATCGTTATAGCTAATAAGCACTATCCTTTGTCAAAAGACTACAATCCAGGAGAAAATCCAACAGCTAAAGCAGAGTTGCTGAAACTCATTGCAGCAATGCAAGCAGCTGGCTACCCAATCAGCGATCATTACAGTGGTTTTAGAAGTTATGAAACTCAAACCAAGCTTTATCAAGATTATGTGAATCAAGACGGTAAGGAAGCAGCAGATCGCTACTCAGCTCGCCCAGGTTATAGTGAACACCAAACGGGTCTTGCTTTTGACCTTATCGGGACAGATGGTGATTTAGTTACTGAAGAAAAGGCAGCCCAGTGGCTCTTGGATCATGCGGCTGACTATGGCTTTGTCGTTCGCTATCTAAAAGGCAAGGAAAAAGAGACTGGCTACATGGCAGAAGAATGGCATCTTCGATACGTTGGAAAAGAAGCCAAAGAAATTGCTGCAAGTGGTCTCAGTTTGGAAGAGTACTATGGCTTTGAAGGCGGAGATTATGTCGATTAAAAATGAAAGTTTTCTCTTGCATTTTTAGATAAATAGTGTATAATAGATGGGTATGTGTAAAGCATACTTGTGGGAGGTAAAAATCTTTAATTACCGCCAAAACCACAAAGGAGGATTTAAAAATGGCTAAAAAAGTCGAAAAACTTGTAAAATTGCAAATCCCTGCTGGTAAAGCTACACCAGCTCCACCGGTTGGACCTGCTCTTGGTCAAGCTGGTATCAACATCATGGGATTCACAAAAGAGTTCAACGCTCGTACAGCTGACCAAGCTGGTATGATCATTCCAGTTGTTATCTCAGTATACGAAGACAAATCATTTACTTTCGTTACAAAAACACCACCAGCTGCTGTTCTTTTGAAAAAAGCTGCAGGTGTTGAAAAAGGATCAGGTACACCTAACAAAACTAAAGTTGCTACAGTTACTCGTGCACAAGTACAAGAAATTGCAGAAACTAAGATGCCAGATTTGAACGCAGCAAACATTGAGTCTGCAATGCGTATGATCGAAGGTACTGCTCGTTCTATGGGATTCACTGTTGTTGACTAATTAATAACACAGTAGAAAATCTCACAGCAGTCTATTAGTTGCTTTTCATACTAGGCAAGTGACTGAGGCTTGTACTTAGGTACAGCAAAGGAACTTAACGAAGTAGGAAAAGGAAAATAATAGACTGAAAACCCGCAAGACTTCATCATTTCGAGGAGTGACGTGGGAGATGAAAATCGATTGAACCACTTACAAGGAGAATAGAAAATGGCTAAAAAAAGCAAACAACTTCGTGCTGCTCTTGAGAAAATCGACAGCACAAAAGCATACAGCGTAGAAGAAGCTGTAGCACTTGCAAAAGAAACTAACTTTGCAAAATTTGACGCAACTGTAGAAGTTGCTTACAACTTGAACATCGACGTTAAAAAAGCTGACCAACAAATCCGTGGCGCAATGGTATTGCCAAACGGTACTGGTAAAACTTCACGCGTTCTTGTTTTCGCACGTGGTGCAAAAGCTGAAGAAGCAAAAGCTGCTGGTGCAGACTTTGTTGGTGAAGATGACCTAGTTGCGAAAATCAACGACGGTTGGTTGGACTTCGACGTAGTTATCGCTACACCTGACATGATGGCTCTTGTTGGACGTCTTGGACGTGTCCTTGGACCACGTAACTTGATGCCAAACCCTAAAACTGGTACAGTAACAATGGATGTTGCAAAAGCAGTTGAAGAGTCTAAAGGTGGTAAAATCACTTACCGTGCTGACCGTGCAGGTAACGTTCAAGCTATCATCGGTAAAGTATCATTTGAAGCTGAAAAATTGGTTGAAAACTTCAAAGCTTTCAACGAAACAATCCAAAAAGCAAAACCAGCTACAGCTAAAGGAACTTACGTAACAAACTTGACAATCACAACTACTCAAGGTGTTGGTATCAAGGTTGACGTAAACTCACTTTAATTAACAAATTTTTAAAAACGAGTACGAATGTGCTCGTTTTTTTGATGATAAGTTCATTCCTGGGGAAATAAGTCCATTAATAGCCTGATGGAACAAGAGAATAGTGCTTTTCCTCTTCTTCTTTCACAGAAAATGTGGTATAATAGAGAGTAAAAACTTTGAAAGAAAGAAAAAGATGAATTTAAAAGATTATATCGCAACGATTGAAAATTACCCTAAGGAAGGCATTACCTTCCGTGATATCAGCCCTTTGATGGCAGATGGAAATGCTTATAGCTATGCTGTTCGTGAAATCGTTCAGTATGCAACGGATAAGAAGATCGACATGATCGTGGGTCCAGAGGCTCGCGGATTTATTGTTGGCTGCCCAGTTGCTTTTGAGTTGGGAATTGGCTTTGCACCTGTTCGTAAACCAGGGAAATTGCCACGTGAAGTCATTTCTGCTGACTATGAGAAAGAGTACGGTATTGATACCTTGACCATGCATGCTGATGCGATCAAGCCAGGCCAACGTGTTCTCATCGTAGATGATCTTTTGGCAACAGGTGGAACTGTCAAGGCAACAATTGAGATGATTGAAAGACTTGGTGGAGTTGTAGCCGGTTGTGCTTTCTTGATTGAGCTGGATGAGCTTAAAGGCCGTGAAAAAATCGGAGATTACGATTACAAGGTACTTATGCATTATTAATGAAAAACAGTCCTTGGGGCTGTTTTCTCTTCATCTGCTATATAAATTAACTATAGCTAGTTAGAGAAAAACTATAATTGAAAACTATATCTTCATACAGTATAATAAAGGGAAGAAGTATTTGGAGGTTTTTACTTTCAAACAGACAACATCATTCCTGAAATAGAGAACTGTTAGGAGGGTATTATGCCGATTCGAATTGATAAGAAATTACCAGCTGTGGAGATTTTAAGGACAGAAAACATCTTTGTCATGGACGATCAACGAGCTGCGCACCAAGATATTCGACCTTTGAAGATTTTGATTTTAAATCTGATGCCTCAAAAGATGGTAACAGAAACGCAGCTCTTACGGCATTTGGCTAATACCCCTTTGCAATTAGATATTGAATTCTTATATATGGAAACACACCGTTCCAAGACAACTCGTGCCGAACATATGGAAACCTTCTATAAGACCTTCCCAGAGGTTAAGGATGACTTTTTTGATGGGATGATCATCACAGGAGCTCCGGTGGAGCACTTGCCTTTTGAGGAGGTGGACTACTGGGAGGAGTTTAAGCAGGTCATCGAATGGTCCAAGACACATGTTTTTTCTACCCTGCATATCTGTTGGGGTGCCCAAGCAGGTCTTTATGCTCGCTATGGAGTTGAAAAGCACCAGATGGCTCAGAAATTGTCAGGCATTTACCCGCAGGATACCTTGAAAGAGGGCCATCTTCTCTTTAGAGGTTTTGATGATAGCTATGTGGCTCCCCATTCTCGTCATACAGAAATCTATAAGGAAGAGATTTTAGGAAAAACCAATCTGGAAATCCTCTCTGAGGGAGAACAAGTTGGCGTTTCTATTTTAGCCAGTCGGGATCTTCGTGAGATTTATAGTTTTGGTCATTTAGAATATGACCGTGATACTCTAGCAAAAGAGTATTTTCGTGATTGTGAGGCAGGACTTAATCCTCACATTCCAGAAAATTACTTCAAAAATGATGATGTGAATGAGACACCGTGTCTTTGTTGGTCTTCATCAGCTGCTCTCTTTTTCAGTAACTGGGTTAACTATGCAGTTTATCAAGAAACCCCTTTTGACTGGAGAAAGGTAGAGGATGATGCGGCTGCATTTGGATATTTATAAGAGGAATTATGACGTATTTTGACGCTTTTAAAACAGGGAACTTGGTTTTGCCAAGTGCCCTGCTCTTGCATTTTAAGGAACTCTTTCCTTCTAGTGATGATTTTCTCGTCTGGCAATTTTTTTATCTACAAAATACATCTGCTTTGGATGAGCTATCGCCAAGCCAAATTGCAGAAACTATTGGAAAAGAACTTGCAGATGTCAACCAATCCATTTCAAACTTGACTGAAAATGGGCTACTACAATATCGAACGATTGAACTAAATGGGGAAATTGAGCTTATTTTTGATGCTAGTTTGGCCTTTGAACGCTTGGATAGCTTGTTGGACAGCCAGACTCCAGCTACAACTGCCCCAAACCCGCAAAATCAATTGAAGGATCTTATTGAGACTTTTCAGCAGGAATTAGGACGCTTGCTAACGCCGTTTGAAATCGAAGATCTTTCTAAGACAGTCAAAGAAGACGGTATCAAGGCGGATTTGATCAAAGAAGCTCTCCGAGAGGCGGTTCTAAATGGCAAGCCAAACTGGAAATATATTCAGGCCATCCTTCGGAATTGGCGCCATGAAGGCATCCAGTCTGTGGCTCAGGTGGAGGCCAAACGAGCAGAGCGAGAAGCGAATAATCCCAAACAAGTTCAGGCTTCGGCTGATTTCCTTGATGCCATGAATTTGTGGCAAGATTAGCCGCTCGGAAAATCTTGTAAATTAGAGTAAGATTTGCAAGCTCCTTATAAATATGATAAAATAATAGAAAATAAAATGAAAAAAGAGGTATGTGAAATGTCACGTAAACCATTTATCGCTGGTAACTGGAAAATGAACAAAAATCCAGAAGAAGCAAAAGCATTCGTTGAAGCCGTTGCCTCAAAACTTCCTTCATCAGACCTTGTTGAAGCAGGTATCGCAGCTCCAGCTCTTGATTTGACAACTGTTCTTGCTGCTGCTAAAGGTTCAAACCTTAAAGTTGCTGCTCAAAACTGCTATTTTGAGAATGCAGGTGCCTTTACTGGTGAAACTTCTCCAAAAGTATTGTCAGAAATGGGTGTTAACTACGTTGTTATCGGTCACTCAGAACGCCGTGACTACTTCCATGAAACTGACGAAGATATCAACAAAAAAGCAAAAGCTATCTTTGCAAACGGTATGCTTCCAATCATCTGTTGTGGTGAGTCACTTGAAACTTACGAAGCTGGTAAAGCTGCTGAGTTTGTAGGTGCTCAAGTATCTGCTGCATTGGCTGGATTGACTGCCGAACAAGTTGCTGCATCAGTTATCGCTTACGAGCCAATCTGGGCTATCGGTACTGGTAAATCAGCTTCACAAGACGACGCACAAAAAATGTGTAAAGTTGTTCGTGACGTTGTAGCTGCTGACTTTGGTCAAGAAGTTGCGGACAAAGTTCGTGTTCAATACGGTGGTTCAGTTAAACCTGAAAACGTTGCTTCATACATGGCTTGCCCAGACGTTGACGGTGCCCTTGTTGGTGGTGCATCACTTGAAGCTGAAAGCTTCTTGGCATTGCTTGACTTTGTAAAATAATCTAGTTTTTTCCAGACAGACAGTCAAAAGTACCAGGTGACTTTGACTGCCTGTCTTGTTTTTACTTGGAGTATTCTTGTGAAAGAGGAATTTTTCCGACTAGGAAAGTTCCTTAGGGAAGGAAAGGCGTGCGGATGCGCGCTCTTTTCTGTATCAAAAAGTTATGAAAGGGGGAGTTATGCTCTATATTTGGTCTTATTTGAAAAAATATCCCAAGTGGTTATTCTTGGATTTCTTTGGGGCTATTTTCTTTGTTATCGTCAATCTGGGACTACCGACTGTTCTAGCTCGGATGATTGATGACGGTGTGAATAAAGGGAATGAACATCAATTGTATGTTTGGGCGGCAATCATGCTGGTGATTATCCTATGTGGAACCTTGGGGCGTATAGTCTTAGCCTATGCTGCTAGTAAGCTAACAACCAATATGGTTAAGGATATGAGGGATGATCTCTATGCCAAATTACAAGAGTATTCTCATCATGAATATGAAAAGATAGGAGTATCTTCACTGGTTACTCGTATTACCAGTGATGCCTTTGTTCTCATGCAGTTTGCAGAACAGACCTTAAAACTGGGTGTCATCACTCCCATGATGATGCTGTCTAGTATCTTAATGATCTTTTTGACCAGCCCGTCATTGGCTTGGATAGTAGCTTTTGCAGTACCTTTCTTGGCTGTGGTGGTTATTTATGTGGCTGTCAAGACTCGCCCTTTGTCAGAGAAACAGCAGAAAACTTTGGACAAAATCAATCAATACGCTCGTGAAAATCTGATGGGGCTTCGTGTCATTCGTGCCTTTGCCCGTGAGGAGTTTCAAGAGGAACGCTTTGCAGGACAAAATGCAGTCTATGCAGCTAATTCCAATCGTCTGTTTAAACTAACTGGTCTGACAGAGCCCTTGTTTGTTCAGATTATCATTGCCATGATTGTAGCTATTGTCTGGTTCGCTCTGGACCCTATCAAACAAGGTTCTCTGCAAATTGGGGACCTGGTAGCCTTTATCGAATATAGTTTCCACGCTCTCTTGTCCTTCCTTTTCCTATCCAATCTCTTCACCATGTACCCTCGTACAGCCGTTTCGAGTGAACGTTTGAAAGAAGTCATGGATATGCCGATTTCTATTGATCCCAATGAAAAAGGCGTTAGAGAGACAGCAACCCACGGCTATTTGGAATTTGAAAATATCACCTTTGCCTATCCTGGTGAGACGGAAAATCCTGTTTTGCATAACATTTCTTTCAGTGCTAAACCAGGTGAAACCATTGCCTTTATCGGATCGACCGGATCGGGAAAATCCTCTCTTGTGCAATTGATTCCTCGTTTTTACGATGTCACCCTTGGGAAAATCAAAGTAGATGGTGTTGATGTGAGGGATTACCGCCTCAAGTCTCTCCGTCAAAAGATTGGATTTATCCCGCAGAAGGCCTTGCTCTTTACAGGAACTATCGCTGAAAATATCCGCTATGGGAAGGAAGATGCTAGTCACAAAGACCTACATCAGGCAGCGGACGTGGCGCAAGCCAAAGATTTTATCGAAAGCCGAGAAGAAGGCTTTGCGACCCATCTAGCTGAAGGTGGAAGCAATCTTTCTGGAGGACAGAAACAACGTCTCTCAATTGCCCGAGCGATTATAAAGAATCCTGATATCTATATTTTTGATGATTCCTTCTCAGCCTTGGATTATCGCACGGATGCCATTTTGCGCCGTCGTCTCAAGGAAGTCACACAGAATGCAACGGTTTTAATTGTTGCTCAACGTGTCGGAACTATCATGGATGCGGACCAGATAATCGTTCTTGATAAAGGGGAAATCGTGGGTCGCGGTCGCCATGAGGAATTGATGGAAACCAATGACATCTATCGTGAAATTGCTGAGTCGCAGTTGAAAAATGCATCTCTAACAGAGGAATAGGAGGAAATATGAAAACACAATCTAGTTTGGCTCGTTTGTGGAGCTATTTGAAAGCCTACCGTTTTTCTGTCTTCTTTGCAGTCTTTCTAAAAATTTTGAGTGTGATCATGAGTGTCTTGGAGCCTTTTGTCTTGGGGCTAGCCATTACGGGGTTGACAAAGAATCTCTTAGATATGGCTAATGGTCTTGCAGGTGCTGGTATCAATACTGGCTACATCGGAACTGTTTTAATCATTTACCTCTTTAGAGGTCTATTGTATGAACTTGGGTCTTATTATTCCAACTATTTCATGACCAATGCAGTCCAGTCTATGACTCAGGATCTGCGAAATGAAATGACCGAGAAAATCAATCGTATCCCAGTATCTTTCTTTGACAAACACCAGTTTGGTGATTTATTGGGACGATTTACCAGTGACGTTGAGACAGTGTCCAACGCTCTTCAACAATCTTTTCTCCAAATTGTCAATGCCGTTCTGACGATTGTCCTCGTGATGGGAATGGTATTATACTTGAATTTTCAGTTGGCTATAGTGGTGATTCTATCCATTCCAGTGACCTATTTTGGTGCTAGAAGCATCCTGAAACGTTCTCAGCCTTATTTTAAAGAGCAGGCAGCTATTTTAGGACGGATGAATGGCTATGTGCAGGAAAATCTCACAGGTTTTAATGTTTTGAAACTCTATGGTCGTGAGGAAACTTCTCATAAAGAGTTTTCTGAGATTACGGACGACCTCCAACGTGTTGGCTTTAAAGCCAGCTTTATCTCTGGGCTCATGATGCCAACCCTTCATGTCGTATCAGACTTGACCTATCTGATCGTTGCAGTTCTTGGTGGTTTGCAGGTTATTGCAGGTCGTTTGACAGTGGGGAATATGCAGGCCTTTGTTCAGTACGTTTGGCAGGTCAGCCAGCCTATCCAAAACATCACACAACTTGCGGGTCAAATGCAAAGCGCCAAGTCTTCGCTCGATCGTATTTTCGACATCTTGGATGAGACAGAGGAAGTCAAGGGAGAAGAACTCGAAATCCTTGAACCTTTAACGGGTCAGGTAACCTTTAAGCAGGTTGATTTCCAGTATGTTGAAAACAAACCATTGATTCGAAACTTTAATCTAGAAGTTCAACCAGGAGAGATGGTAGCGATTGTTGGTCCGACTGGAGCTGGTAAGACAACCTTAATCAATCTGCTTATGCGTTTTTACGATGTTACAGCAGGTGCAATCTTGGTTGACGGGCAGGATATTCGCCAGTTGTCACGACAAGACTACCGCCGTCAGTTTGGGATGGTCTTGCAGGATGCTTGGCTCTACGAAGGTACTATCAAAGAAAACCTACGTTTTGGAAATCTTGACGCCAGTGACGAAGAAATAATAGCAGCTGCCAAAGCAGCAAATGTAGACCACTTTATTCGAACTCTTCCTGGTGGTTACAACATGGAGATGAACCAAGAGTCCAGCAATATTTCCCTCGGGCAAAAACAACTGTTGACCATCGCGCGTGCTCTCCTAGCCAATCCCAAAATTCTCATTCTGGATGAAGCAACTTCCTCTGTTGACACCCGTTTGGAACTCTTGATTCAAAAAGCCATGAAACGGTTGATGAAGGGGAGAACCAGCTTTGTCATCGCCCATCGTCTCTCGACCATTCAAGAAGCGGATAAGATTCTCGTTCTTAAAGATGGACAGATTATTGAGCAGGGAAATCATGAAAGCTTGCTCCAAGAAAAAGGCTTCTATTACGACCTTTATCAAAGCCAATTTTCGAGTAAATCCGATCAAGTCAGCTAATAAAATAAGGCTAGATTTTTCTTAAATTATCAGTCAATTACAACTTTTTTAATATGGGTTAATTTTCTTGCTTTTGTCTACTAGGTGTAGTATACTGAGGTAGTAATCAATAAATATGGTTACAAAAATAATATTATGAGGTGAAAAAAATGGTTGAATTGAAAAAAGATGCATTAAAAGACGTTACAACATTATCTAAAACAGCGCCAGTAGCATTAGCAAAAACAAAAGAAGTATTGAACAAAGCAGTAGCAGACTTGTATGTGGCTCACATTGCCCTTCACCAAGTTCACTGGTATATGCGTGGTCGTGGTTTCCTCGTATGGCATCCAAAAATGGATGAATACATGGACAGCCTTGATGGTTATCTTGACGAAATCAGCGAACGTTTAATTACCCTTGGTGGCAAACCTTACTCAACTTTGACAGAATTCCTTCAACACAGTGAAATCGAAGAAGAAGAAGGAGAATTCCGTAACGTTGAAGAAAGCTTGGAACGTGTTCTAGCTATTTATCGCTACCTCATCAGTCTTTTCCAAAAGGCTTTGGATGTGACTGACGAAGAAGGCGATGATGTTACAAACGATATCTTTGTTGGGGCTAAGGCTGAACTTGAGAAAACAGTTTGGATGCTTACAGCAGAACTTGGACAAGCTCCTGGTCTGTAAGATACAGTTGCTACCCCTTTTATCATGAGGTGCTTGATAAGTACCCATGACCAATCATCTTTTAAAAGTCATGTAACTGTAAAAAGTTGTATGATTTTTTTGTTTGCTGGACTTAGGACACATTGTCAAAAGTAGGATTTTACGGTATAATAGTTGCTGTTCAATAATATATGAATTTCAAAGAATAATTGATATTTTAAGGAGGACTTATGAACAACTTACCAAATTGCCCAAAATGCAATTCAGAATACGTCTACGAAGACGGAAGTCTCTTGGTCTGCCCAGAGTGTGCCTATGAATGGAACCCTGCTGAAGTCGCAGAAGTAGAAGAAGGTGTGGTTGCTATCGATGCCAATGGAAATAAATTGGCTGATGGCGATACTGTAACCCTCATCAAGGACTTGAAAGTAAAAGGTGCGCCAAAGGATTTGAAACAAGGAACTCGTGTTAAAAATATCCGTATCGTAGAAGGTGATCACAACATCGACTGTAAGATTGATGGTTTTGGAGCTATGAAACTCAAGTCAGAGTTTGTTAAGAAAATCTAGCCATGAAACTGAATTACAAATTTATCTTTTATAGTCGTGTGCTCTTGTTCTTAGCGGCTTTCACAGGAGTTTATCTAGAAATTACCAAGCACGGTGGCTTTGGAATGCTCCTCTACTACACAGTGTTGTCCAATCTTTTAGTAACGATTTTCACGGGCTATCTGCTCCGTGTGATGAGCCATTCAGGTGAAAATTGGCAAAGTCCGACCCTGCTTCGTCTCAAGGGTGGTGTTACCATGAGTATCATGATTACCTGTGTGATTTATCATTTTATGCTTGCTCCGATTGCGACGGACTTTTACCGTGTGGAAAATTTCCTTTGCCACTATATCGTTCCACTCTGGTTTTTAGCCGACACCCTCTTCTTTGATAAGCAAGGTCAATACAAGATCTGGGATCCAGTCTTGTGGACCATCTTGCCCTTGGTTTATATGATTTTTGCCTTGTTTAACGGCTTGGTCTTAAAACTCAATATTCCGAATTCCAAGGACAATCCCTTCCCTTATTTCTTCTTAAATGTGGCTAAGGGTTGGGACGTGGTCATAAAATGGTGTTTGATCATTTTTGTAGCCTATATGGTTGCAGGCTTTGTCTTTTACCTGATCAAGCAAATCAAGCGAAAATAGTCTTCCTATTAGGAAAGTTAGGACGGAGTCTCTAGTTCAATCGGGCTCCTTCTTTTCTTGCCCTCTTCCTTTTAAAAGGACCAACAGTGAGAAATATATAGAAAGAAAATCCATGAAACAATTTTTAGAACGGGCTAGTATTTTGGCCCTCTCCCTCGTTTTGATTACCTCCTTTTCCATCTCAAGTGCTCTGCCAGCCATGTTTGACTACTATCAGGGCTATCCCAAAGAACAAATCGAGCTCCTAGTCAGTCTCCCTTCTTTTGGGATTATGATTATGCTGATTTTAAATGGTTTTTTGGAACGTTTGTTTCCTGAGCGTCTTCAAATTAGTTTAGGGCTTCTCATCCTCTCTATTGGGGGAACGGCCCCCTTCTGGTATCAGGATTATAACTTTGTCTTTGCGATGCGGATTTTATTTGGTTTGGGTGTTGGGATGATCAATGCCAAGGCCATTTCTATCATCAGCGAACGCTATTATGGAAAGACACGGATTCAGATGCTGGGTCTCCGCGGATCAGCAGAAGTTGTCGGGGCGTCGATTTTGACTCTAGTGGTAGGTCAACTCTTATCCTTGGGATGGACAGTGACCTTCTTGGCCTACAGTGCGGGATTTTTAGTATTGATTCTTTATCTGCTCTTTGTCCCTTATGGCAAAGAAAAGAAAGAAACAAAGAAAAAAGAGGCCGAAACGACTCGTTTGACTGGACAGATGAAAGGATTAATTTTTCTATTGGCTGTCGAAGCAGCAGTCGTGGTCTGCACCAATACAGCTATCACCATTCGTATTCCTAGTTTGATGGTGGAAAGAGGTCTCGGGGATGCTCAATTATCTAGTTTTGTTCTTAGTATCATGCAGTTGATTGGGATTGTGGCTGGCGTGAGTTTTTCTTTCTTGATTTCTCTCTTTAAAGAAAGATTGCTCCTTTGGTCAGGCATTACCTTTGGATTAGGGCAGATTGTGATAGCTTTGTCTCCGTCATTGGGTGTGATGGTAGTTGGAAGTATTGTGGCAGGTTTTGCTTACAGCGTAGCCTTGACCACTGTCTTTCAGCTTCTTTCTGAAAGAATCCCAGCTAACCTCCTTAATCAGGCAACGTCTTTCGCAGTGTTAGGATGTAGCTTTGGAGCCTTTACGACACCATTCATCCTGGGAGCTGTCGGTATGGTCACTCAAAACGGGATGCTGGTCTTCACCATTCTAGGATGCTGGTTAATAGTGACTTCCGTACTTGTCATGTTTGTACTTCAAAATAAAGCTTAGGATTGATTTCCTAAGTTTTTCTTTTTGTTTTTTGTCCCCAGACAATTATTGTTTTTTAAACTTGTTTGTACTATTATTTCCTGATAAAATAGACACATGACAAGATATAAAGCAATCATTTCCTATGACGGTTACGCTTTTGCTGGTTTTCAGCGCCAGCCTCATGAGCGGAGCGTTCAGGAAGAAATTGAAAAAACCTTAACGAGACTCAATAAGGGGCAAGCCATCACTGTTCACGGTGCTGGTAGGACTGATAGTGGGGTCCATGCTCTGGGACAGGTTATTCATTTTGACCTGCCCTATCAGATGGATGAGGAAAAACTCCGTTTTGCTCTGGATACCCAGTCTCCTGAAGATATCGATGTGATTTTGATTGAGATTGTGGCGGATGATTTTCATTGCCGTTATGCCAAGCACAGTAAGACCTATGAGTTTATAGTAGATAGGGGCCGTCCTAAGAATCCTATGCGTCGTCACTATGCCACTCACTTTCCCTATCCGCTTGATGTTGAGCGGATGCAGATGGCAATCAAAAAGCTAGAGGGAACCCATGATTTCACCGGTTTTACAGCATCTGGTACCAGTGTAGAGGACAAGGTTCGGACCATTACAGAAGCGAGTTTAACAGTCGATGAGACAGGGCAGTTTTTGACCTTTACCTTTTCAGGAAATGGCTTCTTGTATAAGCAGATTCGCAATATGGTGGGGACGCTGCTCAAAATCGGAAATAATCGAATGCCAGTAGAGCAGATTGACCTGATCTTGGAGAAGAAAGACAGGCAACTTGCAGGTCCCACTGCGGCACCCAATGGCTTGTATTTAAAGGAGATTCGTTATGAAGAATAATCGTATTTTAGCCTTTTCTGGGAATGATATTTTTAGTGGTGGTGGTTTATCAGCCGATCTTGCTACCTATACCTTGAACGGCTTGCATGGTTTTGTAGCAGTGACTTGTTTGACGGCCTTGACAGAAAAGGGATTTGAAGTCTTTCCAACAGATGACGCCATTTTTCAACATGAATTAGATAGTTTGCGTGACGTGGATTTTGCGGGAATCAAGATTGGTCTTCTCCCTACTGTCAGTGTGGCTGAGAAAGCCTTGGACTTTATCAAACAACGCCCAGGAGTACCTGTGGTGTTAGACCCTGTCTTGGTCTGCAAGGAAACGCACGACGTGGCAGTCAGTGAACTCTGCCAAGAATTGATCCGCTTTTTTCCTCATGTCAGTGTGATTACGCCAAATCTTCCAGAGGCAGAATTATTAGCTGATCAAGAGATTAAAACCTTGGAAGATATGAAAAGAGCAGCGCAGAAATTGCATGAATTAGGAGCGCCAGCAGTCATTATCAAGGGGGGCAATCGCCTTAGTCAGGACAAAGCTGTAGATGTCTTTTATGATGGACAAACTTTCACTGTTCTAGAAAACCCAGTCATTCAAGGCCAAAATGCTGGTGCAGGTTGTACCTTTGCCTCAAGCATCGCCAGTCACTTGGTTAAGGGCGATGAACTTTTACCAGCAATAGAAAGTTCTAAAGCTTTCGTTTACCGTGCTATTGCACAAGCAGATCAATATGGAGTAAGACAATATGAAGCAAACAAAAACAACTAAAATCGCCCTTGTATCCCTATTAACCGCCCTTTCTGTGGTTCTAGGTTATTTCTTAAAAATTCCAACGCCAACAGGCATTCTAACTCTCTTAGATGCGGGTGTCTTCTTTGCAGCCTTTTACTTTGGCAGTAAAGAGGGGGCTGTCGTTGGAGGACTAGCTGGATTCCTCATTGACCTCATATCAGGCTATCCACAGTGGATGTTCTTTAGCTTGGTAAACCATGGCTTGCAGGGATTTTTCGCAGGATTTAAAGGCAAAACTCAGTGGTTAGGCCTTATCTTAGCAACGATTGCCATGGTAGGGGGCTACGCCTTGGGTTCAACTTTGATGAATGGCTGGGCAGCGGCTCTACCAGAAATCCTACCAAACTTCCTGCAAAATACCTTGGGTATGGTTGTAGGGTTTGTGCTTAGTCAGAGTATTAAGAAAACTAAGTAAAGCAGCTGGAGAAAAGTTTTAAAAATCAGAAAAACGCATAATATCAGGTGTTGAAAAACCTTGATATTATGCGTTTTATTGTGGGAAGATTTTCGAAGAATATTAATCAAAATAAAGCAAATCTTTGCTGGTGCTTGTAAAGAGGTCAAAGCCATCCTTGGTAACAACACCGCAATCTTCGATGCGGACACCGACTTTACCAGGGATATAGATACCTGGTTCAACAGAGAAGCACATGCCTTCTTCGATGACCATGTCGTTTCCTTCCATGATAGATGGGAATTCGTGGACATCCATACCGATACCGTGACCGAGACGGTGGTTGAAGTACTCACCATAACCAGCTTTTTCGATGACCTCACGGGCAGCTCGGTCTACCTCATGGGCAGTCACACCTGGCTTGATAAAGTCAAGGGCAGCTTGTTGGGCTTCAAGGGTCAAGTTGTAGATATCTTTCTTGAATTGGTCTGGCTTACCGACAGCGACTGTACGAGTCATATCTGATGCGTAGCCATTGACCATAACACCCAGGTCAAAGAGGAGAAGGGCGTCCTTTTCAACTTTGTTTGCACCAGGAATTCCGTGCGGATTTGCAGCGTTGTCACCAGTCAAGACCATGGTATCAAAGCTCATTTCATAGCCTTCACGTTTTAAGGCGAAGTCGATTTGGGCGATGATATCTGTTTCGGTTTTATCAAGAGAGATATTGTCAAAACCAACTTTTACAGCTTTATCAGCATAGAGCCCTGCAACCATCATTTTTTGGACTTCATCAGCTGATTTGATGAGGCGCATGCGTTGGATGCGAGGAGTGAGGTTTTCAAACTCAGCAGTTTCAAAGACAGTTTTCAAGCCATGGTATTTGGTCAAGATGAGATTGTCAAACTCAACAGCGACACGTTTGAAGTCGTGCTGTGGCAAAGCGTTTTTGATTTTTTGCCATGGATTTTCAGAATCCACATAGCCCACAACTGGGAAAGATACAGTGCTGCTTGCACGTTCCACTTCAAGGGCTGGAACAAAGAGGAGAGGCTCCTGATCCGCCGAGACAAAGAGGAACATTTGGCGTTCATGGGGATCACTGTAAAAGCCAGTGAGGTAATTAATAGTGACGGGGTCAGATACGACAGCGACGTCTAGTTTTTCTGATTCAAGATATGTTAGGATTTGTTGTAATTTAGACATATGCTACCTTCTTTCTACCCCTCTATTTTGGCAAAAAATGAGAGAAAATGCAAGGGAGAAGGGTAAAAGAACAGGCAAAAAGAACTCCGACAAGATAGTGGAGTTCTTTTATCTAATTTTCCTTAGTTTAAGAAAAGTCAGCCTTGCTTTTCACGTCGCTGTATTCTTCAGCGATTTCTTGACTGAGAATATCCTCATAGGCAGGGAGTTGGATGTCCTGACCGTATTTTTTCTTGAGGGCAGTAGTGACTAGACGATAAGCCAGATTGGCATTACGAGAGAGGATAGGCCCGTGGAAGTAGGAACCAAAGACATTCTTATAATGAACCCCTTCGCCGACCTTTTCCTCGTTGTTTCCATTTCCATAGACAATCTGACCCAGTGGTTTTTGGTCATCTGAGAGGAAGGTACGGCCCTGGTGATTTTCAAATCCATAGTAGGTTTCATTGAATTCTTCATTGTGAATTTTTATATCACCAATAAAACGGTTATTGGTCTGGTTGAGCGTGTAGTGGCCCATGACACCTAGCCCTTCGATGCGCTTACCTGAAGCTTCAACATAATATTGACCCAATAGTTGGAAACCACCACAGATGGCTAGAACCACACCGTCGTTTTGGATGTAGTTGTCAATGCTCTCTTTTTTAGCAGGAAGGTCGCCTGCGATGATGCTTTGTTCAAAGTCTTGACCACCACCGAAAAAGGCGATGTCGTAGTGATTTTCGTCAAAGTCATCATGGAGAGAAACGATGTCAACCGTCACATGAGCCCCTAGCTTTTCAGCCACATACTTGAGCATGAGGATGTTTCCATTGTCCCCGTAGGTATTCATGAGGTTTCCATAGAGGTGGGCGATGTTGAGCTGATAAGGGTAGTTGCCAGCTTTTGAGGAAAGTGAAGTATAAACCATTAGTTCATCTCCTTTCTAACAATCTGACGACTAGCCAGCAGTTCGCGGAATTCCAGCATAGCAGTATAGGTAGCCAGGATATAGGCATGTTTGCAGTCTTGGTTCTCAATGGTTTTGAGAACTTGCTCCAGATTGCTTGTCTCAGTGATTTTATCAGCTGGATAGCCTGTCACCCGTAGACGACGTGCGATTTCAGAATGACGAACACCGCCAGCATTGATTTCAGGGATATTCATATCAGTGATTTGTTCAAAGTCCGCATCCCAGATCCAGCTAGTGTCAATTCCGTCTGCATAGTTGGCGTTGAGAAGGACAGAAAGGCTAAATGGATAAGGAGCTAGTTTGATCATCTCGATAGCTTGGGTCGCACCGACTGGATTTTTAATCAAAACAAGGGTGCATTCCTTGTCACCGATATGGAAGGTTTCTTGGCGTCCAAAGACAGCACGGCTCTTATCAAATCCTTGCTTGATTAGTTGTGAATCTGCGCCGAGAAAGCGAGCGATGGCAACCGCTGCTAGGGCGTTGTAGATGTTGTAAAGCCCACCGATTTGAATGCCGTATTCTTGCCCGTCAATGACAAAGCGAGAGCGATTGTTGGTCAACTCAACTAGTTCTGTCAGACGGTAGTCCAAGTCAGGTCGTTTGCAACCACAATTTTCACAGATATAGGCACCCAAGTTGGCATAGGTATTGTGCTCATATTTGAGGATGCCTTGACAGTCAGGGCAGAGAATACCTTCGGTATTGTAGTGAGCCAGTTGGGCTGGCCCTTTTTCCAAGTCAAAACCAAAATACTCTACAGGATTTGGAATAGCTGGCTTGTAGAAAAGCGGACTGTCACCGTTGAGGAGAACAGTAGCCGTAGGCACCTTACGGATGGCATCTAAAATCATCTTATAAGTTGTGTAAATCTCACCATAGCGGTCCATCTGGTCACGGAAAATATTAGTGATGACAAAAAGGCTAGGGTGGATGTAGTCACAGATACGAGATAGACTGGCCTCGTCAATTTCGAGGACGGCAATGTTTTTTCCAGTTTTGGAGGATTTGGCAGTCAAGAAGGTTGTCGTAATCCCTGTGATCATGTTGGCACCACTAGGATTGGTCAGAACTTGACCATAAACTTCTTTTAAAATGCCGACAGTGAGGGCAGTTGTCAGGGTTTTCCCGTTGGTTCCAGTGACCACGACAATCTCGTAGTTCTTCGCTAGATGTTGTAAAATATCTTTATCAAATTGAAGGGCGACTTTTCCTGGGAGCGTACTTCCACGGCCAAGACGGCTCAAGATGAAGTGGGAAGAACGCCCAGCAAGAAGGCCCAAGGTAGTTTTTAATTTCATGTTTCTATTATATCATACTACACCCAGCAGTCCAATAACTAAAGTAACTTCTAAGATCAACTAAAAAAGTAACCTTAGAGGTGCTTTTTAGGTTCTGATTAAACCAATCAAATACAATATTTTTGAATTTGATAACTTTGGCAACTTTAAGAAATAAATCTTTCTCACTCTGAACATAAGAAAGGAGAGGACATCGATTATCCTCTACAGGTTTTAAAATTTCATTAATCTACTATAGCTGACAAAGATACCTACAGCTGATAAAGATACCTAGCTTTTGGAATTTAGATTATTTTTTGGAAAGTCTCTTTTATAATAAATTACGAATTTTTTCTTTTATAAATGCGTTAAGAGGATAGTGTTTATCAAGATATTCTAGGAGTGCCTGAGCAGATTCAGAAATTCGTTCGTAACCTTGCAAAAAGTAGGGTAATTGTTTGGCTTCATTTGGATAACCTTTTTCAAATCGTCTGTTGCTGTTAAAAATATCTATAAAATTAGATTTAGAAGTTTTTTCCAAATTGATTAGTTCAGTCCAGAGCTTGACAGATCTGTTTTGGATGAAATCATAAGCAGCCAATTTTTCGCCTCGTTGATAGCGACCTAGTCCTATATATAGGTTGCATAAAATTTCTCCCAACAGCCATTCGCGGTCTCTATTTTCTTTTGATGGCAATCTTTGTGGCTGGCAGATTGTTCCATCAAAACCGACCTCCTTCCAGATAATCTTGCCTTCAGCGAAGGGAATGTTTACTAGTTCATGAGCTTCAAAGATAGCAAATTCACAAAAAACATCATCTTCAAATAGAACTTTATGTCCGTCCACTGTATTTTGGTAGTGAAATGCAATTGGTTCTAGCTTACTTAACCAGGTTAGGTCCTGGATATAGGCCTGCTTGTAGCCATCTTTTACAATAACAAAGAAATCTAAATCGGAGTACTGATCCAATCGTTCTCTTTCTGCTCCGCAAGAACCAAGTGCCAGTAAAGCTAGTGCTTGTCTAGAATCTTTTAGAGACTGACCAATATTATTTAGTCTTTGTAATAGTAATTCTGTTTTATTCATATCGTTACCTCATTGTTTCTTGTTTACAGACATTATATAGTTAATGTTTTCGAAAGTCAATTTCATCCCATACCAAATATATACTAATGTAATATGGGATTTCTTTCGATATTTTTTACAATGATAAAGTTTAAACATTTTGCGGAGTATTGCTCATATTATCAAGAACGAAGAAATTTGAAGTATCCTTTGATTGATTAGAAAGTGATTCTTATCTTTAAAAAGATCAAATAATTTGTAAAATATTTAAGAAGAAAAAATATATCGACTTAGCCATCAATTTGCAAACAGTAAAATCTTCTCACAAATGATGAAAATACACACATGACCGCGCGAAGAGTGCCTAATTTACCTAATTAGGCACGAAACAATCATTGCAAAATATCTTTTTAAATTACTCATAAAACGATGAGTTGAAGCAAGTTATTTAAAGTCATATGTATTGCTGATATTTAAAAGAGCGAGCTGAGACTCAATATATAATTAGGACTGCTAAGTAAAGTGTGGACATTATATCATAAAAGAAAGAAAAGACAGATTTGAGATTTCGCAGAAACAAAAACAGCCCGATAGGGCTGTAAGTGATTAGTTTTGAAACCAAGTTGCGATTGGAAAGTCGTTTTGTTTCAGTTCCAGTTTTGTTTTAGTTAAAAGTTGGCCATTTTCTAATGAATACAATAACAAATGTTGATTAGTTACGATCAATACCTTGTTTGTCAAACTTGTATCGATGTGTATTATCTCTTCCGTAGAGTCAGGTAAATCTTTTCTGACATTGATTAGATAGCTAGATTCATCAGAGAGATTGACAATAGATAAGGCACAGCGATCATTCCCATCCGCCTCATGTTTTACAATCAATCGGTCTTCTTTCGGTGTTTTATAAAGAAGATTTGGGTTGTCCTCTGGTAGCTTGATGAAGTGCTTTTCCTTACTAGACAAGTTCATGACAAGTATGCGATTGTCTGGATCTTTGGAGAAAGTTTCTGTATTTCGAGTATAAGCAACGCTACTGTAATAATTGTCACCGATTAATTCAGAAGACGTCAACATTTCAACGATTTTTCCTTCGCTTGTCAGAGGTGTGCGAGATAATTCCTTTAGTTGGTCATTTTCGTCCAATTCAACTAAATATCCATCAAACACTAAAGCGGGTCGTTGACGGGACTCATCATGAAACCCCAGACCGAGGTAGAGGCGATTCCCTCTTCCATGAAACTGGATTGGAAAGGAAGTGGATTCGGAGAATGTTTTCTGAGTAATCAGCTTTCCTGAGATGTCAAACATACTGAGCACACCATCCTCAGTTGTAGTTTGTCCTGTGTAGAAGAATTTGTCTGATACTCCAGCTCCCGAATAAGCATAGAAGGGAGTTGAAGTTTTCCGGATGTCCCCTGTCTGAAAGTCAAGGGATACAATGTTTTGAGTGGATGCTTTCCCTCTGGTATTTCCAGATGAGAAGACGAGATAGCGATTGTCAAACCGTCCCTGAGGAAACCAGAAATTGACATCTTCTGCAATGGAGACGTCCTCAGTTTTCATGAGCTGAAACTGATCGTTTTGCAACTGATAACTTTGAATGGATTTCGAATTAACAAGGTAAAAATCAGCAGCTTGATTGACTGTGAATTGCTGTTTTTGAGGTGAAATCAAGCGAAAAAGCATCCAGAAAAGTAGGAGAAAAATGAAGACTATACTGACACAGAAAACCAGTGTTTTCATAGCCGTACTTTTTCCTTTGGCTAGAAAGGAAAAAGGAGAGTGTTTTGGTGATTTAACTTGCTTTCCCATGTGACTAGCCTCCTTTTTGAACAGAAAATGAAGACAACATCTTACACCTATATTATAAGCTTTTACAGCTAAAAGCACAAATAATCTTGTAAGGAAACTATGGACTGGATAGAAAAAGACAAGCGCCAAAATGGATACTTGTCTTGTGTAGAATATTTGAAATCTTAAATCGCAAACAAGTCATTCAAGTTCTCAGCCAAGGTTGGATGAGTGAAGATTTGTTTTGTGAAGTAAGTGTAAGGGATTTTGTTGTCCATGGCAACAGTGATGATGTTAATGATTTCTTGTGAACCTTCTGAGAAGATAGTTGCACCGAGAATTTCTTTTGTTTCAGTATTGACAACCGTTTTGAAGGCTCCGCGAAGGTCGCCATTCACGTGACCACGAGGCATGGCAGCAACAGGGATTTCCTTCACAGCGTATGGAAGTTTCAAATCTGCTGCTTGGCTTTCAGTCAAACCAACTTGTGAAAGTGCAGGTGTGATGAACATAGTGTTTGGTACATTGAGACGGTCTTCAAGTGTGTAGCTGCCATCTCCAGCAAGGTAGCTGTAGACAACGCGGAAGTCATCAAGTGAAATGTAGGTAAATTGAGGTCCACCGTTGACATCTCCAACTGCAAAGACACCAGGAATGTTTGTTTGACAGTGTTTGTCGACCTTGATAGCACCACGCTCCGTTAGTTCAATATCCGTATTCTCAAGTTGAAGTGGTTCGACATTTGGTTTACGTCCAGTTGCGTAGAGAAGGGCATCGAAACGGTAAGTTTCGTTTTCAGTTACGACGAGAACTTGGTCACCGTCGTTTTTGATTTCAGTAGTACGGATGTTTTGAAGCAATTCAATGCCGTCTTCTTCCATGTATTGTTTAGCAAGAGCTGCGATGGAAGGTTCTGCTCGAGGTAGGAAAGTATCTAGGGCATCTAGAACTGTGACCTTGCTTCCAAGTTTGTTGTAAAGACCAGCAAATTCAAGACCAATGTTCCCACCACCAAGGACTCCCAGTTTTTCAGGCAATTTATCCAAGTTTTGGATACCTGTTGAGTCAAAGACATTTTTACTTGTAGCAAGTCCTGGAATTGGCAAGACGTTTGAAACAGCACCAGTATTGATAACGATAGTTTCAGCAGTCAGTTCTTGTTTTTCGTCACCAGCTCGGATTTCGATGACCTTGTTTGAAAGGAAATGCGCTTCCGCATCAAAGATATCCACACCTGTACCAGCAACAGTAGCATAGTTTTTACCATTGAGGCGACTAGTGATGGTATTTTTGGTAGCAATGACTTCTTCAAAAGACAAGTCCTTCTCAGCAGCAACTAGCAAGGTTTTAGTTGGGATACAACCGATGTTGATACAAGTTCCACCGTACATAGCTTTGCTACGTTCAATGAGGGCAACTTTTTTGCCAGCTGAAGCCAATTTACCAGCTAGTGTTTTCCCAGCTTTACCAAATCCAATAACGATTAAATCATATGTTAACATTTATAGTCCTCCTGTTTGATTTTCATTCTAGCACAAGAAAACACTTTTTGCACAAATCTGCTACGGGAAATGAAGTGAGCTTGAAATGCTCCCTTCAAATTCTTTGATAAACAACTTTCATGCCACTTTACTGCTAGAAAATCGTTTACATGATTTTCCTAATGGATTCTACTATCTTTTGCCTCGCTCTTGTGTTATACTAGATAGGTTGCAAAGAAACTAGTACTTTTCTTTCGTGGAAAAGAAGCAACACGGTATCTCGTTTTGAAGAAGATACGTCATGAAAAGAAAAGTATATGCTAAGCGCTATAGGGTGGCTTCGCACCACCTTTAGAAAGAAGAAAAACGTGAAATTTAATGAATTTAACTTGTCTGCTGATTTGCTAGCAGAGATTGAAAAAGCTGGATTTGTAGAAGCAAGTCCCATCCAAGAGCAAACTATTCCTTTGGCTCTTGAGGGAAAAGACGTTATCGGTCAAGCTCAGACTGGTACAGGGAAAACCGCAGCCTTTGGCTTGCCAACCCTTGAAAAAATCCGTACAGAAGAAGCGACCATCCAAGCCTTGGTCATCGCTCCAACTCGTGAACTCGCTGTTCAAAGCCAAGAAGAACTTTTCCGCTTTGGTCGTAGCAAGGGAGTGAAAGTTCGCTCAGTTTATGGTGGTTCAAGTATTGAGAAACAAATCAAGGCCCTTAAATCGGGTGCCCATATCGTTGTAGGAACACCAGGTCGTCTCTTGGACTTGATCAAACGTAAGGCCTTGAAATTGCACGATATTGAAACCCTCATCCTTGATGAAGCAGACGAAATGCTCAACATGGGCTTCCTAGAAGACATCGAAGCTATTATCTCGCGTGTCCCTGAAAGTCGTCAAACCTTGCTCTTTTCAGCAACCATGCCAGATGCTATCAAACGTATTGGTGTTCAGTTTATGAAAGAGCCTGAGCATGTCAAGATTGCTGCCAAGGAATTGACAACAGAACTGGTGGACCAGTACTATATCCGTGTCAAGGAACAAGAGAAATTTGATACCATGACACGTCTTATGGATGTGGAACAACCTGACCTTGCTATTGTATTTGGTCGTACCAAACGCCGTGTGGATGAATTGACTCGTGGTCTTAAAATCCGTGGCTTCCGTGCAGAGGGAATTCATGGTGATTTGGACCAAAATAAACGTCTTCGTGTCCTTCGTGATTTTAAAAACGGCAATCTCGATGTTCTAGTTGCAACAGACGTAGCAGCTCGTGGTTTGGATATTTCAGGGGTGACCCATGTATATAACTACGACATTCCTCAAGATCCTGAAAGCTATGTTCACCGTATCGGTCGTACAGGGCGTGCTGGTAAGTCAGGTCAGTCCATTACTTTCGTAGCACCAAATGAAATGGGCTATCTCCAAATCATCGAAAACTTGACCAAGAAACGCATGAAAGGCTTGAAACCAGCGACAGCAGAAGAAGCCTTCCAAGCTAAGAAACAAGTAGCACTCAAGAAAATCGAACGAGACTTCGCAGACGAAGCCATTCGTGGGAACTTTGAGAAATTTGCTAAAGATGCCCGTAAATTGGCTGCAGAATTTAGTCCAGAAGAATTGGCTATGTATATCTTGAGTCTGACAGTCCAAGATCCAGACAGCCTTCCTGAAGTGGAGATTGCGCGTGAAAAACCACTGCCATTTAAACCATCAGGTAATGGCTTTGCTGGCAAAGCTAAGGGAGGTCGTGGAGGCCGTCGTGGGGACGACCGTCGAGACCGTGATCGCCGTGGCAATGGTCGTCGTGATGAGTTCAAGAAAGGTAGTCGTGGGAACGATCGTTTTGATAAAGACAGACGTTACCGTAATAAAGACAATAAAAAACCTCGCAACACTTCAAGCGAAAAGAAGACCGGCTTTGTTATTCGTAACAAAGGAGATAAATAGAAAAAAGCGATTCACAGTGTGAATCGCTTTTATATATAAGGAGACCGATAGTAAAAGAAGATGTATAAAAGTAAAGGAAAGGTGAGATGGGAAGGGATCCTTAATTCATCTTCTTATAATGTTATTATATAAAAATCAAAACGGAATGTCAATAAAAAATTGCTATTTTTATAAAATATTTTTGCTTTTAAAAATTGCAATTCAATAAGCAATTTTCAGATAATTATTGAAATTTCAGGTTCTTTATGTTATAATGATAGCGATTAAATGCGAGGTGAAAAATGGCACATTTATTAGAAAAAACAAGAAAAATTACATCAATTTTAAAACGCTCTGAAGAGCAAATGCAGGATGAACTTCCATACAATGCCATTACACGTCAACTAGCAGACATTATTGATTGCAATGCCTGTATTGTCAATAGCAAGGGACGACTTTTGGGCTATTTTATGCGCTATAAAACTAATACAGACCGTGTAGAGCAGTTTTTCCAAACCAAGACGTTCCCAGATGACTATGTACAAGGGGCAAATATGATCTATGATACGGAAGCCAATCTTCCTGTTGAACATGATTTGACCATTTTCCCTGTGGAGAGCCGTGCGGACTTTCCAGATGGGTTGACAACTATTGCTCCGATTCATGTATCAGGGATTCGCCTAGGTTCGTTAATCATTTGGCGCAATGATAAGAAATTTGAAGATGAAGATTTGATCCTTGTCGAGATTGCGAGCACGGTTGTGGGAATTCAACTATTGAACTTCCAACGTGAAGAAGATGAAAAGAATATTCGCCGTCGTACGGCTGTTACCATGGCGGTCAACACCCTTTCCTATTCAGAACTGCGTGCCGTATCAGCTATTTTAGCTGAATTGGATGGAAATGAAGGACAGCTGACTGCGTCTGTTATTGCAGACCGTATTGGCATTACGCGCTCAGTAATCGTCAATGCTCTCCGTAAGCTAGAGTCGGCAGGAATCATTGAAAGCCGTTCACTAGGAATGAAGGGAACCTATCTCAAGGTATTGATTTCAGATATCTTTGAGGAAGTGAAAAAGAGGGACTACTAATGGCAAAGGCTTTAATCTCAATTGACTATACAGAGGATTTTGTAGCAGATCAGGGAAAATTGACAGCAGGTGCTCCTGCTCAAGCTATTTCTGAGGCGATTGCTCAGGTGACTAGACTGGCTTTTGATCGTGGAGACTATGTTTTCTTCACCATTGATGCTCATGAGGAAGGGGATGATTTTCATCCTGAGAGTAAACTTTTCCCACCTCACAACATCATTGGAACTAGTGGTCGCAACTTGTATGGAAAACTAGCGGATTTTTACCAAGCCCATGCTTCTGATAGTCGTGTCTTTTGGATGGACAAGCGTCACTATTCAGCATTTTCAGGAACGGATTTAGATATTCGCTTGCGAGAACGTCGAGTTGATACAGTCATCTTAACTGGTGTTTTGACAGATATTTGTGTTCTCCATACGGCTATTGATGCTTATAATTTAGGTTATCAAATCGAGGTTGTCAAGCCTGCGGTTGCCTCCATCTGGCCAGAAAATCATCAGTTTGCTCTAGGACATTTTAAGAATACTCTGGGAGCCAAATTATTGGATGAAAATCTTGATGAAATTAAAGAATGATTCCCTTGGAAAAATGAAAAAAATCTGAAAAAAGTGTTGACAAAGATTTTGAAAGTTGATATACTAGTAAAGTAATCGACGCGGGGATGGCGGAATTGGCAGACGCGCAGGACTAAGGATCCTGTGACCGCTTTAGGTCGTGAGGGTTCAAGTCCCTCTCTCCGCATAGGGTAAGAGTTAGCTTTGGCTAGCTCTTTTTGTTTTTACAAAGAAGACTAGAGGTTACGTTTCCTATATCGAAAAATATTGGCATTAAGAACAATCATTGTATCAGAACATTTAAACTGAGTTTTCCAATTCATTCTATCAAGAATATCCTCAAAAACTAGTCAGAAAATGAAGAACTTAGGAAATGGAAAAATACTAATCAGAAAGACGTGATTATCATTTTTAAAATGAAGTAGATTTTTGATTGGTACTATTTCTCCTTATATAAGAAGGAAAGTTAGCGTTTGCTAGCTTTTTTGTTTTTTCAAAAAATAAATCAAAAAATTTTTCGATTTCATAAACATTTCATATTTGGATTTTATAATAGTCTTACAAATATGGAGGTGACAAATGAATCCAATCCAAAGAGCTTGGGCTTATGTCAGCAGAAAACGACTGAGAAGTTTTATTTTATTTCTGATTTTATTTGTCCTTTTAGCAGGAATTTCAGCCTGTTTGACTCTGATGAAGTCCAACAAAACAGTAGAAAGCAATCTTTACAAATCACTCAACACATCTTTTTCTATCAAAAAGATAGAAAATGGACAGACCTTCAAGTTGTCTGACCTAGCATCCGTGAGCAAGATTAAGGGACTGGAAAATGTCTCTCCTGAACTCGAAACGGTCGCAAAACTGAAAGACAAGGAAGCGGTGAGTGGTGAGCAGAGCGTAGAACGTGATGATTTGTCAGCATCAGACAAGAACTTGGTTAGCTTAACGGCTCTTGAGGATTCATCCAAGGATGTCACCTTTACCAGTTCGGCTTTCAATCTTAAAGAAGGGCGACACCTTCAAAAAGGGGATTCCAAGAAAATCCTGATCCACGAAGAGTTGGCTAAGAAGAACGGTCTTTTGCTTCATGACAAGATTCGCTTGGATGCTGGACAGTCAGAATCTGGAAAAGGACAGACAGTTGAGTTTGAAATTGTTGGGATCTTTTCTGGTAAAAAACAAGAGAAATTTACAGGCTTGTCTTCCGACTTCAGTGAAAACCAAGTCTTTACAGACTATGAAAGTAGCCAAACCCTTCTGGGAAATAGTGAAGCTCAAGTCAGTGCAGCGCGCTTCTATGTAGAAAATCCTAAGGAAATGGACGGACTCATGAAGCAGGTGGAAAGCTTGGCTTTGGAAAGTCAAGGTTACCAAGTTGAGAAGGAAAACAAGGCCTTTGAACAAATCAAAGACTCAGTTGCAACCTTCCAAACCTTCCTGACCATCTTCCTTTATGGGATGTTGATAGCTGGAGCTGGAGCCTTAATTTTGGTCTTGTCCCTCTGGTTGAGAGAAAGGGTCTACGAAGTGGGGATTCTACTCGCACTTGGAAAAAGCAAGATCTCAATCTTCCTCCAGTTCTGTTTAGAGGTAGTTTTGGTATCTCTTGGAGCTTTGCTTCCAGCATTTGTTGCAGGAAATGCCATCACATCCTATCTACTCCAAACTGTACTAGCCAGTGGAGATCAGGCAACCTTACAGGACACGCTGGCCAAAGCAAGTGGTCTATCAACCAGTCTCCTATCCTTTGCAGAATCCTATGTCTTTCTGCTCCTGATTGGTTGCTTATCAGTAGCCCTTTGTTTCCTATTCTTATTTAGAAAATCGCCGAAAGAAATTTTATCATCTATTAGTTAAGAAGGAGAAATCATGACTTTATTACAATTGCAAGATGTTACCTACCGTTATAAGAACACTGCTGAAGCAGTTTTATATCAGATCAAGTATAATTTTGAACCCGGAAAATTTTATAGTATCATTGGTGAGTCAGGAGCAGGAAAATCCACTCTCTTGTCCCTACTGGCTGGTCTAGATAGTCCTGTTGAAGGTTCTATCCTTTTCCAAGGAGAGGACATTCGGAACAAGGGGTATTCATACCATCGCATGCACCATATTTCCTTGGTCTTTCAAAATTATAACTTGATAGATTATCTTTCTCCGCTGGAAAATATCCGCTTGGTCAACAAAAAAGCAAGCAAGGATACACTTCTTGAGCTTGGTTTGGATGAAAGTCAGATCAAGCGGAACGTTCTCCAGTTATCAGGTGGTCAACAGCAACGTGTAGCCATCGCTCGCAGTTTAGTCTCAGAAGCTCCAGTTATTCTAGCTGATGAGCCAACAGGAAATCTGGACCCTAAAACTGCTGGAGATATTATCGAACTGCTCAAATCACTTGCCCAGAAAACAGGTAAATGTGTGATCGTCGTCACCCACAGTAAAGAAGTGGCACAAGCGTCAGATATTACACTTGAATTGAAGGACAAGAAACTGACTGAAACTCGCAATACTACAAAATAAGATGAGTTTGTTTTGATAGAATGATAAAAACGAATCAAATCTAGAAAGGGAACCTATGTTACACAACGCATTTGCCTATGTTACAAGGAAGTTTTTCAAATCGATTGTTATCTTCCTGATTATTCTCCTCATGGCGAGCTTGAGTTTGGTCGGTTTGTCGATCAAGGGAGCTACTGCCAAGGCTTCTCAGGAGACCTTTAAAAATATCACCAATAGTTTCTCCATGCAAATCAATCGTCGCGTCAACCAAGGAACGCCACGTGGTTCTGGGAATATCAAGGGTGAGGATATCAAAAAAATCACCGAAAATAAGGCCATCGAGTCTTATGTTAAACGGATCAATGCTATCGGAGATTTGACTGGATATGACCTCATCGAAACACCAGAAACCAAGAAAAATCTCACTGCTGACCGTGCCAAGCGTTTTGGAAGTAGTTTGATGATTACAGGTGTCAATGACTCCTCTAAAGAAGATAAGTTTGTCTCTGGCTCATATAAGCTGGTTGAAGGTGAGCACCTAACCAACGACGACAAAGACAAGATCCTCATGCACAAGGACTTGGCAGCCAAACACGGTTGGAAAGTCGGAGATAAGGTCAAATTAGACTCCAATGTTTACGACGCAGACAATGAAAAAGGAGCCAAGGAAACAGTTGAAGTGACTATCAAGGGGCTCTTTGATGGTCACAATAAGTCAGCAGTAACCTACTCACAAGAACTCTATGAAAATACAGCTATCACAGACATTCACACTGCTGCAAAACTTTATGGATACACAGAAGACACAGCTATTTATGGGGACGCAACCTTCTTTGTAACAGCGGATAAGAACTTGGATGATGTCATGAAAGAGTTGAATGGTATCAGCGGTATCAACTGGAAGAGCTACACACTTGTGAAGAGCTCCTCTAACTACCCAGCTCTAGAGCAATCCATCTCTGGTATGTACAAGATGGCCAACCTCCTCTTCTGGGGTAGCTTGAGCTTCTCAGTTCTTCTCCTTGCACTCTTGCTTAGTCTTTGGATTAACGCTCGCCGCAAGGAAGTGGGAATTCTCCTCTCTATCGGTCTCAAGCAGGCAAGTATCTTGGGGCAATTTATCACCGAATCTATCCTGATCGCCATCCCTGCTCTCGTTTCGGCTTACTTCCTAGCCAACTACACAGCTCGAGCAATCGGAAATACTGTTCTTGCCAATGTCACTTCAGGTGTTGCCAAGCAAGCCAGCAAGGCTGCTCAAGCCTCTAATCTTGGTGGTGGTGCTGAAGTAGATGGCTTTAGTAAGACCTTGTCGAGCCTAGACATTTCCATTCAGACATCAGACTTTATCATCGTCTTTGTCCTTGCTTTGGTTCTAGTGATTCTCGTTATGGCGCTTGCCTCAAGCAATCTCCTCAGAAAACAACCAAAAGAGCTCTTGCTCGATAGCGAATAAAAAACTTGCTACCTATTCTCCCCTAAATGGGGTATAATATAGGTAGCATTTTTATTTATTTCATCTTGATAATACTCTTCGAAAATCAAATTCAAACCACGTCAGCTTCACCTTGCCGTACTCAAGTACAGCCTGCGGCTAGCTTCCTAGTTTGCTCTTTGATTTTCATTGAGTATAAGGCCTCTTCCTTTCAGGGTGAAACCGAGATGATTTACAAGAAATTTAAAGGAATGTGAAACGTTTTTCTATGAAAATTTTAATTGTAGAAGATGAGGAGATGATCCGTGAGGGGATCAGTGACTATTTGACGGATTGTGGTTATGAAACCATTGAAGCAGCAGACGGTCAGGAAGCCTTAGAAAAATTTTCCAGCTATGAAGTAGCCCTAGTTTTACTGGATATCCAGATGCCCAAGCTGAATGGCCTAGAAGTCCTAGCTGAGATTCGTAAGACCAGTCAGGTTCCTGTCTTGATGTTGACCGCCTTTCAGGATGAAGAATACAAGATGAGTGCCTTTGCTTCGCTAGCAGATGGCTATCTGGAAAAACCCTTTTCCCTCTCCCTCTTAAAAGTGAGAGTAGACGCGATTTTCAAGCGTTACTACGATACGGGACGAACCTTTTCCTATAAGAATACTAAGGTGGACTTTGAAAGCTACAGTGCAAGCCTAGCAGGAGAAGAAGTGGCTATCAATGCCAAAGAGTTGGAAATTCTGGACTATCTGGTGAAAAATGAAGGACGGGCTTTGACTCGTTCTCAGATTATCGATGCTGTCTGGAAGGCGACAGATGAAGTCCCCTTTGACCGTGTCATTGATGTCTATATCAAGGAACTGCGGAAAAAGCTAGACTTGGATTGTATCCTCACTGTGCGCAATGTTGGTTATAAATTGGAGCGAAAATGAAACGAACAGGTTTATTTACAAAGATATTTATCTATACCTTCTCGATTTTTAGTGTTCTGGTTATTTGTCTTCATTTAGCTATTTATTTTCTTTTTCCTTCGACTTATCTGAGCCATCGTCAGGAAACCATTGGTCAGAAAGCGACAGCCATTGCCCGGTCCTTAGAGGGAAAGGATAAGCAGAGTATCGAGCAAGTGTTAGACCTGTATTCTCAGACTAGTGATATCAAGGGAGCCGTCAAGGGAGAGATGACCGAGGACAAGTTAGAAGTCAAGGACAACCTTCCTCTGGACACAGACCGCCAGACCACCTCTCTCTTTATCGAGGAGCGTGATGTGAAAACGCAAGATGGTAGCACCATGACTCTTCAATTTCTAGCTTCGATGGACTTGCAAAAGGAAGCAGAGCAAATCAGTCTCCAATTTCTTCCTTATACCTTGCTGGCATCCTTTCTGATTTCCCTCTTGGTGGCCTACATCTATGCTCGGACTATTGTTGCCCCGATTTTGGAAATCAAGCGGGTGACCCGTCGGATGATGGAACTGGATGCTCAAGTGCGATTGCGCGTGGATTCCAAGGATGAGATTGGTGATCTCAAGGAACAAATCAATAGCCTCTACCAGCATCTTTTGACAGTTATTGCCGATTTGCATGAAAAGAATGAAGCCATTCTCCAGCTTGAAAAGATGAAGGTTGAGTTCTTACGAGGAGCTTCTCATGAATTGAAAACACCTCTGGCTAGTCTCAAAATCCTAATCGAAAATATGAAGGAAAATATTGGTCGTTACAAGGATAGAGACCACTATCTTGGAGTAGCCCTGGGGATTGTGGACGACCTTAGTCACCACGTTCTTCAGATACTTTCTCTTTCTTCGGTTCAGGAATTGCGAGAGAAGAAGGAGAACATTGACCTGCTCCAAATGACACAAGCCTTGGTTGAGGATTATACTCTACTTGCTAAGGAAAGAGAGCTTCGGATAGAGAATAGCTTGACCCATCAGCAGGCTTACATAAATCCATCTGTGATGAAATTGATCCTGTCCAATCTTATCAGTAATGCCATCAAGCACTCCACTCTAGGTGGCTTGGTCCGCATAGGAGAAAGAGAAGGGGAACTCTTTATCGAGAATAGCTGTAGTCCTGAAGAACAAGAAAAACTGGCCCAGTCTTTTTCTGGCAATGCTAGTCGCAAGGCCAAGGGTTCAGGAATGGGGCTCTTTGTGGTCAAAAGTTTATTAGAACACGAGAAATTACCTTATCATTTTGAGATGCAAGATGAGCATTTGACCTTCTTCATGTCTTATCCTAAAGTCGTGCAAGACTAGGGGAAAGAAAAGGTTTACATTGCTTTAATTGTAAGAAATTCAATCTAAAGTATGGGAAAAACTAGCTTTTTTTATCAAAAAGTGATAAAATGAACAATGTAAATGGGATGTCCCAAAAAATATATAGGAGGCCTGACAAATGGCAATCGTTTCAGCAGAAAAATTTGTCCAAGCAGCTCGTGACAACGGTTATGCAGTTGGTGGATTTAACACAAACAACCTTGAGTGGACTCAAGCTATCTTGCGCGCAGCAGAAGCTAAAAAAGCTCCAGTTTTGATCCAAACTTCAATGGGTGCTGCTAAATACATGGGTGGTTACAAAGTTGCTCGCAACTTGATCGCTAACCTCGTTGAATCAATGGGTATCACTGTACCAGTAGCTATCCACCTTGACCACGGTCACTACGAAGATGCACTTGAGTGTATTCAAGTTGGTTATACTTCAGTTATGTTTGACGGTTCACACCTTCCAGTTGAAGAAAACCTTGAAAAAGCTCGTAAAGTTGTAGAATTTGCTCACGCAAATGGTGTATCAGTAGAAGCTGAAGTTGGAACTATCGGTGGTGAAGAAGACGGAATCATCGGTGATGGTGAATTGGCTCCAATCGAAGATGCTAAAGCAATGGTTGCAACTGGTATCGACTTCTTGGCAGCTGGTATCGGTAACATCCACGGTCCATACCCTGCAAACTGGAAAGGTCTTCACCTTGACCACTTGCAAAAATTGACTGAAGCTGTACCAGGATTCCCAATCGTATTGCACGGTGGTTCGGGTATCCCTGATGACCAAATCCAAGCAGCTATCAAACTTGGTGTTGCAAAAGTTAACGTTAACACTGAATGCCAAATCGCATTCGCTAACGCAACTCGTAAATTTGCTCGTGACTACGAAGCTAACGAAGCTGAATACGACAAGAAGAAACTCTTCGACCCACGTAAATTCTTGGCTGACGGTGTAAAAGCTATCCAAGCATCAGTTGAAGAACGTATCGACGTATTCGGTTCAGAAGGTAAAGCTTAAGAAGTTTGTAAAAGCTTAATATAATAGGGTTTATCCAATTTGGATAACCCTTTTTCTTTGTTTTAGAACAAATATAAAATATTATGATATAATCAATATGTAAGCGGTTTTATTATTTGAAGATAATCGAAACTATTTCTTCAATTATAAAATTACTAAACTTTTAGTTTTAGAGGTAAATAACTATGACGGGTCAGAATATCTTTGTAATGGCTGGTGGGGGTGGAGTAACAACACCTTATCTTAATACAATTGAGAAAAAAGTTCCTAAATCTCATATTAATTCTGCTTTAGAAGCTGAAAATGGAGATTTAAATGACATAAAAGAAATTCTAGAATCCAAAGAAGAATCATTCTCTGTTTGGGGCTATAGTGAGAATGATAATAATTTAAAAAGTAATCCACCTAAATCAGGGGATATTATATTTATCACGAATAATAATGCGGCTATTTATCTAGCTACTGTTTTTAAAGTGATCGAAGCTAAAGGATTGGATTATATTTGGGCAGGGCGAGAAAGTTGGAGGTATAAGCTAATACTTAAGAATGTAATTCGAATTTTTATCCCGTATCCGTTAGATGTGGATATTGAAAAATGGTGTGAGGATCATACTTTTGCCCCTAATCTGTCAAGAATTCGAAATATTAATAAAATTTATAAAGACAATGAAATAGGATTTAGACATCTCATTGGTAGGCAATTGAAAAAAGGCCCCATTCAAGGTTCGCTAACAGTAAAAATTCCTGATTATGATAAACAGAAACATGAAGAGGAAATGAAAGATATAGAAATAGTTCTCAGTAGATTAGATACTTATTGTAAGCTTACACACTTTGAATGTATAGTAAAGGAAATTTAAAATGGAAAATAATCGTAGTAGCTTTAAGTATAGATTAAATTATTCTAATGAAATTGAATCTGTGCACTGTGTAGTTGGTGAAAACGGTTCGGGAAAAACAAGGTTGATAAATTCTTTATTAGAAAAGGATGAGTATTCAATTGCAAAATTCTATCAGGATACCAAGGATATATTAGCTTATTCTTTTGTTAAGTATTCAGCTTCCGTAGAGTTGAATAAGTTACAAGTTAATTCTAGTGGTTCTATAGATATTTCTACCTCTGCATATTTAAATACTATGGATCTTGTAAACTTGAATCGAGAAGATTCGATCAAACAAGTAAAAGTAGTGATTGATTATTATAAAAAGGGAAATAAAAATACGAAATGGCAAAATTTAATTGAACTTTCGGATAAAAGAGTATTTCTTAGATTAAATCAAATTGGTGAAGGGATAATTTCATATAATAAATATTATCTGAAAGGCAATAATTTGAATGATGAATGGGAAAAAAAACTAAAAGAAATAATAAAATATGTACATAAAGAAAAGAACATAATAAAAGTTTTATTGAGAAAATTCTTTGCAGTATTTAGCGATTATATTGTTTTCAACTTGAGTCGTGAGCAAATCGTATCTTTAATTAATGAAATAAATCCTAAAACTATACAACCAACTGAAAGATTCTATTTGGATTTAAATAAATTTTTAAATGGTAATACAAAATCAAAGATAACTCAGTTAAGAAATTTCTTTAATGATTTAAGTACCATTATTAGTAATGTTGGAAGAAATTTTATCTTTACTAAGGATGATGATAGAAAGACGTTAGAAGATATTTTTAAAGGTTTAAATACTGAAGAATCGGATAATTTGATTTCACAAGAAACATTTTCTGTCCTTGAATTTGCATGGAATGGACTTAGTTCGGGTGAGCTAGCGTTACTTAATTTACTTGGACGTTTAAATAGTATCAAAAGTAATCTTAGTAGTAAAATACTAGTCTTGCTTGATGAAGTTGACCTAGGTCTGCATCCTGAGTGGCAAAGAAATTGGGTAAACCGTGTTTTACCTATTATCGGTAAAATTATGAAGAAAAGGAATGGTGCAGTTCGGGTAATATTATCAACACATTCACCTATTATTCTCTCAGACTTTCTAGCAGAGGATGTAATATATTTACCAGAAGAGCCTAATAAAAAATTAAAAACTTTTGGACAGAATATTTATAGTCTATTCAAGAATTCTTTTTTCTTAGAAGCACCTAAAGGCGCTTTTTCGCAACAAGTTATTGAAGATTTATTAAAGATATTTGGAAATTCCTCAAATGATGTATTAATACAAGAGAGGGCTGCTTATGAAGAATTCATTAGTAAATATGGTTTACAATTTGATAAAGAAACACCAGGATATGAAGTTCGAGAGTTTTTTGAAGAATTGATAAATATGATTGGTGAAGATATTATTCGGAACCACTTAAAAAAACAGATAAAAAAAGTTAGATGGAATAATGATCAGAACGATAGATTAGACTATGAGAAAAAAATTGAAAAACTGGAAGAACAGATAAAAGAACTCAAGGAAAAGATTTTAAAACCTGAAGAAGAAAATAATGATTAGAATAACTAAATTTTATAGCCAAAATGAATTAGAAAGATATTATGATTATATTTTGAGTCAAAATTCTAGATTCCTTAAGTCAAATGGTCTGGGCATATTTATAGTAAATTTGTTAAATGAAATACTTGAAAAACAAGGAAAGCCGAAGATGGTAGAGGATTTTAAGAATTTGCTTACTATGTCTTTTGTTGAACTTAAAAGACTTCATGATTCTATCAATATAAACAGTACTGTATTCAAGGATATAGTAGAAGATGTAGGAAATGCAAAAAAGTTAAAAACTTATAGAAATTATTATAAAAGATTTTTTACTTCAACTTATACGGATCCTGAAAGTAAAATGAAGAAAAATAATATTAGTCTAATTCAGGACTTGGGTATCACTGTTTGTCCATATTGTAACCGAAATTATATAAATTCTCGTGATGATAAGTCTGGTTGTGAGTTTGATCATTACTACAATAAAAGAGACTTCCCTTTTTTTTCTTTGACTTTATCAAATCTAATCCCCTCTTGTAGTACGTGTAACAGAATAAAAAAAGAGAAAAGTTATAACTTTTGTCCTTTTGAAGTTGAATCTAATAAAGAATTTAATTTTAAAGTGTCTCCACCAAGTATTTCTTCAAAGATAGAATTATATTTTGGCGATGAATCACAAAAAGATAATGTTTTAAAATTAGAAGATGCGTATGAAATTCATAAAAAAGATGTTGCTGAAATGTTTATGAAAGAAGAAAAATATTGTAAAGAATATCGTGATTATTTAATTTCTCTTTTGGGAGATAAAGGTAACATAGGAAATGAATTTTCAGAAGAATTTTTCGATAGTATGATTTTTGGAGAGGTTTCCAATGATAGTTTTGATGACTATTTAAATCATTCATTATCAAAATTAAAAAAGGATACATATGATTATATAGTTGAGTTGAGAGAAAAGTGAAAAATTAACTTATTAAAGTTTTACATGTAAAATAGGAGGATATGGTTGATGCTCTTTGGACCCAAATACAGAGAGTTCTTCTCAAACCAGATCATATGATTTGTGGCAAATTCAACTTAAGATTTTGCCCCTATTTTGCCACACTTTTTTAAGAACTAAATGGAATAATGAAGCATCTTTCTAATACAGTGTGGAGAAGAATACCTGAATATAGCCCTTTTTAGTGTATAAGGAAGTATAGTAAATAAATGATTTATGTTCAGAAGGTAAAGCTTAATCTAGCTGAATAATACAGATGAAACCTGCCCATTGGGCAGGTTTGTTGGTGTCTTAAGGAAACGATGAAACCAGAATTTTTGTTTAAAAGTATTATTTTAAGAGAGAAATCTCTAATTTCACAATCCATAAGCAAACGCTTGCATTCTAGTTTTTATTGGACTATAATAGGTTGGTATAAGGCCTTTTGTATTAATATTGAGAAGGTGTAGAAAGTAAGGATTTAGAATATTTGTAGTCAAAAATACAAAGCTGCTATTCCTTGCTATAGGGAGAGATTTATGGCAATGATAGAAGTGGAACATCTTCAGAAAAATTTTGTGAAGACAGTAAAGGAGCCGGGGTTAAAGGGGGCTTTGCGCTCCTTTATTCATCCTGAAAAGCAGACCTTTGAAGCGGTCAAGGATTTAACCTTTGAGGTTCCAAAAGGACAAATTTTAGGCTTTATCGGGGCAAATGGTGCTGGGAAGTCGACGACCATCAAAATGCTGACAGGGATTTTGAAACCGACATCTGGTTTTTGTCGGATTAACGGCAAGATTCCTCAGGACAATCGCCAAGACTATGTCAAGGATATTGGTGTGGTCTTTGGTCAACGCACCCAGCTATGGTGGGATTTGGCTCTGCAAGAGACCTACACGGTCTTGAAAGAGATTTACGATGTACCAGACTCGCTCTTTCATAAGCGCATGGACTTTCTAAATGAGGTCTTGGATTTGAAGGACTTTATCAAAGACCCTGTGCGGACTCTTTCACTTGGCCAACGGATGCGGGCGGACATTGCGGCTTCCTTGCTTCACAATCCCAAGGTTCTCTTTTTAGATGAGCCGACCATTGGTTTGGACGTTTCGGTCAAGGACAACATTCGTCGCGCCATTACTCAGATCAATCAGGAGGAAGAGACCACCATTCTCTTGACCACTCATGACCTGAGTGATATTGAGCAACTCTGTGATCGAATTTTTATGATTGACAAGGGGCAAGAGATTTTTGATGGAACGGTGAGTCAACTCAAGGAAACTTTTGGCAAGATGAAGACTCTTTCCTTTGAACTGGTACCAGGTCAAAGTCATCTTGTCTCTCACTATGAAGGCTTGCCTGATATGACCATTGATAGACAAGGAAATAGCCTCAATATTGAATTCGATAGTTCCCGCTACCAGTCGGCCGATATTATCAAGCAAACCTTGTCTGATTTTGAGATCCGCGATTTGAAGATGGTGGATACCGATATTGAGGATATTATCCGTCGCTTCTATCGAAAGGAGCTCTAAGATGGTTAAATTGTGGAGACGTTATAAACCCTTTATCAATGCAGGGATTCAGGAGTTGATTACCTATCGAGTCAACTTTATTCTCTATCGAATTGGCGATGTTATGGGGGCCTTTGTCGCTTTCTATCTTTGGAAGGCAGTCTTTGATTCCTCGCAAGAGTCTTTGATTCAGGGCTTCAGTATGGCAGATATCACCCTCTACATCATCATGAGTTTTGTGACCAATCTTTTGACTAGGTCGGATTCTTCTTTTATGATTGGAGAGGAGGTCAAGGATGGCTCCATTATCATGCGTTTATTGCGACCAGTGCATTTTGCGGCCTCATATCTCTTCACCGAGCTTGGGTCTAAGTGGTTGATTTTTATCTCTGTTGGACTGCCATTTTTAAGTGTTATTGTCTTGATGAAAATCTTATCAGGACAAGGAATTGTAGAAGTGCTGGGATTAACCATCCTTTATCTCTTTAGCTTAACCCTAGCCTACCTAATCAACTTTTTCTTTAATATCTGCTTTGGATTTTCAGCCTTTGTGTTTAAGAATCTATGGGGTTCCAATCTACTTAAGACTTCCATAGTGGCCTTTATGTCTGGGAGTTTGATTCCTTTGGCTTTCTTTCCCAAGGTGGTTTCAGATATTTTGTCCTTCTTGCCTTTCTCATCTTTGATTTACACGCCAGTCATGATCATTGTTGGGAAATACGATGCCAGTCAGATTCTTCAGGCGCTTTTGCTCCAGTTTTTCTGGCTCTTAGTGATGGTGGGCTTGTCTCAGTTGATTTGGAAACGAGTCCAGTCTTTCATCACCATTCAAGGAGGTTAGTATGAAAAAATATCAACGCATGCATCTAATTTTTATCAGGCAATACATCAAGCAAATCATGGAATACAAGGTGGATTTTGTGGTTGGTGTGCTAGGAGTTTTTTTGACCCAAGGCTTGAATCTCTTGTTTCTCAATGTCATCTTTCAACATATCCCATCACTAGAAGGTTGGACTTTTCAAGAAATCGCTTTTATCTATGGATTTTCCTTGATTCCCAAGGGACTGGACCATCTCTTTTTTGACAATCTCTGGGCACTGGGGCAACGATTGGTGAGAAAGGGAGAGTTTGATAAGTATCTGACTCGTCCTATCAATCCTCTCTTTCACATCCTAGTCGAGACCTTTCAGATTGATGCCTTGGGCGAACTCTTGGTCGGTGGCATTTTACTAGGGACAACAGTATCAAGTATTGCTTGGACTCTTCCAAAATTCTTGCTTTTCCTAGTTTGTATTCCTTTTGCGACCTTGATTTATACTTCCTTGAAAATCGCTACTGCCAGCATCGCTTTTTGGACCAAGCAGTCAGGTGCTATGATTTACATTTTTTATATGTTTAATGACTTTGCTAAGTACCCGATTTCCATTTACAACTCGCTTCTTCGTTGGTTGATTAGTTTTATCGTGCCTTTTGCCTTTACGGCTTATTATCCTGCCAGCTATTTCTTACAGGACAAGGATGTCTTCTTTAATATCGGTGGTTTGATTCTGATTTCCCTTGTCTTCTTTGTCATTTCTTTGAAACTATGGGACAAGGGCTTAGATGCCTACGAAAGTGCGGGTTCGTAAAAGGAAGAAACTCAAAGCCTCGTCTCAGGACAGGCTTTTTCTAATGGAGATGAAAATTTCTTGACATCTATTCTCAGAGTGCTATACTAAAAGAGTAATTGCCGATTTAGCTCAGTTGGTAGAGCAACGCACTCGTAACGCGTAGGTCACAGGTTCGATCCCTGCAATCGGCAGAATGAAGAAGTCCATTAGGGCTTCTTTTCTTTTGCCAGAAATATTCAACCACTTAAACTGAGATATAGACCAGATAGGCAAAAGGCCTTGTTCTGGGGGAAACCCTCTGCTATAATGATTTTTGTAAGGGACGTGAGGGGTCAGTATCAGACAACTCAAGTCAATAAAAAAAGAAAATGGAGACAAAAAAATGAAAAAATTATTGGGAATCGTATTTTTAGTAGCGGCAGCGGTTGTATTGTATTTCGGTTATATTGGATGGCCAAGTTTGGATGTCAACCTCTGGTCACTGATTCCAGTTGGATTGTTCCTCTATTTCGCTTTAGAAAATTTTTTGAAAAAAGACTACAAGGCTAGTCTGATGTGCTTGATCATTGCCTTTATCATTGCAAATGCTATTTTGGACCTTTTGCCAATTTCAAGTGGTTTGGTGATTGGTGCAGGAGTGCTAGCTTGTGTAGGACTTGGCTACCTCTTTTCTGATAAAGATAAAAAAGAAGGCAAATAAAAAGTCTCGAGGTTTCTCGAGACTTTATTGTTATTTACCAGCGTAATATTTTTGGATACCTTTTACGATGCCTGCGACTAGTCTATCTTGGTATCGATCATCACGAATACGTTGATTCTCAGTGAAATTATCCATATAACCGAGTTCTAGGAGGACGGCTGGTTTGGCAGTTTCGCGTAGAACGGCAAAGCTACTTTCCAATAAGCCAGCATCCTTGGCACCAGTTTCGGCTAGGAGAGAGGAGTGGATAGCAGCAGCGAGGCGTTTGCTTTCACTCATACGATCAGGGTGATTGTGCCAGTATTTATTGATCTTACTTGGATAGTCAGGTTCATCGCTATAGGAGTAGGTTTGAATACCGCTCGCTTTTGAGTGAATGTTTCCAGTAGCATTGAAATGGATACTGATAAAGATATCAGAGTTGGTCTTATTAAACATACGAGAACGCTCGGTAACAAAATCAACGTCAATATCACTATCACGAGAAGTGAGGACCTTGTAGCCTAGTTCTTCTAACTTAGTACGAAGTTTACGGTAAATCTGTATGTTGAGATCTTTTTCGGCTACATTGTAGTAAAAGGCACCTGAATCCCGACCGCCATGTCCAGGATCTAGGAAGATGGTTTTGGTATATTGACCTTTTACAAATCCACCTTCTGTTGAAGCTTCAGAAATCCATTGACCGTATTTTTGGAACAAGTGTTCCTTGCCGTCTATTTTGTAGGTTCCTGAAACATAATGGCCACTATCGTCCAGATAGTAACGAGCCTTGTAATAGTCGTCGTAAATCCACTCATTCTTGGCCATATAACCGCCAGCCTTGAGGTAGTATGCCCCAATCCACTCCTGATTTGCATAACGGCCATCCGCTTTTAGATAGAACCAGCTATTGTAGGATTTATCGAAGATCCACTCTTTCTCCGCCATGGCCCCGCTGGCTTTGAGGTAGTAGCTTTCTTTCCATTTATTGGAAAGCATGACTCCATTTTGTTCAAAAGCATACCAAGAACCATTGATTTTCTCCCATTTGTCTTGGCTATATTTCCCATATGCATTAGCGTAATACCAATTTTCATTGATTTTCACCCAAGAGTTTTCCGCCATGGCTCCGCTACCGCCTAGCAGGTAGGCACCAATGGTTGTCTGGCTGAGCATCACGCCGTTTTTATCAAAATAATACCAAGAACCGTTGATTTTCTCCCACTTGTCTTGCGAGATTCTGCTAGATGGTGTGACATAATACCAATTTTGGTCTAATTTAATTCAACCATTTTCTGCCATAGCCCCACTATTTGTGAGCAGATAGCCGTCAACGGAGGTGTTGCTGAGCATGCTTCCAGTTTGATCAAAATAGTACCAGGAGCCGTTAATTTTTTTCCAGGTGTTCTGAGCAAGTCGCCCAGAGGGATCAGCATAATACCATTGGTTGTCCAAATTGGTCCAGCTATTTTCTATCATGACACCATCTTGGTCAAAGGCATAGCCTTTGTAGACAGTAGAATGAAGACGATTACCATCTTGATCGAAGTAGTACCATTTGCCTTGGATTTGTTTCCAGTTTAAAGCAGGCTTATCATCTTGGTAAAAACGCCAGTGGTGATTTTCTTGGTACCATCCTTCTTTTTTGGGCTTGTCTTCTTGCACATCTACTTTCGGAAGAGCTTCTGATTTAGAGTTTTCCTCAACACTCGACTCTTTCTTTTCTTCTTTGGCAATTGCTTCCTTGACAGCAGATGTGGATTGAGTAGTGTTTTCTTCTCCTAAGACGGATGCGGGTGCTAATCCTGCGATTGAAAGGATTAAAGCACTGGTCAGTAGTATCTTTTTCACTTTCTATTTCCTAACTTTTTCTTTTCTCTTTTTCATTTTTCCTATTAATTATCGAATTGAACTTCTTCTAGTAAGTATTCGATAAAGCGTTCGCCCATCTTAGATAGGCTGGTTTTTTCATGCTGGATATAGACCAGTTCAATCGGGTCGTCAATGTCCAGCGGAATGGAAACGATATTGTCTCCGTTGAGGTTACTGTTCAAAATCCCTGTTGCAATGGTGTAACCATCCAAACCAATCAAGAGATTAAAGAGAGTGGCGCGGTCACTGACTACGATGGATTTCTTGTGGTGCTCTTGTGAAAGAATCTCCTCTGAAAAGTAGAAGGAGTTGTGCGTCCCCTGATCATAACTCAGATAAGGAAAATCTTCCAAATCAGCCAGTTTGACCTTGTCTTTTTTAGCTAGAGGATTGGTCTTGCTGACAAAGATATGGGGTTGGGCTGTGAAGAGGTGGTGGGCTAAGAGGTGGTTGTCATCCAGCATTTTCGTTAAAACATCGCGGTTGTAGCTGTTTAAAAAGAGGACACCGACCTCGCTACGGAAGTTCTTGACGTCATCGATAATCTCCCAAGTCCGAGTTTCACGAAGGAAGAGCTCGTATTTCTCCATATCACTTTTCTTGAGCAGAGAGACAAAGGCATTAACTACAAAAGCATAGTGCTGAGAGGAAACGCTGAAAAGTTCGCGGTGGGCGACAGGATTTTTATAACGTTCCTCCAGAAGCTGAGTTTGCTCGACAACTTGACGGGCATAGGAGAGAAACTCCATCCCATCACGAGTCAAGGTAATGCCCTTGGGATTGCGGATAAAGATTTCAATGCCCATTTCATTTTCCAAGTCTCGAACGGCATTTGAGAGACTGGGTTGAGTGATAAAGAGTTGCTTGGCTGCCTCATTCATAGAGCCAGTTTCGACGATTTTGATAATATAGTGTAGTTGTTGAATTCTCATGTTTTTATTGTACCACACTTGCGGAAGAATGGGCAATGAAGACGAAGAAAATAGGGGGAAAGAGCTGGTCTAGTATTGAAAAAAAGTCTAGAATTTGCTAAAATGGAAGCTATGAAAACATTCTATGATGTGCAGCAATTTCTCAAACAGTTTGGCATTATTGTTTACATGGGGAAGCGCTTGTATGATATTGAACTGATGAAGCTCGAACTCTCTCGGATTTATGATGCAGGTCTGATGGACAAGCTAGACTATCTAGAGGCGGAAGCTGTTCTTCGTAGAGAGCACAAGATAGAATTAGACTACATAGAGAAAAATGGAGATAAGAACTTATGACAATTTGGTTTTTGTGGGGAATCGTATTAGCGATGGCGGCATGGATGGGGTATAACTACCTTCGTATTCGTCGTGCGGCTAAGATTGTGGATAATGCAGAATTTGAAGCCTTGATTCGGAAAGGGCAATTGATTGACGTCCGTGAACCAGCAGAATTTCACAGAAAACATATCCTCGGAGCCCGCAATATTCCCTCAAGTCAATTGAAGTCAAGCCTAGCGGCCCTTCGTAAGGATAAGCCTGTCCTTCTCTACGAAAACCAACGTGGACAACGAGTGACCAATGCAGCCCTCTACTTGAAGAAACAAGGTTTCTCTGAGATTTATATCCTTTCTTATGGATTGGATTCTTGGATTGGGAAGGTCAAGACTAGCTAACATTCTGAAAAAACTGTCGAATGATAGATAAAGCTAGCATTTTAAGGTATCATCATTTATATTAAATTTAAGGAGATTTTATAATATGAATTCACAACAAAAGAAAAAAACCTCACTTGTTTTAGGTATCTTATCTATCGTCCTTGGTTTGTTATTTCCAATTGTAGGTCTGATTTTGGGGATCATAGGATTGGTCTTGGCTATTTCATATCAAAAAGAGTCACAATTAGACTATAAAACAGAAAAAATTCTCAATATCATAGGACTTGTGGTTTCTGTACTTAATTGGATTCTAACCATCGCAATATTTTTTAGATAAGTAAAAATAAAAAAAGCTTTAAACGTAAAGCTTTTTTGTTTTATCCACTTTTCTCTAAGTGTTTTTTAATCATCTCTAATTCTTCTGGATTCAAGGGACGGAATTGACCTTCAGCTAGATCAGGATCTAATGTAAAATCACCGAATTGGACTCGTTTTAGGGCAGTCACCTTGACACCAACTGAGAGAAACATCTTCTTGACTTGATGAAACTTGCCCTCAGAGATAGTGATGGAGGCCCGACTCTCTGTTGGGCTTGAGGACAGAATTTCGAGCTGAGCAGGTTTACAAGTGGTCCCATCTAAAAAGACAATCCCCTCTTTGAATTTTTGGATATGGTCTGACGTGAGCGGTCGGTTTACTACCACTTGATAGGATTTATTGACATGGTACTGGGGATGAAGGAGCTGGAAGCCTAAAGGTCCATTGTCTGTCAAAAGGAGCAGTCCCGTCGTATCGCGGTCTAGCCTACCTATCACGTAGAGTTGGTCTGACTGGATATTTTTGGGGACTAGGTCCATGACGGTTGGCAGTTTCTTATCCTTACTAGCTGTAACGACTCCGCTTGGCTTATGAAGCATGAGATAATTGTGCTCATATCCTTGGATTTGCCGTCCTTGAAAGACTAGTTTTTGCAATCCTGTATCGACATTTTGAGCGAGGGAGCGAGCTGGACAATCGTCCACTAGGATTTCTTTTTTTAATAGAGCCTGTTTCATAGCCTTGCGACTGATCTTTTCCTGGGCAAATAATCTATCTAAACGCATACCAGCCTATCTTATCATAAGTCTCTGACTTTGAAAAGGGATGACTGGGTGAGAAAAACAAAGTGAAAACATTTACACTTGCTTGAGTTATGTTATTTGACTGAAAATGTGGTATAATTGCTCAGTTAGAAAATAAATTTTAAATATTATAGAGGAAATCATGACAAAATTAAGAGAAGATATCCGTAACGTAGCCATTATTGCCCACGTTGACCACGGGAAAACAACCCTCGTTGACGAATTATTGAAACAATCTGAAACTCTTGATGCACGTACTGAATTGGCAGAGCGTGCTATGGACTCAAACGATATCGAAAAAGAGCGTGGAATTACCATCCTTGCCAAGAATACTGCTGTAGCTTACAATGGCACACGTATCAACATCATGGACACACCAGGACACGCGGACTTTGGTGGAGAAGTGGAACGTATCATGAAAATGGTTGATGGTGTTGTCTTGGTCGTAGATGCCTACGAAGGAACCATGCCACAAACTCGTTTCGTATTAAAAAAAGCCTTGGAACAAGACCTTGTCCCAATCGTGGTTGTTAACAAAATCGACAAACCATCAGCTCGTCCAGCAGAAGTAGTGGATGAAGTCTTGGAACTTTTCATCGAGCTTGGTGCAGATGACGACCAGCTTGACTTCCCTGTGGTGTATGCTTCAGCTATCAATGGAACATCTTCATTGTCAGACGATCCAGCTGATCAAGAAAAAACAATGGCACCAATCTTTGATACCATTATCGACCATATCCCTGCTCCAGTGGACAACTCAGATGAGCCTTTGCAGTTCCAAGTGTCACTTTTGGATTACAATGACTTCGTAGGTCGTATCGGTATCGGTCGTGTCTTCCGTGGTAGTGTGAAAGTTGGAGACCAAGTTACCCTTTCTAAACTAGATGGTACAACGAAGAACTTCCGTGTTACAAAACTCTTCGGTTTCTTTGGTTTGGAACGTCGTGAAATCCAAGAAGCTAAAGCAGGTGACTTGATTGCCGTTTCAGGTATGGAAGATATCTTTGTTGGTGAGACGATTACACCGACAGATGCAGTTGAGCCTCTTCCAATCCTTCACATCGATGAGCCAACGCTTCAAATGACTTTCTTAGTCAACAACTCACCATTTGCGGGTAAAGAAGGTAAATGGGTGACTTCTCGTAAGGTAGAAGAACGCTTGCAAGCAGAATTGCAAACAGACGTTTCCCTTCGTGTTGACCCAACGGATTCACCAGATAAATGGACTGTCTCAGGACGTGGAGAATTGCACTTGTCAATCCTGATTGAAACCATGCGCCGTGAGGGTTATGAACTTCAAGTATCTCGTCCAGAGGTTATTGTAAAAGAAATCGACGGTGTTAAATGTGAGCCATTTGAACGCGTGCAAATCGATACTCCAGAAGAATACCAAGGTTCTGTTATCCAAAGCCTTTCTGAACGTAAGGGTGAAATGTTGGATATGATTTCAACTGGTAATGGTCAAACTCGTTTGGTCTTCCTTGTTCCTGCGCGTGGTTTGATCGGATACTCAACTGAGTTCTTGTCAATGACTCGTGGTTACGGTATCATGAACCATACCTTTGACCAATACTTGCCATTGATTCCAGGTGAAATTGGGGGACGTCACCGTGGTGCCCTTGTTTCCATCGATGCTGGTAAGGCAACAACATACTCAATCATGTCTATCGAAGAGCGTGGTACCATCTTTGTCAACCCAGGTACTGAGGTTTACGAAGGAATGATCATCGGTGAAAACTCTCGTGAAAACGACTTGACAGTGAATATCACAAAGGCTAAACAAATGACCAACGTTCGTTCAGCTACTAAGGACCAAACAGCGGTTATCAAGACACCTCGTATCTTGACACTTGAAGAGTCGCTCGAGTTCTTGAACGACGATGAGTACATGGAAGTAACACCTGAGTCTATCCGTTTGCGCAAGCAAATCCTCAACAAGGCAGAGCGCGAGAAAGCCAATAAGAAGAAAAAATCAGCTGAATAAGAGCTAGAAAGAGATAAAGATGGTCTATTTAATCATAGGAATCCTCTTATTACTACTCTATGTATTTGCGACACCACAAAGCATTAAAGGAACAGTCAACATCGTTATCTTGGTCTTTGTAGTTGTTGCACTCTTGATCTTGCTGATGTTGTCCATCTTGCAGATCTTCCAATTACCGACAGAATTCTTTGTCACAATCGCCATGCTGGCTCTAGCCTACTTTAGCTTGAGAGACATTACGCTCATGCCTGTAAAAAAGGGTAAAAGAAGATAATAGAAGAGGCTGGGTAATGACTCAATTTGAGGAGAAAATCTAGCAAATTTTTCCCTGATAAAACGCATAATATCAAGGTTTTTGAATGCCTGATATTATGCGTTTTTATGATTTTTAAAACTTTTTGAGCGACCTATTAGAAAGTGGATACTCTTACAATTATTTTGGAAATAATTTAATTTCTGATTTAACGTATATTTTTTCAGAAGGGCTATTATTCCAATTTTTTCAAGGGTAGTCTTAATTTGGACCGAAAGAAAAAGATTGAAGAAATCGTCCAAAATGAACTTTTCTTCAATCTGGAGGTTCGCACCTCTTTTTTATTTCTTCTTATGATTTAATACTGCATTGAGGACAATGGCGAGGAGGCTTGCCACGACGATTCCGTTTGAGAAGAACATTTGGAAGGCTGTTGGCATGCTGACAAAGAGATTACTATTGTTTAGTCCAACACCAGCGGCGATTGATACAGCTGCGATAAGGAAGTTGTGTTCATTGTTAGCAAAGTCAACGCGCGCTAGGATTTGCATTCCTTGAAGGGAAACAAAACCAAACATAACCAGCATAGCACCACCAAGGACAGGACTTGGAATGATTTGGGCAAGGGCACCAAACTTAGGTAGGAGTCCAAGGAGGACTAGGAAACCAGCTGCATAATAGATTGGCAGACGGGTCTTGATACCAGATAATTTAACCAAGCCAACGTTTTGTGAAAATCCTGTGTAAGGGAAGGTGTTAAAGATTCCTCCGAGAAGTACAGCCAAACCTTCTGCTCGGTAACCGTTTCGAAGGCGCGTGCTGTCGATTGGGTCATTGGTAATATCTGACAAGGCCAGATAAACACCAGTGGATTCAACCATAGACACCGTTGCAATGATACACATCATGACAATAGAGGAGATTTCAAAGGTTGGCATTCCAAAGTAGAGGGGAGTTGGGACATGGACTAGTGGTGCTGCAGCCACAGGAGAGAAGTCAACCAAGCCCATAGTAGCAGCAATGGCAGTTCCAACAACCAGACCAATCAAAATGGAGATAGACTTGATAAATCCTTTGGTAAAGATGTTAATCAAGAGGATGATTAGAACAGTGATAGCTGCAAGCAAGAGACTTTGACCAGTTGGCTCTGGGACATTATTTCCCATATTTCCGATAGCGACAGGAATCAAGGTCAATCCAATCGTGGTAATAACAGATCCTGTAACGATGGATGGGAAAAGATTGGCAACTTTTGAGAAAATGCCTGAAATCAGAACCACATAAATCCCTGAAACGATAAGGGCACCAAACATAGCACCGCTACCGTGGCTTTGCCCAATCATAATCAAAGGAGCGACGGATTGGAAGGCAACCCCGAGAACGACTGGTAGTCCAATCCCAAAGTATTTGTTGAGTTGGAGTTGAAGGAAGGTGGCCACCCCACACATGAAGATATCTGTGGAGATTAGGTAGGTCAACTGCTCAGCTGAATAGCCAAGAGCTGTCGCAATCATGATAGGAACCAGGATAGAACCTGAGTACATGGCTAGTAAGTGCTGTAAGCCAAGAACGGCTGCTTGCGAGTGTTTTTCTTGTTTTTGCATTAGAGATCTGCCTCCTTAAATACGACCTGACCATTTTCGAAACGATCCAAGCGAGCCAGTGATAGGACAGGGTAGCCTGCTTTTTCAAGCAAATCGCGACCATCTTGGAAAGATTTTTCAATCACGATACCAATCGCTTCGACTTTAGCTCCGGCCTGTTCGATGATTTGGATCAAGCCTTTGGCAGCTTGTCCATTTGCTAGGAAATCGTCAATAATCAAGACCTTGTCCTCAGGTGAGAGGAATTTTCCAGCGATGGAAACGGTGCTGGTCACCTGCTTGGTAAAGGAGTAGACTTGGGCGGTTAAGATACCTTCGTTCATGGTGATGTTTTTAGCTTTCTTGGCGAAAATCATGGGAACGTTTAAGGCTTCAGCTGTAAAAATAGCTGGTGCAATGCCTGACGCTTCAATCGTTACAACCTTGGTAATGCCAGCAGAAGCGAATTTGTCCGCAAATACCTTACCAATCTCTCGCATCAAGCTAAAGTCAACTTGATGGGTTAAAAAGGAATCCACCTTGAGGATGTTGTCACCCAAGATATGCCCATCCTCAAGGATGCGCTCTTCTAATAATTCCATAAGACCTCCTAAAGTCTAAAAGCAAGTTTACTTGTTGGTTAAATATTTCTATAGTGAACCAGTTTGCTAGTACTATATATTTGATAAAACTAGTACGAGCGAAGCGAGTTTTATCAAATATTTCCCGCCGTAGTGGTATCATGGACAATAATCTTGTTATTGTCTATGAAGGGATTTTTGAGAGTAAAATAGTTCGGGGAACTATTTTAGCCTAAGCCTAGAAATGAAAGAGCTAGGGGCTCAAAAATTAGGGATGAAATTCCGAAGGAAGTTGCTCCCGTCCGCACTAATTAAGGGAAATATTAAAAATATTTAGTTTACACTTAAAGGCGTGATTTAACAAAAATATTCAAAAAGGACCTACTTAATCCCCTAAGTAAGTCCCCAAAATAGGCATGGCCAACACCATACCTTCAGCTGACATACTCATTGTTAGGTGTTCCGGCACCTTGTAGAAACGTCGTGCCAATTCACGACATAAACAAGTAAAATGATATTCAATTTTAAATAGGCCGCTGCCAATGTTTTTATTTTACACCAATTAGCTTTATAAATCAAATATTTTGTTAGCAAATAGATCATAAAAGCGAACGAAAAAGCCTACAAGGCTAGATAGTATTGTAGACTTCGATTATTCTATTCGCTAAATCTTAGAAAATAACCATCTGGATCCAAAATCGCAAATTCATGAGGGTAAATAAAGCTATCTCCCACTCGAAATTCTCTTTTTGTCAGCGGACGATGGATAGGATGGTCAGCTTCCAGCAGTTTTTGGTGGAGCTGAGGGACATCTTCAATACCAAAGGAAATATTGACACCGCGCCCGAAAGGATAGGTTAGTTGGGCTAATTCTTCTGTGCTGCCTTCTTCTAGCATAAGTTGGCAGTCTTCAAGCGAGAGGAAGAGAAATTTCTCCTCTGGACGCTCGTATTCGACAGAAAATCCCAGCAAGTCGCAGTAGAAGTGGCGTGACTTTTCGAGGTCAGATACTACAAATTCAGGAATGACAGCTTGATAGTCCATTAGCTTTCTCCTTAGAGTTCAATTTCCAATACAATGGGCGTATGGTCTTGACGCGCACCCGAGTCAATCATGTCAGACTTGGTCACCTTGTCAGCCACGCGGTTGCTAGTGAGCCAGTAGTCGATTCTCCAGCCTGTATTGTTGATTTTAGAAGTCTTGCTACGTTGGGCCCACCAAGTATAACGCTCTGGGACATCGCCGTGAACGTGGCGGAAGGTGTCAGTAAATCCAGTTGCCAAAAGGTTGGTAAATCCAGCACGCTCCTCGTCTGTAAAACCAGGTGAACGGCGGTTGCTGGCAGGATTTGCAAGGTCGATTTCCTTGTGGGCTACGTTGTAGTCACCGGTTGCAAGGACTGGTTTTTCTTTGTCTAGTTGAGCCAAATACTCAGCGTATTTGACATCCCAGACTTGACGTTCTTCCAAGCGTTTGAGCCCATCACCAGCGTTTGGTGTGTATACTTGAGTCACGAAAAATGTATCAAATTCCAAGGTGATGATGCGACCTTCCAAGTCCATGGTAGAAGGAGCACCGATTTCTGGGAAGCTGATCGTTGGTGTGAGTTCTTTTTTATAGAGGAACATGGTTCCAGCATATCCTTTACGGGCAGGTTCTTGAGAGGAACGCCAAGCGTTTTCATAACCTGGGAAGAGTTCTTCTAAAATTTCCAAGTGTTTCTTTGTAGGCCCTTTTGCAGAAAGCTTGGTTTCCTGGATAGCGATAATATCAGCATTTTCAGCTACCAAGGTTTGTAGGACTTCTTGGGACAATTTTGCACGAGCTGAGTCGCTCGTTAGGGCAGCATTGAGGGAATCAATATTCCATGATATGAGTTTCATAAACTTACCTTTTTCATTCAGATTACAGACTATATTATACCAAAAAAAGGCGTATTTCCCCAACGTATGGTTTGAAAAATCACCCTCTTTCGTTTATAATTAAGAATGATTTTATGAAAGGGAGTGAAAATAAATGAAATTTTACTCATATGACTATGTACTTAGCCAAATCAGTCAGCAAAATGGCATCATGATTGGCTTTGGGATTGTGCTCCTAGCTATCACAGGATTTTTTGCTTTTAAAGCCTATCGAGATAAAAAGGGGACTAAGTTTCGGGAATTGGTCATGATTTTGGCCTTGACCTTGGTAGCCATGCTTTTGGTAACAATCTCAAAATACCAGACCAATCAAGCCTCTAACAACCAATTTCAAACTTCCCTTCATTTCATAGAGGTTGTTTCCAAAGACTTGGGAGTGGATAAATCAGAAGTTTATGTCAATACTTCTGCAGCCACTGATGGAGCACTTATCAAGGTAGGTTCAAATTTCTATCGTGCCATGAACGGGAGCCAACCAGACAAGTATCTTTTAGAGAAATTAGAATTGCATCAAACAGACGCTATTGAATTGGTGGAGGTAAACAAATGACACTCAATTATATGGAAATTTTAATCAAACTGGCCTTGGGTCTTTTCTCTCTTGTTTTTGTTATTAATGTGACAGGAAAGGGGAATCTAGCACCTAACTCTGCTACAGACCAAATTCAGAACTATGTTCTTGGTGGTATCATCGGTGGGGTGATTTACAATAGTTCAATCAGCATTCTGCAGTACGCAGTGATTTTGATGATGTGGACGATTTTGGTCTTGACCCTCAAGTGGCTCAATAACAATGTTCGTTTTGTCAAACGCTTGATTGATGGAAAACCAACTCTCCTTATCAAAAATGGGCAGATTGACCCAGAAGCCTGTCGTTCAGTTGGTTTGTCTGCAGCAGAAGTTGCTCTCAAACTTCGTAACCAAGGAATTTTCCAGATGAAACAGGTCAAACGAGCTGTGCAGGAGCAAAATGGCCAACTCATCGTGGTCCAAATGGGAGATGAAAATCCTAAGTATCCAGTTGTGACTGACGGTGTGATCCAAGTCGATGTTTTGGAATATATTGGCCGTAGCGAAGAGTGGTTGCTTGATAATCTCAGCAAACAAGGGCATGACAATGTGGCCAATATCTTTATCGCTGAGTATGACAAGGGTGCCGTCACAGTTGTAACTTATGAATAAGAAAAACCTGGGGTCTTGTACTCTTCAAAAATCAAATTCAAACTGCGTCAACGTCGCCTTGCCGTATGTAGGTTACTGACTTCGTCAGTTCTATCTACAACCTCAAAGCAGTGCTTTGAGCAACCTGCGGCTAGTTTCCTAGTTTGCTCTTTGATTTTCATTGAGTCTTGGCCTCAGGTTTCCATTTGCAATCAGAAAGGGATTTTATGTCCATTATTCAAAAACTCTGGTGGTTTTTCAAGTTAGAAAAACGCCGTTATCTAGTCGGGATTGTGGCTTTGGTCTTGGTTTCCGTCCTCAACCTTATTCCCCCCATGGTCATGGGACGGGTGATTGATGCCATTACGTCGGGGCAACTAACCCAGCAGGACCTCCTTCTTAATCTATTTTATCTGCTGCTGGCAGCCTTTGGGATGTACTATCTGCGCTATGTTTGGCGCATGTATATCCTTGGAACTTCTTACCGTCTAGGGCAGATCATGCGGTCTCGCTTGTTTGAGCATTTTACAAAAATGTCTCCAGCCTTTTATCAGACCTATCGGACTGGTGATCTGATGGCACACGCTACAAATGATATCAATGCCTTGACCCGTCTTGCAGGTGGCGGTGTTATGTCTGCGGTGGATGCCTCTATCACGGCTCTGGTGACCTTGCTGACTATGCTTTTTAGCATTTCATGGCAAATGACCTTGGTTGCCATTCTTCCCTTGCCTTTCATGGCTTATGCGACCAGTCGTCTAGGGAGAAAGACTCACAAGGCCTTTGGCGAATCCCAAGCTGCTTTTTCTGAACTCAATAACAAGGTACAGGAGTCCGTATCAGGTATTAAAGTAACCAAGTCTTTTGGTTATCAGGCAGACGAGTTGAAGTCTTTTCAGGCAGTCAATGAATTGACCTTTCAAAAGAACCTCCAAACAATGAAATACGATAGTCTCTTTGACCCTATGGTTCTCTTGTTTGTTGGTTCATCCTATGTTTTAACGCTTTTGATTGGTTCCTTGATGGTTCAGAAAGGGCAAATCACCGTTGGGAATCTAGTCACCTTTATCAGCTACTTGGATATGCTGGTTTGGCCTCTTATGGCTATTGGTTTCCTCTTTAATATTACTCAGCGAGGAAAGGTTTCTTACCAGCGGATTGAGAATCTTTTGTCTCAGGAATCTCCAGTAAAAGACCCAGAGTTTCCATTAGATGGTATTGAAAATGGACGCTTGGAGTACGCCATTGACAGCTTTGCCTTTGAAAATGAGGAAACACTGACGGATATTCACTTTAGTTTGGAAAAAGGACAAACCCTGGGTTTGGTTGGGCAGACAGGCTCTGGGAAAACATCCTTGATTAAACTTCTCTTGCGTGAATACGATGTGGATAAGGGAGCTATTTATCTAAACGGTCATGATATTCGGGACTATCGTCTGACGGACCTTCGAAGTCTCATGGGCTATGTTCCTCAGGACCAGTTCCTCTTTGCGACTTCGATTTTAGACAATATCCGCTTTGGAAATCCTAATTTGTCCCTTTCAGCGGTCGAGGAAGCGACCAAGCTAGCTCAAGTTTACCAAGATATTGTAGATATGCCTCAGGGCTTTGATACGTTGATCGGTGAAAAGGGAGTTAGTCTCTCAGGTGGGCAAAAGCAACGTCTAGCTATGAGTCGGGCGATGATTTTAGACCCTGATATCTTGATTTTGGATGATTCCTTGTCGGCTGTGGATGCCAAGACAGAGTACGCTATCATCGACAATCTCAAGGAGACGCGTAAGGACAAGACAACCATCATCACGGCTCATCGTCTCAGTGCAGTTGTCCATGCAGATCTGATCTTGGTTCTACAAAATGGTCAAATTATCGAACGGGGCACGCACGAAGAACTGCTTGCCCTGGATGGCTGGTATGCCCAAACCTACCAGTCTCAGCAGTTGGAAATGAAAGGAGAAGAAGATGCAGAATAAGCAAGAACAATGGGCTGTATTGAAGCGCTTGATGTCCTATCTCAAGCCCTATGGCCTCCTGACCTTTTTGGCACTCAGTTTTCTCCTCGCGACTACGGTCATTAAAAGTGTCATTCCCCTTGTGGCTTCCCACTTTATCGACCAGTATCTCAGTAGTCTTAACCAACTTGCCATTACCGTTTTGCTGGCCTACTATGCTCTTTATATCCTGCAAACTCTGGTCCAGTATGTCGGTAATCTTCTCTTTGCGCGGGTGTCCTACAGTATTGTCAGAGATATTCGTTGCGATGCCTTTGCCAATATGGAAAAACTGGGTATGTCTTACTTTGACAAGACGCCAGCAGGTTTCATCGTTTCTCGTTTGACCAATGATACCGAGACCATCAGTGATATGTTTTCGGGGATTTTATCCAGCTTTATCTCAGCAGTTTTCATCTTTCTGACAACCCTGTATACCATGTTGGTGCTGGATTTTCGTTTGACAGCATTAGTTTTGCTTTTTCTACCCTTGATTTTCCTTTTGGTCAATCTCTATCGGAAAAAATCAGTGAAAATCATCGAGAAAACCAGAAGTCTCTTGTCTGATATCAATAGTAAGCTGGCAGAGAATATCGATGGGATCAGGATTATCCAGGCCTTTAATCAAGAGAAGCGCCTGCAGGCAGAATTTGATGAGATTAACCAAGAACACTTGGTCTATGCCAACCGTTCTGTGGCTTTGGATGCCCTCTTTTTAAGACCTGCCATGAGTTTGCTGAAACTGCTAGGATATGCCGTTTTGATGGCTTACTTTGGTTACCGTGGTCTTTCTATCGGGATAACGGCCGGAACCATGTATGCCTTTATCCAGTACATCAACCGTCTCTTTGATCCCCTGATTGAGGTGACGCAAAACTTTTCAACCCTTCAAACATCCATGGTGTCTGCAAGCCGTGTCTTTGCCTTGATTGATGAAGCGACCTATGAGCCTCTTCAAGAAGATGGGCAAGCTAAAGTCAAAGAAGGCAATATCCGTTTTGAACATGTCTGTTTCTCATATGACGGTAAACATCCGATTCTGGATGACATTTCCTTTTCAGTTAACAAGGGGGAAACCATTGCCTTTGTGGGGCATACAGGTTCTGGGAAATCTTCCATTATCAATGTCCTCATGCGCTTTTATGAATTTCAGTCAGGCCGCGTTCTCTTGGATAGTGTGGATATTAGAGACTACAGTCAGGAAGAACTGAGAAAAAACATTGGTCTGGTCTTACAGGATCCCTTCCTCTATCATGGGACCATCAAGTCCAATATCGCCATGTACCAAGATCTCAGTGATGATCAGGTCCAGGCTGCGGCTGCCTTTGTCGATGCAGATTCCTTTATTCAGGACCTTCCGCAGGGTTATGATGCCCCTGTTTCTGAGCGTGGTTCGAGCTTCTCTACTGGCCAGCGTCAGCTTCTTGCCTTTGCCAGAACAGTCGCCAGTCAGCCTAAAATCCTGATTTTGGATGAAGCAACAGCCAATATTGACTCTGAAACAGAAAGTCTGGTCCAAGATTCCCTAGCTAAGATGAGACAGGGGCGGACGACCATTGCTATCGCCCATCGTCTTTCAACTATTCAAGATGCCAACTGTATCTATGTTTTGGACAAGGGACGCATCATCGAGAGTGGAACCCATGAGGAACTCTTGGCCCTGGGAGGAACCTATTACAAGATGTATAGCTTGCAGGCTGGAGCCATGTCCTAATAAGAATTCCTCTAAATTACAGATTTCTTGCACCGCCTTTTCCATTTTGTGGTATAATGAAAAATGTTGACAAATAGTATAATAAAAACAAAGGAGAAACAGCATGCTGAAATGGGAAGACTTGCCCGTGGAAATGCAATCAAGCGAGGTTGAGTCTTATTACCAGCTTGTCTCTAAAAGGAAGGGTTCGCTGATTTTCAAGCGTTTCCTGGATTGGGTTCTGGCCCTGTTTTTGCTAGTTTTGACTTCTCCCATCTTTCTTATCTTGAGCATTTGGATCAAGTTGGATAGCAAGGGACCAGTCATTTACAAGCAAGAGCGCGTGACCCAGTACAACCGTCCGTTCAAGATTTGGAAGTTCCGTACTATGGTAACGGATGCGGATAAAAAAGGAAGTCTGGTGACTTCTGCTAACGATAGCCGTATTACCAAAGTGGGGAATTTCATTCGCCGTGTGCGTTTGGACGAACTACCTCAGCTGGTCAATGTCCTTAAAGGCGAGATGTCCTTTGTAGGGACCCGTCCTGAAGTGCCACGTTACACAGAGCAGTACAGCCCTGAAATGATGGCGACCTTGCTCTTGCCAGCCGGAATCACCTCTCCAGCCAGTATCAACTACAAGGATGAGGATACGATCATCAGTCAAATGACGGAGAAAGGTCTGTCAGTTGACCAGGCTTATGTCGAACATGTCCTTCCTGAAAAGATGCGCTATAACCTCGCCTATCTCCGAGAGTTTAGTTTCCTTGGAGACATCAAAATCATGTTTCAAACCGTGTTTGAGGTACTAAAATAAAGTAGTCATGAGAAAATGAGTACAGATAAAAGGAGCAAATCAATGCCAAATTACAATATTCCATTTTCACCACCCGATATTACAGAAGCAGAAATTGCTGAAGTAGCGGATACCCTTCGTTCTGGTTGGATCACAACAGGTCCGAAGACAAAAGAACTGGAGCGTCGCTTGTCCCAATACACACAGACACCTAAGACGGTCTGCCTCAACTCTGCGACTGCCGCTCTTGAGTTGATTTTGCGTGTTTTGGAAGTGGGACCTGGTGATGAAGTCATCGTTCCAGCTATGACTTATACAGCTTCATGTAGTGTCATCACTCACGTGGGAGCAACACCTGTCATGGTGGATATCCAAGCAGATACTTTTGAAATGGACTATGACTTGCTTGAGCAAGCTATTACTGAGAAAACTAAGGTGATTATTCCTGTTGAGCTTGCAGGGATTGTTTGCGACTATGACCGTTTGTTCCAAGTCGTGGAGAAAAAACGTGACCTCTTTACAGCTGCTAGCAAGTGGCAAAAAGCCTTTAACCGTATCGTGATTGTCTCTGATAGTGCCCATGCTTTGGGATCTACTTATAAAGGACAGCCTGCTGGTTCCATCGCTGACTTTACTTCTTTCTCTTTCCACGCCGTTAAGAACTTTACAACTGCTGAGGGAGGAAGTGCCACTTGGAAAGCCAATCCAGCGATTGACGACGAAGAAATGTACAAGGAATTCCAAATTCTTTCCCTTCATGGTCAAACAAAGGATGCCCTTGCCAAGATGCAATTGGGTTCATGGGAGTACGATATCGTAACACCAGCCTATAAGTGCAACATGACGGATATCATGGCTTCGATAGGTTTGGTACAATTGGATCGTTACCCTGCTTTGCTGCAACGTCGTAAGGACATCGTGGACCGCTATGATCGTGGTTTTGCGGGTACTCGTATTCACTCACTGGCACACAAGACTGATACTGTCGAATCTTCACGCCACCTCTACATCACCCATGTAGATGGAGCAAGCTTAGAAGAACGCAACCTCATCGTCCAAGAATTGGCTAAAGCAGGAATTGCAAGTAATGTACACTACAAACCGCTTCCTCTCTTGACAGCCTATAAGAATCTTGGCTTTGATATGGCGAACTATCCTAAGGCCTATGCCTTCTTTGAAAATGAAATTACCCTTCCTCTTCATACAAAATTAAGCGATGATGAGGTTGATTACATCGTTAAGACTTTGGTGAGAATTTCCGAAGAAATCCTTGGTTCTGGAAAAAAATCATAAAAAAATCTTGACAAAGATAGAACAATAACTTATAATATTCTCAATAAATCAGAAAAGTAGTTATTTTTGATCTTCAGGGAGCCTGTGGTGATTGTGAACAGGTGATTGAAAGTAGTGAAAGTGGGCTGATTTAAAAAATGAATTTGAAACAATGAAAATTCGGTGCGCACACCTTACAGTGCAACTTGTTGTTAGACAAGGCAGAGATGTAAAGGGGAATAGTCCCTTTATAATTGAGGTGGCACCGCGTTACCAACGCCCTCACACGGAAGTGAATTCCGTGTGTGGGCTTTTTTCTTTCGGTCATTTTGTTTATCTTTTATTAGGGACTTAAGTCGCTTTGATGAACTAGAGTTCTATCTACAGTTCCTTGCCTACTACTAAAAGCAAACAAAAAGCCGAATTCATACAGAAAGAGGAAAATTTTATGACAACTAAAGGTTATTTTGGACAATTTGGTGGTAGTTTTGTACCGGAGCCTATTCAGGCTTTGTTGGATGAGTTGGAAGTGACATTTGACAAGTACAAGGATGATCCAGAATTTTTGGCAGAATTTCGCCATTACTTAAAAGACTATTCAGGTCGCGAAACACCACTTTATTTTGCGGAAAGTTTAACAGACCACCTAGGTGGAGCTAAGATTTATCTCAAGCGCGAAGACCTGAACCACCTTGGTTCTCACAAGCTCAACAATGTTTTAGGACAAATTCTTCTTGCCAAACGTATGGGCAAAAAACGAGTGATCGCAGAAACAGGAGCTGGTCAGCACGGTGTTGCGACAGCAGCTGCTGCAGCCAAGTTTGGTATGGCCTGTGATGTCTACATGGGAGCAGAAGATGTGGAACGTCAACGTCTCAATGTTTTCCGTATGGAGATGATGGGAGCAACTGTGCACGCAGTTGAAACAGGCACTCGTACCCTCAAAGATGCGGTTGATGCAGCCTTTGGAGCATGGATGAATGACCTTGAAGCCTTCTATGTTCTGGGATCTGCTGTGGGTCCTCACCCTTATCCAACCATTGTCCATGAATTCCAAAAGGTCATCAGTGAAGAATCTCGCCGTCAAATCTTAGAAAAAGAAGGCCGTTTACCAGACTACGTTATTGCCTGTGTAGGTGGTGGTTCGAATGCCATCGGTGCTTTTTCACAGTATGTGGCTGATGAAGAAGTCAAATTGGTTGGGGTCGAAGCTGCCGGTCACGGACTTGACACAGACAAGCACGCAGCCACTATGACAAAAGGTAGTGTCGGAATTGTCGACGGTATGAAGACTTATGCAGTTTTTAAGGAAGATGGAGAGCTGGCGCCAGTTTACTCTATCTCAGCTGGTTTGGACTATCCAGGGGTTGGCCCAGAACACGCCTACTTCAAAGATTCTGGCCGCGTAGAATACGTAGCAGCGACAGATGAAGAAGCTGTTCAAGCCTTGCTCCTTCTAAGCAAGACTGAAGGGATTATCCCAGCGATCGAAAGTTCGCACGCTATCGCAGAAGCGGTTAAACGTGCACCGAAACTTAGTAAGGATGACATTATCATCATCAATGTCTCTGGTCGTGGAGACAAGGACGTAGCTGCGATTGCAGACTACCTAGAAGCTAAAAAATAAAAGATGGAAAAATTACAGTACTTTCTTTCCCAGAGAGCTTGTGGTTGCTGGAAACAAGCAGAGAAAGCTGTAAGGTTGGGTCCATCTGAAACGAGAGAAGAAAACATAATTCTCAAGGGAGTGCCCTTTATCGCACAGCCTGTTACAGGAGCTTTCTGAGACAGGAATGAGAGATAGGAGAAATCCTATAATTGAGGTGGCACCGCGAATTTCGTCCTCACGCAAGTTATTTTGCGTGGGGATTTTTCATACAATCGCCACGGACTAGAAGTAGAACTGAAAGGGAAATTACAATGGAACGAATCATTCATGGAGATGTCTTATCACCAATCTTGGCTTATATGCGCTTAAAAGGGCAACACAAGGTTATCTTAGAAAGTATTCCTAGAGACAAGGAAACCGCTCGTTTTTCTATCCTAGCCTATAATCCAGTTTTTGAGATTAAGTTTGAAAATGGAGTCCTTTATCAAAATGGTCAAGTGATTGATCGGGATCCTTTGGATTTCCTTTATGAAGTGACTCATAAGAGCCAGCACCATTCAGATCTACCTTTTGGTGGGGGAGCTATTGGCTTTGTCGGTTATGATATGATTTCGCTCTATGAAGAAATTGGTCAAATCCCTGAGGATACGATTGGGACGCCAGACATGCATTTCTTTGTCTATGAGAGCTACATGGTATTTGACCACAAGAAGGAAAAAATTCATGTCATTGAGGATGCTCTTTACAGCGAGCGTAGTCAAGAAGATTTGCAAGAAGCCTTGAACCAAGTGCTTGAGGAATTACGCATCCCTGCTTCAAATGAATTTGAAGACTTGGATTTATCTCCGCTGGACTTCAAACCGCATATCGCTCCTCATAAGTTTGAGGAAATGGTGGAAACCGCTCGTGACTTGATTCGTAATGGTGATATGTTCCAATGCGTACTCAGTCAGCGCTTCTCAGCAGAGGTTACTGGAAATCCATTTGACTTCTACAGAAATCTTCGCGTGACCAATCCATCTAATTACCTCTATTTCTATGATTTTGGGGATTATCAAATCATCGGTGCCAGTCCTGAAAGTTTGGTTTCTGTCAAAAATGGCATCGTGACAACCAATCCGATTGCTGGTACGCGACCAAGAGGGGTTACGGATGAAGAGGACAAGGTCTTGGCGACTGACCTGCTTTCTGATGAGAAGGAGACAGCAGAACATCGGATGTTGGTAGACTTGGGACGCAATGATATCGGTCGCATCTCTGAAACGGCAAGTGTCCAAGTCACCAAATATATGGAAGTGGAGCTCTTCCGTTATGTCATGCATTTGACCAGTGTTGTGAAAGGGCGTTTGCTTCCAGAACTCACTGCTATGGATGCCTTGAAGTCAACACTTCCAGCTGGAACAGTTTCAGGAGCTCCAAAGATTCGGGCCATGAGACGCATCTATGAACTGGAAACAGAAAAACGAGGTGTATACGCAGGAGCAATCGGCTACTTGTCTGCGACGGGTGATATGGATTTCGCCATTGCCATCCGAACTATGATTCTCAAAAATCAAAAAGCCTATGTGCAGGCTGGGGCAGGGATTGTCTATGACTCCATCGCCCAAAACGAATACCAAGAAACCATTAACAAGGCTAAATCTATGACTAGAATTGGAGAACTAAGACCATGATTTTATTGATTGACAACTATGATTCCTTTACCTATAACTTGGCTCAGTACATTGGGAATTTCGCAGAAGTGCAAGTCTTGAGAAATGATGATCCTAAGCTGTATGAAGAAGCTGAAAAAGCAGATGGTCTGGTCTTTTCTCCGGGTCCTGGTTGGCCAGTTGATGCTGGAAAGATGGAAGACATGATTCGTGATTTTGCTGGCAAGAAACCAATTCTAGGGATTTGCTTGGGGCACCAAGCCATCGCAGAAGTCTTTGGTGGGAAGCTAGGTTTGGCTCCAAAAGTCATGCATGGGAAACAGAGCAACATCAGCTTTGAAGCGCCATCTGTTCTCTATCAAGGCATTGAGGATGGTCGTCCAGTCATGCGTTACCACAGTATTTTGATTGAAGAAATGCCAGAAGAGTTTGAAGTGACAGCTCGTTCGACTGATGACCAAGCCATTATGGGAATCCAACACAAAAAACTTCCAATTTATGGCTTCCAGTACCATCCAGAAAGTATCGGAACGCCAGATGGCTTGTCTTCTATTCGGAATTTTATCGAGAAGGTTGTAAAGTGAGGAAACTAGGATGAAAGAGATTATTGAAAAATTAGCAAAATTTGAAAATTTATCAGGTGTGGAAATGACGGACGTCATTGAACGTATCGTAACTGGGCGTGTAACCGAAGCGCAGATTGCTTCTCTTCTCTTGGCCCTTAAGATGAAGGGGGAAACACCGGAAGAACGCACAGCCATTGCACAAGTCATGAGAGGCCATGCCCAACACATTCCAACTGAGATACATGATGCCATGGACAACTGTGGTACTGGTGGAGACAAGTCCTTCAGCTTTAACATTTCCACAACTGCAGCCTTTGTCTTGGCTGGTGGCGGCATTCACATGGCCAAGCACGGTAACCGTTCGATTTCTTCTAAATCGGGTTCGGCAGATGTCCTTCAAGCATTGGGCATCAATCTTGACCTCAAACCAGCAGAACTAGGTAAGGTTTTCGATAAAACTGGAATCGTCTTTCTCTTTGCTAAAAATATGCACCCAGCTATGAAATACATCATGCCAGCTCGTTTGGAGTTGGGAATTCCAACAATCATGAACTTGACTGGTCCACTGATTCACCCAATGGCCTTGGAAACACAGTTGCTTGGTATTAGTCGTCCAGAACTGCTAGAAAGTACCGCTCAGGTTTTGAAAAATATGGGTCGCAAACGTGCCATCGTGGTTGCTGGACCAGAAGGGCTAGATGAAGCTGGCTTGAACGGAACAACCAAGATTGCTCTTCTTGAAAACGGCGAAATCACCTTGTCAAGCTTCACTCCAGAGGATTTGGGGATGGAACGCTACGCTATCGAAGATATTCGTGGAGGGAATGCTCAGGAAAATGCAGAAATTTTGCTCAGCGTTCTTCATAACGAACCAAGTCCATTCTTGGAAACGACAGTTTTAAATGCAGGTCTTGGTTTCTATGCTAATGGTAAGGTAGCTAGTATCAAGGAAGGAGTAGCCTTGGCCCGTCAAGTGATTGCTAGTGGCAAGGCCCTTGAAAAACTCAGACTGTTACAGGAGTACCAAAAATGAGTCAGGAATTTTTAGCACGAATCTTGGAGCAGAAGGCGCGTGAGGTCGAGAAAATGGAGCTGGAGGAAGTCCAGCCCTTGCGCCAGACCTATCACTTGGCAGAATTTTTGAAGAATCACCGGGACCGTTTGCAGGTAATCGCTGAGGTCAAGAAGGCTAGCCCTAGTTTGGGAGATATCAATCTCGATGTGGATATTGTGCAACAGGCCCAGACTTATGAAGCGAACGGCGCAGTGATGATTTCGGTTTTGACAGATGAAGTTTTCTTTAAAGGGCATTTGGATTATTTACGTGAGATCTCCAGTCAGGTAAACATTCCAACGCTCAACAAGGACTTTATCATCGATGAAAAGCAAATCATCCGAGCTCGGAATGCAGGGGCGACAGTTATCTTGCTCATCGTCGCGGCCTTGTCAGAAGAACGCCTCAAGGAACTCTATGACTACGCGACAGAGCTTGGTTTGGAAGTCTTGGTGGAGACTCACAATCTAGCTGAACTAGAAGTGGCCCACAGGCTTGGTGCTGAGATTATTGGGGTTAATAACCGCAACTTGACCACCTTTGAAGTCGACTTGCAGACCAGTGTAGACTTGGCCCAGCATTTTGAGGAAGGTCGCTATTACATTTCTGAATCTGCCATTTTCACAGGGCAGGATGCGACACGAGTAGCACCATACTTTAACGGAGTTTTGGTGGGCACAGCTCTCATGCAGGCAGAAGATGTGGCTCAAAGAATCAAGGAGTTGCAGATTGACAAAGGTTAAAATTTGTGGATTATCGACCAAAGAAGCGGTAGAGACAGCTGTGTCAGCAGGGGCAGACTACATCGGTTTTGTCTTTGCACCTAGTAAAAGGCAGGTGACCTTGGAAGAGGCTGCTGAGCTGGCAAAGCTCATTCCTTCCTATGTAAAAAAAGTTGGCGTATTTGTTTCACCAAGTCGGGCAGAACTGCTAGAAGCGATTGAAAAAGTTGGTTTGGACTTGGTTCAACTTCATGGTCAGGTAGCAGATGATTTGTTTGAGGATCTGCCTTGTGCCAGCATTCAGGCTGTGCAGGTGGATGGAAATGGTCATGTGCCTCATTCTCGGGCAGACTATCTACTCTTTGATGCGCCTGTGGCAGGGAGTGGTCAGACCTTTGACTGGGGTCAACTGGATACAGCAGAACTTGCTCAGCCCTTCTTTATCGCAGGTGGGCTTAAGGAAGACAATGTAGCAAAAGCAATTCAACACTTCACTCCCTATGCAGTAGATGTATCGAGCGGAGTGGAGACAGATGGACAAAAAGATCAGGAAAAGATTAGAAGATTTATAGAGAGGGTAAAGCATGGCATATCAAGAACCAAATAAAGATGGATTTTACGGAAAATTCGGTGGACGTTTCGTCCCAGAAACATTGATGACAGCAGTTTTGGAGTTGGAAAAAGCTTATCGTGAAAGTCAGGCGGACCCAAGTTTCCAAGAGGAATTAAACCAGCTCTTACGCCAGTATGTAGGACGTGAAACTCCCCTTTACTACGCAAAAAACTTGACCCAGCATATCGGCGGAGCCAAGATTTATCTCAAACGGGAAGACCTCAACCATACAGGGGCCCACAAGATTAACAATGCCTTGGGACAAGTTCTTCTGGCTAAACGTATGGGTAAAAAGAAAATTATCGCTGAAACAGGTGCTGGTCAGCACGGTGTGGCAACTGCAACAGCTGCGGCCCTCTTTAACATGGAATGTACCATTTACATGGGTGAGGAAGATGTCAAACGCCAAGCCCTAAATGTCTTCCGTATGGAGCTTTTGGGAGCCAAGGTCGAGGCCGTGACAGATGGTTCGCGCGTGCTCAAGGATGCGGTCAATGCAGCTCTTCGTTCATGGGTAGCTAATATCGATGATACTCACTATATTCTTGGTTCTGCCTTGGGTCCTCATCCATTCCCAGAAATCGTTCGTGACTTCCAAAGTGTCATCGGTCGAGAAGCTAAACAACAGTACCGTGACTTGACAGGTCAAGATCTGCCAGATGCCCTAGTGGCCTGTGTTGGTGGTGGTTCTAACGCTATCGGTCTCTTCCATCCATTTGTAGAAGATGAGTCAGTAGCTATGTATGGAGCTGAAGCGGCTGGACTTGGTGTGGATACGGAGCACCACGCAGCTACCTTGACCAAGGGACGTCCAGGTGTCCTCCACGGTTCTCTCATGGATGTGCTCCAAGATGCTCATGGTCAAATTCTTGAAGCCTTCTCTATCTCAGCAGGTTTGGACTATCCTGGTATCGGTCCAGAACATTCTCACTACCACGATATCAAACGTGCCAGCTATGTTCCTGTGACAGACGAGGAAGCCTTGGAAGGATTCCAACTCTTGTCTCGTGTGGAAGGGATTATCCCAGCCTTGGAATCTAGCCATGCCATCGCTTTTGCAGTGAAATTGGCCAAAGAACTTGGACCAGACAAATCCATGATAGTCTGTCTATCAGGTCGTGGAGATAAGGATGTGGTTCAAGTCAAAGACCGCTTGGAAGCAGATGCAGCAAAGAAGGGAGAAGCTCATGCCTAAGACACTAACAGAGAAATTAAACGCTATAAAAGCAGCTGGAAAAGGAATTTTCGTTCCCTATATCATGGCTGGTGACCATGAGAAAGGTTTGGCTGGACTCGGAGAAACAATACACTTTTTAGAAGATTTGGGTGTTTCGGCTGTTGAAGTGGGTATTCCCTTTTCAGATCCTGTCGCAGATGGACCTGTTATAGAAGAAGCTGGCCTGCGCAGTTTAGCCCATGGGACTTCTACCCAGACTTTGGTTGAAACCTTGAAAACCATTGAAACAGAGGTTCCGCTGGTCATCATGACCTACTTCAACCCCCTCTTTCAGTACGGTGTGGAGAACTTTGTTAAAGATTTGGCGGATACAGCTGTGAAGGGCTTGATTATCCCAGACCTGCCTCATGAACATGCTAACTTTGTAGAACCATTTTTGGCAGATACAGACATTGCTTTGATTCCTCTAGTTAGTTTGACGACAGGAATTGAGCGCCAGAAAGAGTTGATTGAAGGGGCAGAAGGCTTTGTCTATGCTGTTGCCATCAATGGGGTGACAGGGAAATCCGGCAATTACCGTGCAGACTTGGACAAGCACTTAGCGCAACTGCATCGAGTAGCGGATATCCCAGTCTTGACAGGTTTTGGTGTATCTAGTCAAGCCGATGTAGAACGTTTCAATGCGGTGTCAGATGGCGTTATCGTCGGTTCGAAAATTGTAAAAGCTCTCCACCAAGGAGAGCCGATTGAGGACTTTATCAAACAAGCAGTAGCTTACCAAAAATAATCACACAAGCAGCGAGTAAGAGGAAAGGCACGAAAGGAAGTCTTTCCTTTTTCTTTTGCAGGAGAAAGGCTAGAATGCCCGTCGCAGAAGCGAACTGAATCAAGATCAGTAGTTCAGTCACGCTAAAGATGAGAGCGCAAGAAGCTAAAAAGAGAAAATCCCCTGCTCCCATGCGAATATCGATAAAATGAGCCAACATTCCAAGGATAAGGAAGAAGACCATGACTAGATTCCAACCAGAGCAGGCCATGAGGATTAGGTGGAAAGTCATCCAGACCAGTAAGGGATATTCCTGATGGCGAAAGTCGTAGATGCCCAAGGTCAAACCAGCAGTGATTAGAATGACTTGTCCCAAGGAAAGTAATCCCCAATAGTAAAGCAGAAAAATGAGCCCTAAGACTAATTCAAAGAGGGCATACCAGACTGGATAAGTAGCCTTGCAGTAACGACAGCGAAAGCGATTGAAGACCTGCGAGAGAATCGGAATCAAATCTAAGGGACGCAAGCGAGTCTGACAGGAATCGCAGTGACTAGCAGGTTGGATAATGGATTGCTCAGGAAAACGGTCGATGAGCAAACCAAGAAAGGAAGCGAGAATGCTCCCGACAAGAAAAAAATAAATATCAATCATACTTATCTATTCGTAAAAAATAGTAGAAGTAGTATAATAAAGAAACATAGACAAGATAGTGAGGTCAAGATGACAATTCGTTTTGAAGAAAAGATGAGCACAGAAAACGCTCAGCTCGTATGCCAATGGTCCAACTCCCTTGGAAAATCCTTTCAAGAACAATGGATGGGACCAATGATTCCTTTCCCCTTGACAATTCAAGTCTTTCAAGACTTGGAAGGAATCTTTTCAATCTTTGAAGGACAAGAGTTTGTGGGGCTTATCCAGAAAATCAGGCAAGAAGACAGCAATCTTCATATTGGAAGATTTTTTATCAATCCTCAGAAACAGGGGCAAGGCTTAGGTAGCCAGGCTTTAAGGAAATTTGTTAGTTTAGCATTTGAAAATAGAGATATAGACAGTATCTCTCTAAATGTCTTCGAGGCAAATCAAGTAGCCAAGCACCTCTATCAAAAAGAAGGATTTGAAATCGTTCAAATGGTTGAAACACCTATACGAAAATACATCATGAAAAAGGGGAGATAGAAGCAAAAAAGTGGCTAGGAAAAGTCTTTGAAATCTGAAAAACGCACAGTATCCAGTTTGAACAACCTTGATATTATGCGTTTTATTGTGGGAAGATTTACTTCGTTTTCTCCTGAAATTGAGTTCCTGTCCAGTCTTCCTCTTGTATTAAATTTTTAATCAAACTCAACATATTTCTGTTTAAATAACTTAATTTTATCATTACAGTAATTGGTTAAATCTTGAGCTTTTTCAAGTGTATACCCTTTTTCAGAAACTGTTTTGACAGTTTTATCATCAAAATAGTAGCCAGTCAAACCAATGATTTCTTCTGATAATGTAAGATAGTAGCCTGTTTCAATTCCCTCGTCTAGATTTTTGGAAAATGACTTCATCAAGCGTCCGAAGAGAGACTTTTTCGTCTTTTCATCACTGGAATAATTCCCTAAGTTTGTTGAAATTAAGCCAGGATGGTAAGAATTGATGGTGATATTTGAACCTCTTAAAAAGAAATCCCTTGCTAGATAGCGTGTCATCCAAATAGTGTAAAGTTTGGAATTATTGTAGGCCAAACCAGGATTGTAGTTCGTCTCAAATCCAAAGTCTAAATCCTTAACCTTAGCAAAATGATGCATATAGGAAGAAGTATTAATGACACGGCCGTCAGACGCTTTTTCTAACAAGGGACCTAGCTTAGTTGTTAAAATATAGGGAACCAGAACAGATAACATAAAGGTCAACTCGACATTTTCAGCACTCGCTTTTCGTTCTTTTCCAGCATAAAGGCCTGCATTGTTAAACAAGACATCAATACTTTGAAATTCTCTCTTGATTTCCTCTACAAATCGATAAACATCATCTAATTTTGAAAAATCTGCAAGGTAGCTAGAAACTCTGCCTCTCAAGGAAACGGTCCTAACCTCTTGAAGCGCCAGCTCAAGTTTTTGAGGATTTCGACCATGGAGGATGACATGATGCCCTTCACTAGCCAATTTCTTTGCCAAATGTTTACCGATACCGTCAGTAGCACCTGTAATCAGAATAGTTTTGACCATCTTAGTCCTCCAAGAAAGCAATGACTTTTTTTGAAAACTCCTCTGCATATTGGAAGATCGAACCGTGACCAGCATTTGGATAGATGATCAGCTTACTATTTTCGATTTTCTCATGCATATCATAAGAATTTTCCGTTGGAACCTGCATATCCTTGTCCCCGTTGACGATTAAGGTTGGTTGGATGATAAATTTTAGGTCGTCTTGCGAATCTTTCCCCCAACGTTTAATAGCTTTGAGTTGAGTTAGGAATCCTGATAGGTTCATATCTTTATCCGCAAATTCCTTTGTTCTCATACCCATTCGTCCTAGGACTTTCAAGGCTTCAATTTTCCCTTGATCATCATGATTATAGAAGATATAGCGTTTAGGATCGATGCGCTCGAGTCCAGCTTTAAACATATAACTAAAGGTTTTCCCTGTGACCTTATCGACCTCTTTTCCACCTCGAGGTCCTGTTCCAGCCAAAATCAAACGGTTCACTAGAGTAGGCTTGATTCGGATGATTTCTTGGGCAATCATACCTCCCATAGAAAGGCCAAGAAGATTGATTTTATCGTAACCAAGCGCTTTTACAAAGTCAATTGTCTGCTCAGCCATTCCAGGAATAGTCGGAGCAACTTTGCCCTGACTGGCTCCTACTCCAGGAAGATCGACTACAATGACATGGTGCTTTTCAGCAATCAAGTCTAAGAGTTTAGGATCCCAGTTATCGAGAGTTGCTGCCAAATGGACCAGCATCAGAAGAGGTAGTTTTGATTTGCCTTTACTAAGTTCGCGATAAGCGATTTTGTTCCCGTCGACCGTGATGTATTGATTTTTTGTAGTAAGATATGACATTGTGTTTTCCTTTTTATTTCTTAAAGCTGAGGACTGTTTTTCCACGTGAGCGACCATTAGCGACCTTGTCTAAGGCGCTATTCACTTCTTCAAATGGATAAACTGTATCGATAGAGGGTTTGATTTCTAATTTACTAAAGAGGTCAGCTACCTCTTGTAATTGAGCGCCATTGCTTTCTACAAAGATAAAATGGTAGCGGACACCATATTTTTCCGCCATCTTATCGAATTTGCGACCTGCTAAGCCAAGAATCATCTGTTTCCATTTTGGTAGATTCATGCGTTTGGCAAAGGCACCGTTTGGCATGGCACGAAGTGAAACAAGATGACCACCTTTTTTCATGATAGACATTTGTTTTTCAGTTTCAGCTCCACCGAGAGTATCGAGGACATAATCAACCTCGCTAACCGTTTTTGTATAATCCTCTGTTTTGTAATCGATAAATCTATCTGCTCCTAGTTTCAACACACGCTTAGCACTATCTCCAGAACCGTTGGTAATGACCTTCAAACCTTTGGCCTTGGCAATCGGAATGGCCATACCACCGACACCACCAGTCCCACCAGAAATAAAGATCGTTTTCCCAGCTTGAGCGCCCATGAGGTCAAGAGCCTGCATGATAGTCAAGGCAGTAAGCGGAACAGCAGCAGCTTCCTCGTCTGATAGATAGTCTGGAACCTTGGCTAAGGCTTGGCTATCGACAGCTAGGTATTCTGCAAAGGCGCCGATATGATCAAGTGGCAGACGGCCAAAGACACGGTCTCCTATCTGAAAGTTGTCAACTTGCTTGCCAATGCTTTCAACGATCCCACCGACCTCGTTACCTGCAGTTTGAGGAAGTTTGTAAGGAACAATCATCTTGACCTCACCACGAGAGATCATGTTATCGAGAGGATTAACACCGGCTGCGGTGACTTTCACCAAGACTTGTTTGTCTGTAATACTTGGTTTAGCGATTTCTGTGATGTTCAGTGTGATATTGTTTTTGTTATAAGTAGTGTGTTGTGCGGCTTTCATGTGATTTCTCTTTTCTTTTTCTATATGATTTTATACCTGTATCTGATACAAGTATATGTTATTTCCAGTAAAAACTGACTTGTTATCAAATCAGTTTTGGGCTTGTTTAGCTTGTTTATATAGATTGTCAATGACATCTTCTAAAGTTTGATTTGCTAATTCCTTCTCTAATTGAGATTCGGCACTAGCGAAAAGCGGTGAAACTGCTCCTTGGATATGTTTTCCAACAGGGCAATCAGGATTGCTATTTTGATGAACAGGGAATAAACTAATGTGATTGATTTCTTGAGTAGCATAGTAGATCTCTAGTAAAGTCATTTTCTTTGGAGACTTACTGAGTTGATAACCTGTTTTTCCTTGATGGGAACGAATCAAATCTGCATTTTTCAATAAGGCAATCACTTTTCGAATGTAACTAGCATTAGTCCCAACACTAATAGCTAATGCTTGAGAACTTAAGGTTTCCTTGCTTTCACTAATCATTGTTAAGATATGCAAAGCAACTGAGAATTTTGTATCCATCTGAACTCCTCTTTTGACAAACCTGTATCAGGTGCAAGAACAAGTATATCAAAAATAAAAAGAAAAGCAAGACTTTTGTTTTAAATTTTTTAAAATTTTAAGTGCAATCAGATTAGAGCTGTCTGGAAAGGGTGTTCACAAAATTATATCTTTACTATCCATTGGTAGAACAAAAGTAGAACAGATACACAAAAAAGCCTAGTAAATCAAGGCTTTTTCCTGTTGTATTTAGATGCCCCCTACAGGGATTTGGAAAGGACTTTCATATTGAGAGCAATTAAAAATATTGAAATATAAGTGATTTTAGGTATTTTCAATGTCATGATTTAAAAATGGGACAAAAGTGGGGCAAAAACCATACAGATTCTAAACTGTATGGTTCTTTTTTTATCTAACCAAGAAAGGTTAAAACTTATTAAAACAAATGCAATCAACTGTTGAAAACTTTTTAGTCCGTGTAATATAAAAACAAGTAAAAAGTTGAACTATAGGGAATATTGTGTCATAATAGGTAATAGATGAATAATTAATAGATTGGAAATAATGCTTTCTTACCTTAACAAGTTGAATTGGTTATACATTTTTTCGTCGCAATTGTGTCTATCTCTCGAGTTTAGCTAGTTTTTATAAGCTCTGGTTTCTAATCAATATAACAAATTTTAGAAGTGCATAAGACAAGATGGTGACATTACTACAGTCATTTCTAGTCACCATATGTTGCTGGCACAGGCTGTTTGTAGTGTTGGCTATTTACTAGTCAGTTTAATCGGAGTGTTTAATTTTTATTGTTGAAAGGTTTTTATATGGCGAAAATTCTATCTTTAGGTCTGACAGGTAAGAAATTACTTGCTCAGGGGTTCTTGTTTGTTCTGCTAGGTCTCATCTTGATGGTCACGGGGACTTGGTTGCCAGTAACAGTTATTCGCCTGGTTCTGTTTTTAGCTTGGATAGCAACGGTCGTAGATTTGCTATTAAGAGTTTTCAAAAAAAGCCAGTCAACGGATACCTTGGGAGTTGCACTGGTTAAATTGTTAGTGCTGGGATATTTGCTAGGCTCGAATCTTGCGACGGATGTGCCGATTTATATTTTGGCTCTTGTGATTGGAGTTTATCAGATTTTTCATGCTACTATCAACCTTGTCACCTATGTTCTCTACCGCAAAAACAAAATTCGACCTCGTTTTCGTCTCTTACTAGATGGACTCGTACTAGTTTTTCTTGGTGGGACTAGTCTTTTGTCCTCTACAGGAAATTCTGTTTTTCAACTCTTTGTATTAGGGGCTTATTTTTTCCTTTATGGTGTGTCCAATATCCGTGACGGTTTCTTGTTTGAGGAGGAAATTGGGAAAAACCATCTCAAACGTCGTGTAAGAATTAGCTTACCTATTGTCCTAGCCGCTCTCATCCCTGCAAGTACTTTAGCAAAAATCAATAAATTCATGCAGGAAAATGCTGATGAGAGAGAGGATATCCATCTTGGAATGGTGAAGTCTGGTAAGACAGCGGAGCTTGAAATTTTTATTCATACAGCTGAGACCTCTCTGTTTTCGGCAATTGGTCATGTGGATATCTGCTATCAAGGCCGTGTTATTTCTTATGGCAACTATGATCCGTCTTCTGAGACCTTATTTGGCATGGTAGGAGATGGTGTCTTATATTTCTGTGATCGTGACAAGTACATTGACCTATGTAAACGCGAGAGTCAAAAAACGCTTTTTGGTTATGGGATAGATTTGACGCCTGAAATGGAAAAAGCAGTTCAGAAAAAGTTGGCTGAATTGAAACAACTGACGATTCCATGGGAGCCAAGTGCAGATAAAATCATGACAGGTGATGGTAAGGAAGACTACACCTACGCTTATAAAATCAGACATGAGACAGATGGGGAACTTTATAAATTTATCAAATCTAAGTTTAAATCCTACTTTGTCTTATCTACAAACTGTGTGCTCTTGGCTGATACCATAGTCGGTCAGGCTGGCACCGATATCCTCTCACCCAAAGGATTTATCGCTCCAGGAACTTACCAAGCCTACCTTGATCGAGAGTTTGAAAAACCAAATAGTATAGTCGTATCTAAACATGTTTATTAAGGAGAATTTATGAACTTAGTTAAAAAATATACTCCGTTAATCCTTTTTATAGGGCTGGTTGCTCTTGTAATTCTGAATGCATCGAGCTTTATATCAGGAGCAATCTCTCTCTTTGATGTAATATCAACCTTGATTTATGGTGCTGTTATTGCTTTTGTGCTTAATGTTCCTATGAAAAAAATTGAACAGTATTTAGTTAAATTGAAGGTAAAGGCAGAGTTGCGTCGTCCGATTGCCATGGTACTTGTTTTCCTAGCTCTTATCTTAATCGTGATTGCTCTTTTGGTTTTGGTGCTGCCAACCCTAGCTCAGACTATTAGTCAGCTGGGAACAGTCCTTTCAACAGTCCTGACTCAACTTAGGAAATTGCTAGACAGCTCGGAATTTGTAACCAAAGACATGCTGTCAACTATCGTATCAGGAATTCAGGGACAGTCTAGCTCTATTAGTCAAGCTTTGATAACCTTCTTATCCGGTCTGACTAGTAATATAGGAAATATTTTTTCAAGTATAATGAATGCCTTTCTGATTATAGTATTTACCTTTTCATTTTTATCCAGTAAGGAACATCTGGCAGCGATGACGAGTCGACTTCTAAAAGTTATATTTCCAGAGAAAGTGGTGACAAAGTTAACTTGCATTGGACAAGTAGCACTAGAGACTTATGACCAATTTTTGATGAGTCAGCTGATTGAAGCAGTCATCATAGGAGTTATGATAGCGGTTGGTTACAGCGTGTTTGGGATACCCTATGGAGTAATGACAGGTATCTTTGCAGGAGTGCTATCGTTCATTCCTTATGTAGGGCCTATGATTGCTTGTGTTGTGGGAGCGATTTTTATCTTCACAGTGAGTCCTACTCAAGCCTTACTTTCTCTTCTTCTATATCAAGTTATACAGCTGATTGAAGGAAACCTTATTTATCCTAGAGTTGTAGGTCAGTCTATTGGTTTGCCAGCTATTTTCACGCTTGCGGCTGCTAGTATTGGAGGCAATCTCTTTGGCTTACTTGGGATGATATTCTTTACACCGATATTTGCTGTTATCTATCGATTGGTTAAGGAATTTGTCGTTGCAAAGGAAAATCAGCTAGATTAAGAAAAACTAAATTTAATAAGATATACTGAGAAGAGAGTGAGAGATTCTCTTCTCTTTTATTTTTAAATACTTTTCTACAAAAAGCTATTAGACGTTAAAAAAAGCCTTGGTTTCAAGGCTTATTTCTGTTGATTTAGATGTGCCCCCTGCAGGGCTCGAACCTGCGCCCCATAGCTTAAGAGTCTACTGCTCTACCAACTGAGCTAAGGAGGCAACAGAAAAAGCTGAGAATGTAACTTCCCAGCTATTTTAATATGCCCAAAATGGCAGCTAGATTATTTACGAAAGGCATCAAGGATATAGGTGAAACCAACAATTAAAAATGCAAAGGCAACGACATAAACGACAAAGACACTTGTAGCTACTGGATTGAACAAAATCACTAGACCTAGTAAAAATGCAAGCAACGCTATCCACATGATATGGTTGCCAATAATAGGGAAAATCAATCCCAGACGATTGCCTTTAAAGAAAACTATAATGGCTTCTACAATTAACCAAATTCCTAAAATAGTTGGAATGACAACTGGCAGCGTCACAAAGCCATAGGCAACGAGGTAAAGAGCTAAGAGAAGATTAACAATCCCTTGGAAAAGATGAGCTGGTGAGCGAAGCTCTTTTGGTACAGAGAAATAGCCTAAAATAGCTGCTATAGAAGAAACCAGTAAACCAAATGCAATCCACCAGCTGTAAGCAACAAGATTAGCTACTGGGTTTGTAAATAGGAAAAGTCCTAAAAGGACAAAAACAACTCCTGCAAGGAATAGCAGTAAACGATTAGAAAATTTCATTTCAATACCCCCTATATAGTATAGTATAGTTTGATAATAAAAATATTATACACCTTTTTAGAGGAAATGTCAATAAACAAAATGGAAAATTTGGAAGTTTCAGTCTGATTTATGAAAAGAAAATCAGTTTTTATTATTTTGAAAATAAAAAGAGAAGATAAAATTTGTCTTCTCTACATGAAAATATTGTATGGAATCAAAGCAAAAGTAACTGGCTTTACACTATTTGTAAAGATGTAATTTGATTCAAAAAGAAAAGATAGATTTAAAATGTGGGACAAATGATGGGGTAAATCAGTTATAGACAAGCAAAAAAAGCCTTGATTTACAAGGCTTTTTCCTGTTGTATTTAGATGCCCCCTACAGGGATCGAACCTGTGACCCACGGATTAAGAGTCCGCTGCTCTGCCAGCTGAGCTAAGGAGGCAAAGAAAAAAGCTGTATTGGTGCCGAAACTTCACGGTTTGTATTGAACCCGCGCAATTAAGCAGGTGGGCAACTCGCTCTAACTGAAGCTGTTTCCGTGTGAGACGGCCTACATGCTGTTAGAAGACTTTTGTTTCCCTAATAATACAAAAAATAGTCGGTCAACACTTAAGTGTGAAGTCGTACACCACAGCGTTTCTATGTTTATATAATACCACTTTTTCAAAAAAAATCAAGAGGTAAGTGCAATTTTTTGAAAAGGATTTCAGATTTTTCGCAAACGGTCGATAGCTTCCTTTCTTTGAGCCAAAGCCCGTTCATATTTACCAGTATCTTCTGCTTGGAAATAGTGATGATTACGAATTTTTTCTGGCAAATAGTCTTGCTTGACCCAATTTCCAGGATAGTTGTGTGGATAGAGATAGTCTTGGGCATTCCCTAGTTCCTTGCTTCCACTGTAGTGACCATCACGCAGGTGTCGCGGAATAGGCAAGTGCCCTGATGTTTTGAGGTCAGCAAGTGCCTTATCCATAGCCACATAAGCTGAGTTGGATTTTGGAGAAAGGGCCAAATCAATCACGACATTGGCAATGAGAATACGTGCTTCTGGGAAACCAATCTTTTGAGCAGCATCCAGAGCAGTCACAGTGTGAATCTGGGCTTCAGGATTGGCCAAACCGATATCTTCATAAGCGATAACAGTCAAACGACGAGCGAGACTTGGCAAATCACCAGCCTCGATCAAGCGGGCAGCATAGTGAAGACTGGCATCAACATCTGAGCCACGGATAGACTTTTGCAGGGCAGATAGAACGTCATAGTGACCGTCTCCATCCTTGTCCATGGTAATGTAGCTCCGCTGCAGGCTACTTTCCATGATGTCTAGAGTGATATGGCGGATGCCCTTATCATTCTCAGGGGTAGAGAGAACTGCCAAATCCAGCGAGTTAAAGGCAGAACGCAGGTCTCCGTTTGTAGAGGTTGCGATGAAATCCAGCGCGTCTTCATCTAGTTCTACTGGAAAATCAAAACCACGCTCAGGGTTACTTAGAGCTATCTGCAGGGCCTCTTTGACGTCTTGGTTAGACAGAGGTTCCAACTCAAAAATTTGAACACGGCTACGAATGGCAGGAGTGACAGAAAAGAAAGGATTTTCAGTTGTAGCCCCAATCATGATGACCAGTCCACTTTCCAAGAGAGGCAAGAGGAAGTCTTGCTTGGTTTTATCTAGTCTATGAATCTCGTCTAGTAATAGGACGAGACCACCTGAAAATTTAGCCTCTTCCGCGATTTCTTGCAGTCGCTTTTTACTATCAACTGTCGCATTGAAAGTTCGAAAGGCATACTTTGTTGTTCCAGCGATGGCAGAGGCAATACTGGTCTTGCCGATGCCCGGAGGTCCGTAGAGAATCATGGAAGACAGACGGTTGGCTTCCACCATGCGACGGATGATTTTTCCAGGTCCGACCAGATGCTCCTGACCGATGACCTGGTCTATGGTTTTAGGGCGCATGCGAAGCGCGAGATTGTCTGGCATAGCAGTCCTTTCTAACGTGGATTTTCTGATGTATATGTGGTAAGATGGTAGTATCTATTTTAGCATATTTCCGAGCAATCGGGGCGATTTAAGAGTCGCATAGAAAGAGGACAAAATGGCAACATACGGATTTTTAGATGTTTTAGAGGAAGAGTTGGAGAAGAATTTTCCCTTTGACTTTGAGATTAGTTGGGACAAGCGCAACCACGCGGTTGAAGTGAGTTTTTTGTTAGAAGCGCAAAATGCTGCAGGTGTGGAGATGGTGGATGAGGACGGAGAGGTTTCGTCAGATGACATTCTCTTTGAAGAAGCAGTTCTTTTCTACAATCCTGCTAAATCAACAGTCAATGCAGAAGACTATTTGACTGTCATCCCTTACTTGCCTAAAAAAGGATTTTCTCGTGAATTTTTAGCATATTTTGCTCTTTTCCTTAAAGATACTGCTGAGGTTGGGCTAGATGCCCTTATGGACTTTTTGGAAGACCCAGAAGCAGAAGAATTCGTCATGGAATGGAACCAAGAAGTCTTTGAAGAAGGAAAAGTCGGCTTGGAAGAGGGAGAGTTTTATCCTTATCCGAGATACTAGGAGTTTGACATGGACATAGAGATTTCTGATTTCACAGGCTGTAAGATTGCTTTGTTTTGTGGGGATAAGCTTTTGACTATCTTACGCGATGATAAGGCAAGCATTCCCTGGTCCAATATGTGGGAACTTCCAGGCGGTGGACGTGAAGGTGATGAAAGTCCTTTTGAGTGCGTGGCGCGTGAAGTTTTTGAGGAACTGGGAATTCATCTGACTGAGGATTGTCTGCTTTGGAGTAAGGTTTATCCAAGTATGCTTTTTGCGGATAAACAATCTGTATTTCTAGTCGGTCAGTTGACACAGGACCAATTTGACAGTATCGTATTTGGAGATGAAGGTCAGGGCTATAAATTGATGAACATTGAGGAATTTTTGACATCCAGTCAAGTTGTACCTCAGTTGCAAGAGAGATTAAAAGATTATTTAAAAGTAAGTGATTAGAAAGGATGGTTCGGTTAAATTTCTAAACTGAACCCGCCCTAAACACTGTGCCAAAAAGATAAACTTCTCTTAGACACAAGCGTCTTCAGAGAATTTCCTATTTTGGCTTTGTGTTTTACGGGCTTGGTATCTTAAATATGGAAACATGGCAAGAGTTAAAAGTTACAGTGAAGCGTGAGGGGGAGGAGTTGGTTTCCAACCTCTTGATTGAGCTGGGAGCGCAAGGTGTTGCGATTGAAGACAGTATGGACTATGTGGGAAATGTTGACCGCTTCGGCGAGATTTTCCCAGAGGTCGAGCAGCAAGAAGAAATCGTTGTGACCGCCTACTACCCTGAAACGGTGGATGTGGCAGTGGTTGAAGCAGACTTGCAGGCTCGCCTAGCAGAATTGACAGATTTTATGGATTTGGGAGAGGTCAAAATGGGGACGACTGCCTTGGCTGAGGAAGATTGGGCAGACAACTGGAAGAAATACTATGAGCCAGCTCGTATCACTCATGATTTGACTATCGTGCCGTCGTGGACAGACTATGAGGCGACTGCGGGAGAAAAGATTATCAATCTAGATCCTGGTATGGCTTTCGGGACAGGAACCCACCCAACTACCAAGATGAGCCTCTTTGCTTTGGAGCAGGTTCTTCGTGGTGGCGAAACTGTGCTAGATGTGGGGACTGGTTCAGGGGTTCTCTCTATTGCCAGCTCGCTACTTGGTGCCAAGGAAATCTTTGCCTACGACCTGGATGATGTAGCAGTTCGAGTTGCTCAGGAAAATATTGAGCTAAACCCTGGTATGGAAAACATCCATGTAGCAGCAGGAGACTTGCTTAAGGGAGTTGAGATTGAGGCAGATGTGATTGTAGCTAATATCTTGGCGGATATCCTTGTTCATCTGACGGATGATGCTTATCGCTTGGTCAAGGATGAAGGCTACCTCATCATGAGTGGAATTATCAAGGACAAGTGGGACATGGTACGCGAGTCGGCTGAGTCAGCTGGATTTTTCCTTGAAACCCATATGATTCAAGGGGAATGGAATGCCTGTGTCTTTAAGAAAACAAAGGATATTTCAGGTGTGATTGGAGGCTAGCATGCAACAGTATTTTGTCAAAGGCAGTGCAGTCTCTCCTGTCACTATCGAGGACAAGGAGACCAGCAAGCATATGTTTCAGGTCATGCGCTTGAAAGAAGATGATGAGGTTACCTTAGTCTTTGATGATGGGATTAAGCGATTGGCGCGCGTGCTGGATGTTGAAAATCGTCAGTTTGAGTTGGTTGAAGAGTTAGCTGACAATGTGGAACTACCAGTCCAAGTGACCATCGCATCCGGCTTTCCTAAGGGAGACAAGCTGGAGTTTATCGCTCAAAAAGTAACCGAACTCGGAGCCCGTCAAATCTGGGCCTTCCCAGCAGACTGGTCAGTTGCCAAGTGGGATGGCAAGAAATTGGGTAAAAAGGTTGAAAAACTAGAAAAAATTGCCCTTGGAGCAGCAGAACAAAGCAAGCGTAATTTGGTCCCAAATATCAAGCTTTTTGAGAAGAAAGGAGATTTTCTAGCCCAACTTGACCAATTTGACCGCATTGTAGTGGCTTATGAAGAGTCGGCAAAAGAAGGAGAAGCCGCTGCGCTTTTACAAGCAGTTAATGGACTCGAGAAGGGAGCAAAATTGCTCTTTATCTTTGGTCCAGAAGGTGGTCTGTCACCTGCAGAAATCGAAAGTTTTGAAGCTAAAGGAGCCGTCTTGGCAGGCCTAGGACCTCGCATTCTAAGAGCAGAAACAGCGCCACTTTACGCCGTATCAGCCCTTAGTGTTTTATTAGAATTAGAGAAATAAGAGGAAGAAAATGGAACAAAAACACCGTTCAGAATTTCCAGAAAAGGAACTTTGGGATTTAACCGCCCTATACCAAGACCGTGAGGATTTCTTGCGAGCAATCGAAAAGACTCGCGAAGATATCAACCAATTTAGCCGTAACTACAAAGGCAATCTTCACACTTTTGAGGATTTTGAAAAAGCCTTTGCAGAATTGGAACAAATCTATATCCAGATGAGTCATATCGGCAATTATGCTTTTATGCCTCAGACGACAGACTATAGTAATGAGGATTTTGCTAATATCGCCCAAGCTGGTATGGAATTTGAGACAGATGCCAGTGTAGCCTTGACTTTCTTTGACGATGCCTTGGTGGCAGCAGACGAGGAAGTCTTGGATCGTTTGGGTGAACTGCCACATTTGACGGCAGCTATTCGTCAGGCTAAAATCAAAAAAGCCCACTACCTAGGGGCAGATGTGGAGAAGGCCTTGACCAATCTGGGTGAAGTTTTCTACAGTCCACAGGACATTTACACTAAAATGCGAGCTGGAGATTTTGAAATGGCTGACTTTGAAGCTCATGGCAAGACCTACAAAAACAGCTTTGTAACTTATGAGAATTTCTACCAAAACCATGAAGATGCTGAAATTCGTGAGAAATCTTTCCGTTCCTTCTCAGAAGGACTTCGTAAGCACCAAAATACGGCTGCCGCAGCCTACCTTGCTCAAGTCAAGTCTGAAAAATTATTGGCAGATATGAAGGGATATGACTCAGTTTTTGATTATCTTTTAGCTGAGCAGGAAGTAGACCGTGCCATGTTTGACCGACAGATTGACCTCATCATGAAGGACTTTGCGCCAGTTGCTCAGAGATACCTTAAGCATGTTGCCAAGGTGAATGGTCTTGAAAAGATGACCTTTGCTGACTGGAAATTGGACTTGGACAGCGCTCTGAATCCTGAAGTGACCATTGACGACGCCTATGATTTGGTCATGAAGTCAGTAGAACCTTTGGGACAAGAATATTGTCAGGAAGTTGCGCGCTATCAAGAAGAACGCTGGGTGGACTTCGCTGCCAATAGTGGCAAGGATTCTGGTGGTTATGCGGCGGATCCATATCGTGTGCACCCTTATGTCCTCATGAGCTGGACAGGTCGTTTGAGTGATGTCTATACCTTGATTCATGAAATTGGGCATTCTGGTCAATTTATCTTTTCAGATAATCACCAAAGCTACTTCAATGCCCATATGTCGACCTACTATGTTGAAGCGCCATCAACCTTCAATGAATTGCTTCTCAGTGATTATTTGGAGCACCAATCTGATGACCCGCGTCAAAAACGTTTTGCCCTTGCTCACCGCTTGACAGATACCTACTTCCATAATTTCATCACCCACCTCTTGGAAGCAGCCTTTCAGCGTAAGGTTTATACATTGATTGAAGAGGGAGAAACCTTTGGAGCAAGCAAGCTTAACAGCATTATGAAGGAAGTCTTGACGGATTTCTGGGGAGATGCCATTGAAATTGACGACGATGCGGCACTCACTTGGATGCGCCAAGCTCACTACTACATGGGCTTGTATAGCTACACTTACTCAGCCGGACTAGTCATCTCGACTGCGGGTTACCTCCATCTGAAAAACTCTGAGACTGGAGCTAGAGACTGGCTCAATCTCCTCAAATCAGGTGGCAGCAAAACACCACTTGAGTCAGCCATGATTATCGGAGCGGACATCTCAACAGACAAACCACTCCGTGATACCATCCAGTTCTTGTCAGACACAGTTGACCAGATTATCGCCTACAGTGCTGAGTTGGGGGAGTAGGGCTTAGACAGACTCCTAGGAGAACGATATGAATAGAATCAAAAAATGGCTGGAACAAAATCCCCAAAGAATGCTCTTTATCAAAATAGGCCTAGTCTTGTTAGGCATCATTTTATTGATTGCTTTGCCTACTCTCTATCTTGTTTTGAGCGGAGTTGGTATTTGGTATTTTGTAAAGAAATCGCCAGATATTCGAAAAAGAAATCTAATGATAGGGCTTTTCATTGTCAGTTTTGTTGCGGTTGCTCTTCAAACCCCAACAGTCACAAAGAAAATTTCATCTTCTCAATCAGAAACTAAGCAGACTACGACATCTACTACTTCGGCAGCTTCAACCACGGATACTTCATCTAGTATAGAGGAAGCAAAACGAATCGAAGAAGAGAAAAAAGCTAAAGAAAAAGCGGAAGAAGAGAGAATTGCCAAAGAAAAAGCTGCAAAGGAGTTGCAAGAAAAAGGTGAAACCTTAGTCAAACAATTGGAAGAAAGTCAAGATGCGAGTCAAGTGAAGTCTGCTAAAGAAACAGTTAATCAGATTGAAAATAACGACAAAAAGACAGAGTTGCTTGATAGGATAGGTGCGGTTGAATCATCAATTTCTCAAAAAGAGGAAGAAAAAAGAATTGCACAGGAAGCTGAAACCAAAGCTCAACAGCAAGATAGAATTGTCTATGTTGCAAACAATGGAAAATCAAAAGTTTATTGGTATAGTAAGGATAGAATGCCTTCAAAAACTAATAAAGCTAACGTTGTTGAGATGACAGAAGCAGATGCAATTGCAGCAGGAAAACGTCCATCGAAAACAGAATAAGAAAGAAAGTCATCTTCGGATGACTTTTTGATAAGCTAATAGAAATCCAGAGGTACTAGGGATGTATCAAGTATTACAAAGAAAAGTGACAGAAGAAAAACCAAGCTATAGCCGAGAAGAAATTCAGTGGTTGCTTGAGCACTTGGGAGATGCCTCTCCAAAAATTCGAGACGAACTTGTTTTTACGAGTTTGGCTAGAGGGATTCAAGAAGAGTTGTTTTCCCTTGAGCAGTTTCAGTTTATCTCAGAAGAGGTCTCCTCTGATGAAGGACTATACAAGGAGATTGATAGTAGAGGAGTTTCGGCTCTTAAACGTTCTTTTAGGGCGCTTATTTATGCCAATCTACTGTCCTGCGATGGTACTAAGGAATCACTTTATTACCAGCAGTTGTCTTCTCCTATCAGGGCTACCATGCTAAATCAAGGATTGTACTATCTTACAAAGGAAAAAGAGACGACGGGCTACTCTCATCAGTATGGTTGGGTTCACGCTTTTGCGCATGGGGCTGATCTTTTGACGGAAGTTATATGCCATCCTAGCTTTCCAAAGTCAGATATAGCCGAAGCATTTGAAATCATTGGGAAAATCTTTAAAGGAGTTGATATTCGTTTTACAAATGATGAAGATTGGCGGTTAGCCAGAGCGTTTTATGAACCAATCTTACGAGGGAAAATCGAAACGTCTCTACTCACTGCTTGGCTGCAAACAGTCGAATTTCCCCTGAAAGAAGCAAATGATTTCCAGAAATTTTCCAATTTCAGATCCTGTCTGTTGGAAGTCTATATCAAACTTGATCAGAAAAACTTTTTACAAGATGAGTTGAAAGAAGCTATTCAATCTTTTCAATACTAGGAATTAGCCGGTCATTTCATGATTTTCAAATAACTTTCCAGTCAATTTTCTTGAAACCCTTTCCTTCTTTTGATAGACTAATACATAGTTTAAAAAAAGGAGACTTATCATGAAAAAATTTGTTGCTGAATTAATCGGTACGTTTATGCTTGTGTTCATCGGAACAGGAGCCGTTGTTTTTGGAAATGGTACAGAGGGTCTTGGACACCTTGGAATTGCTTTTGCCTTTGGTTTGGCAATCGTAGTCGCAGCTTTCTCAATCGGAACTGTTTCAGGTGCGCACTTGAACCCAGCTGTTTCAATCGCTATGTTTATTAATAAGCGTTTGTCATCTTCTGAGCTTGTAAACTACATCCTTGGACAAGTAGTTGGAGCTTTCCTTGCGTCAGGTGCGGTCTTCTTCCTCTTGGCTAACTCAGGAATGTCAACTGCTAGTCTTGGTGAAAATGCCTTGGCAAACGGTGTCACTGTCTTTGGTGGTTTCTTGTTTGAAGTTATTGCAACTTTCTTATTTGTCTTGGTTATCATGACTGTAACATCAGCAAGCAAAGGAAATGGCGCGATTGCTGGTTTGGTAATCGGTTTGTCTTTGATGGCAATGATTCTTGTGGGATTGAACATCACTGGACTTTCAGTAAACCCAGCTCGTAGCTTGGCTCCTGCTGTATTGGTTGGTGGCGCAGCTCTTCAACAAGTTTGGATTTTCATCCTTGCTCCAATCGTTGGTGGTGTACTTGCAGCTCTTGTTGCGAAAAACTGCCTTGGAACAGAAGACTAAGAAACGAAAAAGGAGTCCTGTCCTCAGTTTGAGGAACAGGACTTTTTCTATGCAAACAAAAAAAGCACTCCCATTTTGAGTGGGAGTGTTTCGTGATTAACTCAATTCAGCAAGGATGGCCTTGATTTGTTCCGCAGTGTGAACACCTGCAACCTGTTTCACCACTTGACCGTCTTTTTTGAAGAGAAGGGTTGGGATAGACATGATTCCAAAAGCACGAGCTGTATTTGGGTTTTCATCTACGTCCATTTTAACGATTTTCAAGACATCTTCTGAAAGTTCTTCAGACAATTTGTCCAAGATAGGACCTTGCATACGACATGGACCACACCAAGTTGCCCAGAAGTCTACCAAGACCAAACCATCTTTTGTTTCTTGTTCAAATGTTGCATCTGTAATTGCTTTTGCCATTGTATTTCTCCTTTTTACTTATATTGGCTTAAATCTTGTTTCATGAGATAGAAGAAGACATCTCCATAAGTCCCATGGTAGTCCAAATCATGACCATTGTAGGTTAATTTTTGGACAGTGTAGTAATCCGCGACGCCGATAAGGCAGGCTTGTTGTGAACGTTTAAAGTCTTGGTAAGACTCGAAAGTCATGGTTCTCTCTTGCTTGCTGGCGTCTAGGTAGGTAATTTCGATCATATAAAACTCCTTTGTTCGATCTTGACTTTATTTTACTCCTTGAAACGAGGAATGTCAAGAAAAATGATTGCGCACGCAACTTTTTTAAAAAAATCTGATTAAGAAATGAAATCAAGACTCGTTTCCAGTCTTTCTTCGACGGCTTTTTGCAGGTAAGCTAGGGTTGTTTGTCCCTCGTCAGTCAGACAGATAAAACTAGCCCGTCTATCCTGATCGCAACACCGGCGACTAAGCAAACCGCAGTTTTTCTCTTCTAGGCGAGCCACCATCCGAGAAACAGCGCTCGGGCTGAGATGGAGTTTATCTGGCAGGTCAATCTGCCGTAAGGATTTTTCATCAGCTAGGTCCAGATAGTAGAGCAGATAAAACTCTTTCAAAGTCAGCCTTTGTTCACTCTGCTGAGCAATGGTTTCTTCTAACAAGGCTTCTATTTCCTTTTGACGGCGATTGTAGTCAAACCACTTTTCCAAATAGGTCATTGCTTTCTCCTTTCTTTTTACAGTTAAAATCACAAAGTCATTACTGACTGTCTTTGTAACATAAGATGATTGCGCATGCAATGATTATACTACTTTTAGCTAATCCTTGCAAGAAAGAAAAATTTCGATATTTCCTTGAAATTTTCTGAAAAAAGAGTAAACTGGTATGCAAGAATTCTATTTCAAGGAGTTTGAGATGAAGTTATATGTTCAATTAATGATTCTCTTTGTGATTTCTCTAATCGGTGAGGGAATCTCCAGTTTCTTTCATCTGCCTATCCCAGGCAGTATTATCGGTTTGATTATTCTTTTTCTAGCCCTACAATTCAAGTGGCTGAGAACGAGGCATGTCAACATGGTGGGGAATTTCTTGCTGGCCAATATGACCATTCTCTTTTTGCCGCCAGCAGTGGGTATCATGGAAAAGTTTGATGTGATTGCCCCCTATCTCTTGCCCATCGTCTTAATTGTCTTTTTTGCGGCTGTCATCAATATTATCCTCATCGCCCTAGTGGTTCAGTTTATCAAGCGACGATTTGAGGGAGATTATGAGAAAGGAGAAGCCAAATGAGTGAATTTGTATCCAATCCCCTGTTTGGGATTGCATTATCTATCCTAGCTTATCTAGTAGGAATGTTGATTTATAGGCGTTTCCCCCACCCATTGACAACGCCTTTGCTTTTGTCGGCAATTTTTATCATTATTTTCCTAAAGGTAACGGGTATTTCTTATCAAGATTATTACCAAGGTGGGGTTTATCTGAACAACTTGATAGTCCCATCGACCGTAGCTCTAGGGATTCCGCTTTATAAGAGTTTTCACTTGATGAAGCACCATGCTCGGAGTATTCTCTTTGGTAGTCTGCTAGCAGTAGTTGTCAATACTAGCTTCACCGCTATAGTAGCGAAAATATTTGGCATGGACTTTTTCCTAGCCATTTCTCTCTTTCCCAAGTCAGTGACAACCGCCATGGCAGTGGGGATTACTGAAAAATTGCAAGGTTTAACGACTGTGACCTTGGTCGTCGTAGTGGCAACTGGGATTTTAACTAGTGTTATCGGACCAACCCTTTTGAAGTGGTTGAAAATTGATGATCCAGTGGCAGTGGGACTTTCTCTTGGAGGAACAGGGCATGCTGTCGGAACGGGAACGGCCTTTCGATACGGCTCTGTAGCAGGTGCCATGGGTGGCTTGGCTATCGGTGTCACTGGTATTCTCTATGTCTTTGTTAGCCCCATCGTAGCCAGCTTGATATTGAGTTAAAGCAAAACCCAGCTCTTGTAAGCTGGGCGTTTTTTATTGCAAGTTAACCTTATTTTTCAAGATATAGTAGGTTCCGAGGTAGTAGATAATTGCTAGAATGAAATCTTTGAGGATATCAACGCTAATTAGGAGGTTAAAATCATAATCCATTCGGAAGAAGATAGAAATATAACCAATCACGATGTTAAGCACGATATAGGCTAAAATTCCCATAGCGGTACGATACTCGTTAAATAGTTGACCAATTGAGATACAAAGGTAAATAGATAAAATCCAAGTAATTGAACCCACCAGAAGAGAGAGGGCATAGAGCCAACCGTAGCCGAGATAAGGGGAGATAAATCGATAGAGGAGTGGCAAATCTTTCACTACAGGGGTGAGTGAGAAGATAATAATGATACTCAAGATAAATACAATATAGCTTATGATTGACCAAATGAGAGCACCTAGTAATTTGGCGGTGATGATCTGGTGTTCAGAGACGGGCAGAGTCAATGTCAGATAGCCCTGACGATCGTAGACACTTCCCTTGAAGCGTCGAACGATTAGAAAGATCGTCGCGATCCAGAGAGTAACGCTGAGCCCACCAAAAACTAAGATCAGAAAGCCTAACAGATAGTAGGGATCATTACCATAGCTAGTGTAGGTCTGACTAATACCAGAAATGGATGCACCAATCAAAACCGAAATTGCAAGCACAGCACCGTAGAGTGCTAGGTACCATTTATTGACATTTTTAAATTCATAACGAACTAGATTCCAAAACATAATAATCTCCTTTGCTTAGGCTTTAAATTCCTGGCGGAAGAGCTGGTCAATGGATTCGCCTGACTCGTAACGAATATCATCAACATTTCCTTGACGGACAACTTTTCCGTTATTTAGGAAGATGATTTCATCCAAGATAGGCTCAATATCTGAAATCAAGTGGGTAGAAATCAAAACAGTTGAAGTTGGTGAGTAGTTGTTGATGATGGTGTTCAAGATATAGTCACGGGCAGCCGGGTCCACACCACCAATCGGTTCGTCGAGCACGTAGAGACGAGCTTCACGGCTCATAACGAGGATTAGTTGAACCTTTTCCTTGTTTCCTTTTGACAATTTCTTGAGGCGACTGTTTTCATCAATGCCAAGATCTGCTAAAAGGTGCTGAGCCCGCTCAAGATTGAAATCTTGGTAGAAAGTTTTAAAGTAGGTCAGTGCTTCTTTGATTTTCATCTGTTCATTCAGATAAGTCGTGTCTGGTAGATAAGAGACAATGGCTTTGGTAGCAGGACTTGGGTCCATGTTGTTAATGAGGACACGACCTTGGTCTGGTTGGAGAAGTCCGTTGATCAGCTTGATCAAGGTTGTTTTTCCAGATCCGTTTGGACCGAGAAGCCCGACGATTTTTCCAGCGGGAATCTCAAGGGAAACATTGTTAAGGGCTGCTGTAGCCCCATAGGATTTGGATACATTTTCAAATGCTAGTAATGTCATAATTTTACACTCCTTTGATGTATTCGCTAAGCACACTTGGCAGTTCTTCTTTTTGATACCCGAATTGAAGCATGCCCGTTACAAAGTTTTTCAGTTGCTCCTCAGAAAGCTGTTTGCGGGACTGAACGATGAGATCTAAGTCCTCAGTGACAAAACGACCAGTAGTCCGCTTGCTATAAACGAAGCCCTCGCGCTCAAGATCAGACAAGGCGCGCTGAATTGTATTGGGATTGACCCCAGCCTCGCTCGCTAGTTCCCTTACGGTTGGGAGCTGTTGGTTGGGTTCCAGTTCATGGGAAACAATCTGTAATTTGATTTTTTCCATAATCTGCAAATAAATGGGTTTTGTATTATCAAATGACCAGGACATCATAGTCTCCTTTCTTTTTCTTTATTGTTCTAATTAAATAATACAATAAAACAAAAAACTTGTCAAGTAAAAATAAGAATTGTTTTGGGAATTGCTCAAAAAATGGTATAATGAAAAGAAAACGACAAGGAGGAGAAGCATGCGTTGTCCAAAATGTGGGGCTACCAAGTCTAGTGTTGTTGATAGCCGTCAAGCCGAAGAAGGAAATACCATCCGTCGAAGACGTGAGTGCGACGAGTGTCAGCATCGTTTTACAACCTATGAACGAGTTGAAGAACGAACGCTGGTTGTCGTCAAAAAAGACGGTACACGAGAACAGTTTTCAAGAGATAAAATCTTTAATGGGATTATCCGCTCAGCTCAGAAGCGCCCTGTTTCGAGTGATGAAATCAACATGGTGGTCAATCGTATCGAGCAAAAACTCCGTAGTCGCAGTGAGAACGAGATTCAAAGTGAATACATTGGAGCCTTAGTCATGGAAGAATTGGCAGAGCTGGATGAGATTACCTATGTTCGTTTTGCTAGTGTTTACCGTAGCTTTAAGGATGTGAGTGAGTTGGAGAGTCTGCTCCAGCAGATTACCCAGTCCTCTAAAAAGAAAAAGGAAAAGTAAATGAAGCCAAATGACCGTTTTTCTTTTCTAAAGAATAATCGGGTGTCGCAAGATACCTCTTCTCTGGTGCAGTGCTACCTCCCGATTATCGGTCAGGAGGCACTGAGCCTCTATCTATATGCCATTACCTTTTGGGATGGAGGGGAAAAAGAACACCTTTTTGCCAATATTCTCAACCATTTAAACTTTGGCATGCCTAGCTTGTTGAATTCTTTTAAAGTCTTATCAGCTTTGGACTTGTTGACCCTTTATCAAAAGGGGGAGAGCTATGAATTACAGCTTCATTCTCCCCTTTCAAGTCAGGAATTTTTGCGGCATTCTATTTACCGCACACTGTTGGAAAAAAAGATTGGGGATACAGCTGTTTCTACTATGAAGCAGGTTCCAAGTGAGGGAGAAGCACTTTCTGTTTCCTTGAGCCAAGTTTTTCCAAACCTGACTGAAGAAGTGACTCCAATCGAGTCTAAAATCAAGATGAAAAATGATTTTGACTTGGGACATTTCCAGCGTCTGATGGCTCGAGATGGCTTGCGTTTTAAAGACGCGCAGGCGGATGTTTTGGAATTGTTTGCCATCGCAGATGAAAAAAAATGGACCTGGTTTGAAACCTATCAATTAGCCAAGGCGACAGCGGTAGCTCAGGTTATTGCAGTCAAACGCATGCGTGAAAAGATAGCACAAAAGCAGGTATCTTCTGACTTTAGCCCCAAAGAAATGACCATTATCAGGGAAGCCAAAAATAAAACTCCCCTGCACTTTTTAGCGGAAATCAAGCAAACGCGTAAGGGGAACATCACCCAAAGTGAAAGAGAACTCCTTCACCAGATGGCATCTTTAGGCTTGTTGGACGAAGTCATCAATATCGTCTTACTTTTAACCTTTAACAAGGTTGATTCGGCCAATGTCAATGAAAAATATGCTATGAAAGTTGCCAACGACTATGCCTATCGTAAGATTCGAACAGCAGAAGAAGCTGTGCTTCGGATTCGAGAGCGTCAGCAAAAAGGTCAGGAAGACCAAAAATCGAAAACTAGCTCGACTAAGACCAATGTTCCCAAGTGGAGCAATCCAGAATATAAAAATCAAACCAGTGAGGAAACTCGTCTGGAACTAGAACGCAAAAAACAAGAAATGTTAGCCCGATTAGAAGAAGGAGGAGACTAGATGGAAAGTGTTGGTGATGTAATCAAACGTCAGACAAGTCGTTTTCAGTATCAGGACTTGGTCCAGCAGATCATGAAGGACCCCGATGTAGCGGCTTTTATCCAGAAAGAATCCCTCAACCAAGAGGAGTTAAATCGTAGCATCTCCAAGTTCAACCAATATATTACAGAACGGGACAAGTTTCTTCGTGGGGATGCGGACTATATAGCGCGTGGCTACAAGCCTATCTTGGTCATGAATCACGGTTATGCGGATGTGTCTTATGAAGAAACACCTGAACTAATCGCGGCTGAAAAAGAGGCGGCAATCAAGAATCGCCTTAAGTTGATCAATCTACCAGCAAGTCTCAAGAAAGCGAAATTGGCTCAGATTGACCTGGATGATCTAGGACGCTTGCCAATTTTTGAGAGACTCTATGCCTTTGTTGACCTTTACCCTAGTATCCGAAAAGGTCTCTATCTTTACGGAGATTTTGGTGTCGGTAAGAGTTTCATGATGGCGGCCCTGGCTCACGACCTATCTGAAAAACGTGGTGCTTCAACAACCATTCTCCACTATCCAAGTTTTGTCATTGATGTGAAAAATGCCATCGGTGAAGGATCTGTGAAGACCTTGGTAGATGAGATCAAGTTAGCTGAAGTCTTGGTCTTGGATGATATTGGCGCGGAGCAGTCGACTCCTTGGGTGCGTGATGAGATTCTCCAAGTTATTCTCCAGTACCGCATGCAGGAAGATTTGCCGACCTTCTTTACTTCCAACTTTAGTTTCCAAGATTTGGAAAAACATTTTGCCAAAGGAAAGAATGGAAATGATGAGACTTGGGAAGCTAGACGGGTCATGGAACGAATCCGTTATTTAGCAGAGGAAACAAGACTAGAAGGAGAAAATCGCCGATGACAGAAACCATTAAACTGATGAAAGCTCATACTTCAGTTCGTCGCTTTAAGGAGCAAGAAATTCCTCAAGCAGACTTGGACGAGATTTTAACTGCTGGACAAATGGCGTCATCTTGGAAAAATTTCCAATCCTACTCTGTGATTCTTGTACGCAGTCAGGAGAAGAAAGATGCTCTTTATGAATTGGTTCCGCAGGAAGCCATTCGTCAGTCAGCAGCCTTTTTGCTCTTTGTTGGTGACTTGAATCGAGCTGAAAAGGGAGCAAGCCTTCATACAGATACTTTCCAACCTCAAGGGGTAGAAGGTCTCCTCATCACCTCGGTAGATGCGGCTCTTGCTGGTCAAAATACCCTGCTTGCGGCTGAGAGTCTGGGATATGGTGGTGTGATTATCGGTTTGGTCCGTTACAAGTCAGAAGAAGTGGCAGAGCTTTTTAGCTTGCCTGACTATACCTATCCCGTTTTTGGGATTGCCCTCGGCGTGCCAAATCAACAACATGATGTCAAACCAAGACTACCTTTGAACCAAGTGGTATTTGAAGAAGAATACCAAGAACAGCCAGTTGAAGCGATTTTGGACTATGACAAAGTTCAGGCAGACTATGCTGGTGCGCGTGCGACAACCTCTTGGAGTCAGCGTTTGGCAGAGCAGTTCGGTCAAGCCGAACCTCGTTCAACTCGGAAGAATCTAGAACAGAAAAAGTTATTGTAGAAAGTGAGAAAACATGGCCTTACCAACTATTGCCATTGTGGGACGTCCCAATGTTGGGAAATCAACCCTATTTAATCGGATCGCTGGTGAGCGGATCTCAATCGTAGAAGATGTCGAGGGTGTGACACGTGACCGTATCTATGCAACGGGTGAGTGGCTCAATCGTTCCTTTAGTATGATTGATACTGGAGGGATTGACGACGTCGATGCTCCCTTCATGGAGCAAATCAAGCACCAGGCAGAAATTGCTATGGAAGAAGCCGATGTTATCGTCTTTGTGGTGTCTGGGAAAGAAGGAATTACGGATGCAGATGAGTACGTAGCTCGTAAACTTTATAAGACCCATAAACCTGTTATCCTTGCCGTTAACAAGGTTGACAACCCTGAGATGCGAAATGATATCTTTGATTTCTATGCGCTAGGCTTGGGTGAACCGCTGCCAATTTCGTCTGTCCACGGTATTGGTACAGGGGATGTGTTAGACGCCATCGTCGAAAATCTACCACACGAAGTCGAAGAAGAAAATCCAGACGTGATTAAATTTAGCTTGATTGGCCGTCCTAACGTTGGAAAATCTAGCTTGATCAACGCTATTTTGGGAGAAGACCGCGTGATTGCCAGTCCAGTAGCTGGAACAACGCGTGATGCCATTGATACCCACTTTACAGATGCGGATGGCCAAGAGTTTACCATGATTGATACAGCTGGTATGCGTAAGTCTGGTAAAGTCTATGAAAATACGGAGAAATATTCTGTCATGCGAGCTATGCGTGCCATTGATCGTTCTGACGTGGTCTTGATGGTCCTCAATGCCGAAGAAGGTATTCGTGAGTACGACAAGCGTATCGCAGGTTTTGCCCACGAAGCAGGTAAAGGGATGATCATCGTGGTCAACAAGTGGGATACTCTTGAGAAAGACAACCACACCATGAAAAAATGGGAAGAAGATATCCGTGAGCAGTTTCAATACCTGCCTTACGCACCGATTGTCTTTGTATCCGCGCTTACCAAGCAACGTCTCCATAAATTGCCTGAGATGATCAAGCAAATCAGTGAAAGTCAAAATACCCGTATCCCATCAGCTGTCTTGAACGATGTCATCATGGATGCCATTGCTATCAATCCAACACCGACAGACAAAGGAAAACGCCTCAAGATTTTCTACGCAACCCAAGTGGCAACCAAGCCACCAACCTTTGTCATCTTTGTCAACGAAGAAGAACTCATGCACTTCTCTTACCTGCGTTTCTTGGAAAATCAAATCCGCAAGGCCTTTGTCTTTGAGGGAACACCGATTCACTTGATTGCAAGAAAACGCAAGTAAACCTTGCTTGTTTTCCTATAAAAATAAATTGAAAGAAGACTGTGAGGTCTTCTTTTTTCTATCTAAAAGGGAAGAAAAGAAGCTATCAAATTGGAGGAGAAATCTGTCATTAAAATTCAATCATTTTCCTAGCTTTTGTAATCTATTTGTAATGAAAATGCACTTTCTTTGTAAAAATCAAAATGCTATAATTCCTTAAATCAATTTTCCTTTATCAGGGAGGTTATTATGAAAAGAATCAGATTATTTAAAAATAGTTTGTTGGTTCGCTTGCTTGGATTGTTGATGGTCTTTCTCTTCTTGTCAGCATTCACAGCACTTGAAAAACCTGAGTATGGGATTTATGACCCGGATCATTATCTAACCGAGGAGGCAATCAGACTGATTCGAGGCTTGAACAAGGTAAATAGTCAAAAAACAGAAAAATTCCAAATAGGCGTTTACGTTGTGAAAAGCCTAGATGGAGAAACAATCGAAACAGTCGCCAATGAAACAGCTAGAGCTTGGAAGATTGGCTACTCGGGAGATAACCATGGTGCCTTGGTCGTCGTAGCAGTCCAAGATAGAAAATCACGGATTGAAACCAGTAATAATGTGGCCAGTAAGATCACAGACTATCAGACTCACAGGTTCTTGACAACAGCACGCCCTTATTTTCAAAAGGGAGACTATAATAATGGAGTTCTCTCAATAGTAAATAATCTCAACTACATATTCTATAGTGGCTCGAGTACGACTTCTTCAAGTTCTAAAAGTAGTTACGACTATGCTACTAATCCTAGTCGCTTAAGAGAAATTGAAAAGTATGCTGATGAGAGGAGTTCTTCGAGACGGAATCGAAAAAGTAGCTTCGATGACGGAGTCCTCGGATTTGGAGTTCTCATTTACTTCATCGTGATGATTATCGTATTTATATCTGGAGGTCGTGGTGGTTCTCGTCGCGATGATTCTAGCGGTGGCTGGTGGGGCGGTGACTCATCAGACTCAGGTTCCTCTTGGTCTGACTCAGGCTCCGACTCATCTGGTGGCTGGGACGGCGGTGGCTTCGATGGTGGCGGTTCGTCTGATGACTGGTGAGTGATTGTTTATAGAATACAAACTGATTTTTCCATACAGTAAGGTGACTCCCTTTGCAACAGTTCACTCCTTAATTAAAAATAAAAACAAAATTTGGGAAATTGATTTAAAATCTGAGTATTTTCTCAGAAAAGTTGATAAAAGAAAGTGTTAAGGTTTTAATATGAAACAAAATAAAGTAATTCTCTCAATAGTGGCGATCTTCTTTGGACTACTAGTTCTGGGAAGTTGTTCCGCAGTGACGACCTATAATGGTCTGGTTGGTGAACAGACTAAGGTGGAGCAGGCTCAGGCCGATGTATCGACAGCCCTCCAACGTCGTTCGGACTTGATTGGTAACTTGGTGGAGTCTGTTAAAGGACAAATGAATCATGAAACCGAAGTCTTTACCAAGATTGCTGATGCTAGAGCTAAAATCGGTAGTAGCTCAGTAACTTCGGAAGAAAACCAAAAGGCTCAGGGAGAATTGAGCTCTGCTCTTTCCCGCTTGATTTCCTTGACGGAGAATTATCCAGAACTCAAGAGCAATCAAAATGTTGAGCAACTAATGGTGGAACTTTCAGGAAGTGAAAATCGTATCTTTGTAGCACGCAAGGATTATAATAAAGTCGCAGCCGAGTACAATCAAAAGTTGAGAAGTTTTCCAACCGTGCTTTTTGCGAATATGATGAACTTTAAAGAAGCTGAAACCTTTAAAGAAACAGAAGAAGCCAAGACAGTTCCTAAGGTCGATTTTGGAACATCTTCATCAAGTCAATAAAGTGAATCAGCCTATGAATAGAGGGATTTCTCTAGCATGACTAGTGATTTCAAACTCAAGCCTGGAAAGTCTTTTCTAGGTTTTTTTGGTATAATAAAATAAAAAGAAATCTTGGAGAAGCTATGCTGGAAAGACTTCTGCAGCTAGTGGTTTTGTCACCTTACTTTTATTTTTTTCATTGGATTGAGAAGGCGGACAAAGATAGTAAATATTTTGTGTTTTTCTATTACTTTTACTGGATTTATCTCCCTTTGTGGGCTTTGTTCAGTATCGCTTTTACCGTTTTTTCATTCTTAATTTTCAATATTGTCTTGAAAAATCCTGCTGATTTAACAATTTGGGGGATATGGTTCCTTTTAGTTTTTTTGTCTCTTGTGAATGACTGGAAAATATATGCCTGTTTAAAGAGAATGTTCAAGCTGAAACAAGAGAACAAAACGAGGACATCCATCAATAGCTAAAGTTTAAAGGAGGTTCCCAATGTTCAAAATAAAGCAGTTCATTCATCAATACTACAAAACCTACATTCTTACGATTTGCTTGTTATGGCTGCTGGTCTTTTGTCTTCCATGGGATTTGCAAATAGGAGGAGTTTCGATTTATTTCTTCATCATGAAAAAACTCTTTGTCGTCTTTGGTGTATTGGCAATCTTTTTCTCAGTACTGACTAAAAAGATGAGTCTCTTCCTCTTTGGAGTGCTATTTTGCATGGCCTTCTGGATCAATCTTTTCCTGATTTTTGGAATTTTGCCAGCTCTGCTTGGCAATTAAATTTTTGTGTGAAATGTAGTCCATAAAAAGCTAAGAGGCTGATCTAGAGGTCAGCCTCTTTTCCCTGTTGAAACGCGGATTCTTTCTTGAAAATTAAGAGTAAATGTGCTAGAATTAAAAGAACATTCTAAAATATTCAGAATCTAAAGTAAGGAAAATAATGGCTAATATTTTAAAAACGATTATCGAAAATGATAAAGGAGAACTTCGTCGTCTGGAAAAGATGGCAGACAAGGTTCTCAAATATGAAGATCAGATGGTAGCCTTGACGGATGACCAGCTAAAAGCAAAAACAGATGAATTTAAGGAACGTTACAACAAGGGTGAATCGCTGGATTCATTGCTCTATGAGGCTTTTGCAGTAGTACGTGAAGCTGCCAAGCGTGTTCTTGGACTTTTCCCATATAAAGTTCAGGTCATGGGTGGGATTGTCCTCCACCATGGAGATGTGCCAGAAATGCGTACAGGTGAAGGGAAAACCTTGACAGCGACGATGCCTGTATACCTCAATGCCCTTGCAGGTGAAGGGGTTCACGTAGTAACGGTCAACGAGTATCTAACGGAACGTGATGCGACTGAGATGGGTGAATTGTACTCATGGCTTGGTTTGTCAGTAGGGATTAATTTGGCTGCTAAGTCACCAATGGAGAAGAAAGAAGCCTATCTTTGTGATATCACCTACTCAACTAACTCAGAGATTGGTTTCGACTACCTTCGTGACAACATGGTTGTTCGGGCAGAAAACATGGTACAGCGTCCGCTCAACTATGCTTTGGTCGATGAGGTTGACTCGATCTTGATTGATGAAGCTCGTACTCCTTTGATCGTTTCAGGAGCCAATGCTGTGGAAACTAGTCAGCTGTATCATATGGCGGATCACTTTGTCAAATCTTTGGACAAAGATGACTATATCATCGACATTCAGTCTAAGACTATTGGTTTGTCTGATTCAGGGATTGACAAAGCTGAAGGCTACTTCAAGTTAGAAAACCTCTACGATATTGAAAATGTAGCTCTTACTCACTTTATCGATAATGCCCTTCGTGCCAACTATATCATGATTCTCGATATCGACTATGTGGTTAGCGAAGAGCAGGAAATCCTGATCGTCGACCAATTTACAGGTCGTACCATGGAAGGTCGTCGTTATTCTGATGGCTTGCACCAGGCGATTGAAGCCAAGGAAGGTGTGCCAATTCAAGACGAAACTAAGACTTCAGCTTCTATTACTTACCAAAACCTCTTCCGTATGTATAAGAAATTGGCAGGTATGACAGGTACTGGTAAAACAGAAGAAGAAGAATTCCGTGAAATCTACAACATTCGTGTTATCCCAATCCCAACTAACCGTCCAATCCAACGTATCGACCACTCAGACCTTCTCTATGCTAGCCTTGATGCGAAATTTAAGGCCGTGGTTGAAGATGTAAAAGCTCGTTACCAAAAAGGTCAGCCAGTCTTGGTAGGTACTGTTGCCGTTGAAACGAGTGATTTCCTTTCTAAGAAATTGGTCGAAGCAGGTGTTCCTCACGAAGTCTTGAATGCGAAAAACCACTACAGAGAAGCTCAAATCATCATGAATGCTGGTCAGCGTGGTGCGATTACCATCGCAACCAACATGGCCGGTCGTGGTACCGACATTAAGCTTGGTGAAGGGGTTCGTGAATTGGGTGGCCTTTGCGTCATTGGTACAGAACGTCATGAGAGCCGTCGTATCGATAACCAGCTTCGTGGACGTTCCGGACGTCAAGGAGACCCAGGCGAGTCACAATTCTACTTGTCTCTTGAAGATGATTTGATGAAACGTTTCGGTTCAGAGCGTTTGAAAGGTATTTTTGAACGACTCAACATGTCTGACGAAGCCATTGAATCCCGTATGTTAACGCGTCAAGTGGAAGCAGCTCAAAAACGTGTCGAAGGAAACAACTACGACACTCGTAAACAGGTCCTTCAATACGATGATGTTATGCGTGAACAACGTGAGATTATCTATGCACAACGTTATGATGTCATTACTGCCGACCGTGACTTGGCACCTGAGATCCATGCTATGATTCGTCGTACGATTGGACGTATCGTGGATGCACATGCTCGTTCGAAAGAAGACGAAAAACTAGAAGCAATCTTGAATTTTGCTAAGTACAACTTACTTCCAGAAGATTCAATCAGCCGTTCAGATCTTGCAGGTCTGCCAGATCAAGCCATCAAAGATGAACTGTATCAACGTGCATTGAAGGTTTATGATAGTCAAGTTGCTAAACTTCGTGATGAAGATGCAGTGAAAGAGTTCCAAAAGGTTTTGATTCTACGTGTTGTAGACAACAAGTGGACTGATCATATCGATGCTCTTGACCAGTTGCGAAATGCTGTTGGTCTTCGTGGCTATGCTCAAAACAACCCGGTTGTAGAATACCAAGCAGAAGGTTTCCGCATGTTTAACGACATGATCGGATCGATTGAGTTCGATGTGACCCGTTTGATGATGAAAGCACAAATCCACGAACAGGAAAGACCACAAACAGAACACAATATCAGTACGACTGCGACTCGTAATATCGCAGCACAACAGACTCATCTTCCAGAAGATGTGGACTTGAGCCAAATCGGACGCAATGACCAATGCCCATGTGGATCTGGTAAGAAATTCAAGAACTGTCATGGTAAAAGACAATAATATGAGATAAGATACAGGCGGATACCTGGTGAAAATACATTTTTACTTGGTGTCCGTTTGCTTTATAAGGAGATGAATCATGGTATTTACAGCTAAAAGTCCTAAAATTAACATTGAAGAAGTTCGCGCCTTGTCTAAATTAGAGGGAGCTGCTCTTGCGAGAAAAAACCAACGTGATCAGGAATTGGAAGCCATCATCCGTGGGGAAGACCAGCGTATTCTCTTGGTGATTGGACCATGTTCATCTGATAACGAAGAGGCAGTCCTCGAGTATGCTAAGCGTCTATCTGCTTTGCAAGAAGAGGTCAAAGACCGTATTTTTATGGTGATGCGTGTCTATACGGCTAAACCTCGTACCAACGGAGATGGCTATAAGGGCTTGATTCATCAACCAAATGCTAAAGAAGCACCCAGCTTGATCAATGGAATCAAGGCTGTTCGTCAGCTACACTACCGTGTGATTACCGAGACTGGTATGACAACAGCTGATGAGATGCTCTACCCAGAAAACCTTCCTTTAGTGGATGATTTGATTTCTTATATGGCTGTTGGGGCTCGTTCAGTCGAGGACCAGCAACACCGTTTTGTAGCGAGCGGAGCAGATTTTTCAACAGGATTTAAAAATCCAACATCTGGAAATCTCAATGTTATGTTTAATGGGATTTATGCGGCGCAAAATAAGCAGAGCTTTCTCTTCCTCGGCAAAGAGGTAGAAACGACTGGAAATCCATTGTCTCATGCCATTCTTCGTGGCGCCTTGAATGAATATGGAAAAAATATTCCTAATTATTACTATGACAATTTGATGGATACCATTGATCAGTATGAAAAGATGGGCTTGGAAAATCCCTTTATCATCATCGATACCAATCATGACAATTCGGGCAAGCAGTACATGGATCAAATCCGTATCGTTCGCCAGACCTTGATCAACCGTGACTGGAATGAGAAAATCAAGAAATACGTTCGTGGTTTTATGATTGAGTCCTATCTGGAAGATGGACGTCAAAATGAACCAGAAGTTTTTGGTAAGTCCATTACAGATCCGTGTCTAGGATGGGACAACACAGAAGCACTTGTTCGCGAAATCTACCAAACGCTAGGAGAATAAGATGGCATTTATCGAAAAAGGTCAAGAAATTGATATTGAAGCAATCAAGGCTGCGACACAGCTGTCACCTGAAGCCTTGCGTTATAAGGAAGCACGTGATAGAGAGTTGGCAGCCATCATCTCGGGTGAGGACGACCGAATCCTTTTGGTGATGGGGCCTTGCTCTTCGGATAATGAAGAAGCAGTGCTCGAATATGCTCGTCGCTTAGCGGACTTGCAGAAAAAAGTTGCGGATAAAATCTTTATCGTCATGCGTGTCTATACGGCTAAGCCTCGTACTAATGGAGATGGCTATAAGGGCATGATTCATCAGCCAAATGCTAGTGAGGCGCCTAGTCTTATTAATGGTTTGCAGGCAGTTCGTCAGCTCCACTACCGTGTGATTACCGAAACGGGCTTAACGACGGCTGATGAGATGCTTTATCCGTCAAATCTTGTTTTGGTTGATGATTTGGTCAGCTATCATGCAGTTGGAGCTCGTTCAGTGGAAGATCAAGAGCACCGTTTTGTAGCCTCTGGGATTGATGCTCCAGTCGGGATGAAAAATCCTACATCTGGGAACCTTGGGGTCATGTTTAATGCCATCTATGCGGCTCAAAATAAGCAAACCTTCCTTTACCATGGTCAAGAAGTGGAAACTTCAGGAAATCCCTTGGCCCACGTTATTCTTCGCGGTGCCATGAACGAATACGGCAAAAATGAACCCAATTTCTACTATGAAACTCTCTTAAATGCTATCAACCGTTATGAGACCATGGAACTTGAAAATCCCTTTATCATCATCGATACCAATCATGACAATTCAGGTAAGCAGTATATGGAACAAATTCGTATTATTCGCCAATCCTTGCTGAATCGCGACTGGAATGAAAAGATTAAAAAGACGGTTCGAGGCTTTATGATTGAATCTTATCTAGCAGATGGTCGCCAAAACCAACCAGAAATCTTTGGTTGTTCCATTACCGACCCTTGTCTAGGTTGGGAAAATACAGTAGCCTTGGTAGAAGAAATTTATACTACCTTAATAAAATAAGTGAAAAGGATGGAGTTGGGGGAATCTCAACTCCTTTTGATGAGAATGATAGTTGGACATGGAATTGACATCGAAGAATTGTCTTCGATAGAAGGCGCAGTTACACGACATAAAGGATTTGCCAAGCGGGTGCTGACAACTAAGGAAATGGAGCGATTTACCAGTCTCAAAGACCGCAGACAAATCGAATATTTGGCTGGTCGCTGGTCGGCTAAAGAAGCCTTTTCCAAGGCTATGGGGACAGGGATTGGCAAACTGACCTTTCAGGATTTGGAAGTTTTGAACAATGAACGAGGGGCTCCCTATTTTAGTCAGGCACCATTTTCAGGGAAGATTTGGCTGTCGATCAGCCATACAGATCAGTTTGTGACAGCCAGTGTCATTTTGGAGGAAAATCATGAAAGCTAGTCCACATAGACCGACCAGAGCTCTGATTCATCTGGGAGCTATTCGACAAAATATTCAGCAAATGGGGGCTCATATCCCTGAAAGAACTCTCAAGTGGGCAGTGGTCAAGGCCAATGCTTATGGGCATGGAGCTGTTGCCGTTGCGATGGCGATTCAGGACGATGTTGATGGATTTTGTGTTTCCAATATTGATGAAGCCATCGAACTTCGTCAGGCTGGACTCAGCAAGAAAATCCTTATCTTAGGAGTTTCTGAAATAGAAGCTATTGACCTAGCTAAAGAATACGATATCACCTTGACGGTAGCTGGACTGGAGTGGATTCAAGAACTCTTAGCTAGGGAGACAGATTTAACTGGCTTGACTGTTCACCTCAAGATTGACTCAGGGATGGGACGGATTGGTTTCCGAGATTCCAGTGAGGCAGAGCAGGCTCAAGCCTTACTCCAACAATACGGTGCTCGCGTTGAGGGGATTTTTACCCACTTTGCTACTGCAGATGAAGAATCAGATGCCTATTTTAATACCCAGTTAGAACGATTTAAAGCTATTTTGGCAAGTATGAAGGAAGTCCCAGAGCTGGTTCATGCCAGCAACTCGGCAACGACCCTCTGGCATGCAGAGACTATTTTCAATGCAGTCCGTATGGGAGACGCTATGTATGGTCTCAATCCAAGTGGAGAGGTCTTGGACTTGCCTTATGATTTGACACCAGCCTTGACCTTGGAGTCTGCCCTTGTTCATGTCAAGACAGTTTCAGCTGGAGCTTGCATGGGCTATGGAGCAACTTATCAAGCCGATAGTGAGCAAGTCATTGCGACCGTGCCAATCGGCTATGCGGATGGTTGGACAAGAGACATGCAGAATTTCTCTGTCTTGGTAGATGGTCAAGCTTGCCCAATCGTCGGACGAGTATCTATGGACCAAATTACCATTCGTTTGCCTAAGGTTTACCCGCTAGGCACAAAAGTAACATTAATTGGTTCTAACGGCGACAAGGAAATCACAGCTACTCAGGTAGCGACCTATCGTGGAACTATTAACTATGAGGTGGTTTGCCTCCTCAGCGACCGCATTCCGAGAGAATATTATTAAAAAGAAAGGAGTGGAGCATGAATCTACATCAACCCTTGCATGTCTTGCCTGGTGTGGGACCAAAGTCAGCAGAGAAATACGCCAAACTAGGAATTGAAAACTTGCAAGACCTCTTGCTCTACTTTCCTTTCCGTTATGAAGATTTCAAAACCAAGCAGGTGCTGGAGCTGGAAGATGGCGAAAAGGCGGTTCTGTCTGGTCAAGTCGTTACTCCTGCTAGTGTCCAGTATTATGGTTTCAAGCGCAATCGTCTGCGCTTTAGCCTCAAGCAGGGAGAAGTCGTTTTTGCGGTGAATTTCTTTAACCAGCCCTATCTAGCTGATAAGATAGAGCTGGGAGCAACCCTGGCTGTCTTTGGGAAATGGGACCGCGCCAAGGCTAGTCTGACAGGGATGAAGGTCCTGGCTCAAGTAGAGGATGATCTCCAGCCTGTCTATCGTCTGGCTCAAGGAATCAGTCAGGCCAGTCTGGTCAAGGTCATCAAGACGGCTTTTGATCAGGGGTTAGACCTCTTGATTGAAGAAAATCTTCCCCAGTCTTTACTTGATAAATACAAACTCATGTCCCGTTGCCAGGCTGTTCGCGCTATGCATTTTCCCAAGGATTTGGCAGAATACAAGCAGGCCCTTCGCCGTATCAAGTTTGAGGAACTCTTTTATTTCCAAATGCAATTGCAGACGCTCAAGTCTGAAAATAGAGTTCAGGGAAGCGGTCTGGTTCTGAATTGGTCTCAGGAAAAAGTGTCGGCTGTTAAAGAAAATCTGCCTTTTGCCCTGACCCAAGCTCAGGAAAAGAGTTTGCAGGAAATTTTGACCGACATGAAGTCCGACCATCACATGAATCGTCTTCTGCAAGGAGATGTAGGGAGCGGAAAGACGGTGGTTGCTGGTTTGGCCATGTTTGCGGCGGTGACGGCTGGCTATCAGGCAGCTCTCATGGTACCGACCGAAATCCTAGCTGAGCAACACTTTGAGAGTTTACAGAACCTTTTTCCAGACTTGAAACTTGCTCTCTTGACAGGATCCTTGAAAGCTGCAGAAAAAAGAGAAGTCTTGGAGACCATAGCAAAGGGAGAGGCCAACTTGATTATCGGAACCCATGCTCTGATTCAGGATGGGGTGCAGTATGCTCGCCTTGGTTTGATTATCATCGATGAGCAGCACCGTTTTGGTGTGGGGCAAAGGCGTATTTTACGTGAAAAAGGAGACAATCCAGATGTTCTCATGATGACGGCGACTCCCATTCCACGAACCTTGGCCATCACAGCCTTTGGAGATATGGATGTTTCCATTATCGACCAGATGCCTGCGGGTCGGAAACCCATTGTGACACGTTGGATCAAACATGAGCAACTACCTCAGGTGCTGACTTGGCTAGAGGGGGAAATCCAAAAAGGTTCTCAAGCCTACGTCATCTCTCCCTTGATTGAAGAATCAGAAGCTCTGGATCTGAAAAATGCCATTGCCTTATCAGAGGAATTGGCGACTTATTTTGCAGGTAAGGCCGAAGTAGCTCTGCTACATGGTAAGATGAAGAGTGACGAAAAAGACCAGATCATGCAGGATTTCAAAGAGCGAAAAACAGATATTTTGGTTTCGACGACGGTTATCGAGGTTGGGGTCAATGTTCCCAATGCGACTGTCATGATCATCATGGATGCCGATCGGTTCGGTCTCAGCCAGCTTCATCAGCTCAGAGGTCGTGTTGGTCGGGGAGACAAGCAGTCCTATGCTGTTCTGGTCGCCAATCCCAAGACCGAATCAGGGAAAGACCGCATGCGCATCATGACAGAAACCACCAATGGATTTGTCCTTGCGGAGGAAGATTTGAAAATGCGGGGTTCTGGTGAGATTTTTGGAACCAGACAGTCAGGACTTCCAGAGTTCCAAGTGGCTGATATTATCGAAGACTTTCCGATTTTAGAAGAGGCTAGAAAGGTTGCCAGCTACATTAGTTCGATAGAAGGTTGGAAAGAGGACCCAGAATGGCGCATGATTGCTCTCCATCTAGAAAAGAGAGAACATCTGGATTAAGCCTTTTCTAAGAAATCTATAAGCTAGCTTTTAGGTTTGGGTCTTATACTAGAGTCATCAAAAAGAAACGAGGACTCTCATATGACGATTAAAGTAACCTACCAAAAGAAATTTCAGACTTTCAAACTAGAGAAAGGAGCTAGCACTTATTGATACACAAAGAGCGGAAACGCTCTTTTTATTTTTAAAACTACTTTCAGACGATAGGGTTGAGGGAGGAGAATCTAAAATCACTTTCTGTTTACCATTCTTTCTTGCATTGCTTTCTTAGATATGCTAGAGTTATGATAACGATTACAAATCAAAAGGAGCATGCTATGAAAAATCCAGCTTTGCTAGAAGAAATCAAAACCTATCAAGGAAGAGATGAGGTCCCAGAAGACTTTGATGCTTTCTGGGATGAGGAATTGAAAAAAGTTTCAGTCCTTCCTGCCTACCAGTTGGAAGAAAAGGATTTCCATATTCCTCAAGTCAAGTGCTATGAGCTAACCTTTGAGGGAACTAATGAAGGAAGAGTCTATGCACGCGTCGTCCTTCCAAAGAGTGAGGAGAAGGTTCCGATAATCTTCCATTTCCATGGGTACATGGGACGTGGTTGGGATTGGGCTGACATGCTGGCCTATACTGTGGCTGGTTACGGTGTTGTTTCTATGGACGTTCGAGGCCAGTCGGGCTATTCACAAGATGGTTTGCGCTCTCCACTAGGAAATACAGTTAAGGGACATATCATCCGTGGTGCTGTTGAAGGTCGAGACCAGCTCTTTTATAAGGATGTCTATCTGGATATTTACCAGTTGATCGAAATTGTTGCTAGTCTGCCTCAGGTAGATGAGGAAAGACTTTCTAGTTATGGTGCCTCACAAGGAGGGGCTTTAGCCCTGGTTGCAGCAGCGCTCAATCCTCGGATTCAGCGAACAGTTGCCATCTATCCCTTCTTGTCAGATTTCAGACGAGTGCTTGAGATTGGCAATACTAGTGAGGCATATGACGAACTCTTCCGTTATTTCAAGTTCCACGATCCCTTCCATGAAACAGAGGAGGAAATCATGGCGACTCTTTCCTATATTGATGTGAAGAATCTTGCCCATCGTATCAAAGGAGAGGTCAAGATGATTACGGGCTTGGATGACGATGTTTGCTATCCTATTACTCAGTTCGCGATTTACAACCGTCTGACCTGTGACAAGTCCTATCGCATCATGCCTGAGTATGCTCACGAAGCCATGAATGTCTTTGTCAATGACCAAGTCTACAATTGGCTCTGCGGCAGTGAGATTCCTTTTTCCTATGTAAAATAATAACTTTGAGAGGGCACTAGCTCTCTTTTTTATATCGAAATCCCTGAAAGTACTTTTAGAAAATTTAAAATATTAAAATATTCTTAAAAGTAAAATCTATTCTATATCAATTTAGCTATAAAGTTCAAAGTTTATTGTATAATAAGGGAAAGACATTGTGCGAAAGGAGGAAACTTTCCGCTGTTTGGTCAGAGAGTAAGAGCAGTGGACGTTTGAAGAATGGGAGGTCTCATTCAGTCGGTTACTTTCTTTTTACTTGTTTAGCTGGAGGCACTAAAAATTTTAAGAAAAAAAGAAAGCGCTTTATTTATAGAGAATATGAAAGGTAAAATATGAAGTATAGGGATTTTGATCGAAAACGACGATATGGCATTAGAAAATTTGCAGTTGGAACAGCTTCTGTACTAATTGGTACAGTTGTATTTGGAGTTTCGCCAGTTTTAGCCCAAGAACAAGCCAATGCAGCAGGGGCTAATACAGAAACTGTCGAACCTGGCCAAGGTTTATCAGAGTTGCCAAAAGAAGTGTCCTCGGGAGATCTTGCTCATTTGGATAAAGATTTGGCTGGTAAATTGGCAGCGTCTCAAGACAACGGCGTTGAGGTGGACCAAGATCACTTGAAAAAAAATGAGAGTGCAGAATCAGAAACTCCATCCTCTACGGAACCCCCTACAGAAGAAGTAAATAAGGAAGAGGAATCGGAGGATCAGGGTAGTATTCCTCGTGACTATTACTCAAGGGATTTAAAAAATGCCAATCCTGTCCTTGAAAAAGAAGATGTTGAAACCAATGCGGCAAATGGTCAGAAAGTTGATTTATCAAGTGAACTAGACAAACTAAAGAAACTTCAAAATGCTACAGTTCATATGGAGTTCAAACCAGATGCATCTGCTCCACGTTTTTACAATCTCTTCTCTGTATCCAGTGACACTAAGGAAAATGAGTACTTTACTATGTCGGTCCTTGATAATACAGCTCTTATTGAAGGGCGTGGCGCTAACGGGGAGCAGTTCTATGATAAGTATACAGATGCTCCTTTGAAAGTTCGCCCTGGACAATGGAATTCCGTGACCTTTACTGTCGAACAACCGACAGCGGAGTTACCTCATGGTCGAGTTCGTCTCTACGTGAACGGGGTATTATCTCGAACAAGTCTGAAATCTGGTCATTTCATCAAAGATATGCCAGATGTTAATCAAGCTCAACTTGGAGCAACCAAACGGGGCAATAAAACAGTTTGGGCATCAAATCTACAAGTTCGAAACCTAACCGTTTATGATCGTGCTTTAAGCCCAGATGAAGTTCAAACACGGAGTCAATTATTTGAAAGAGGTGAATTGGAACAGAAACTTCCTGAGGGCGCAAAAGTCACTGAGAAAGAAGACGTCTTTGAAGGTGGTAGGAACAATCAACCAAATAAAGATGGTATCAAGAGTTATCGTATCCCAGCTCTTCTCAAGACAGATAAAGGAACGCTGATTGCTGGAACGGATGAAAGACGTTTGCACCATTCTGACTGGGGAGATATTGGGATGGTTGTTCGTCGCAGCTCAGATAATGGAAAAACATGGGGAGACCGAATTGTAATCTCAAATCCTCGTGACAATGAGCACGCTAAACATGCAGATTGGCCATCTCCAGTTAATATTGATATGGCCTTGGTGCAAGACCCTGAAACAAAGAGAATTTTTGCAATTTATGACATGTTCCTTGAGAGCAAGGCAGTATTTTCATTGCCAGGGCAAGCTCCGAAAGCTTATGAACAAGTGGGAGATAAAGTTTATCAAGTTTTATATAAGCAAGGAGAATCAGGTCGCTATACGATTCGAGAAAACGGAGAGGTTTTCGACCCTCAAAATAGAAAGACAGATTATCGTGTTGTCGTTGACCCTAAAAAACCAGCCTACAGCGATAAGGGAGATTTGTATAAAGGGAATGAGCTAATCGGAAATATTTATTTTGAGTATAGTGAGAAGAATATTTTTAGAGTTTCCAATACCAACTACCTATGGATGTCCTATAGTGATGACGATGGGAAGACTTGGTCTGCACCAAAAGATATTACGCATGGGATTCGGAAAGATTGGATGCACTTCCTAGGAACTGGACCTGGTACGGGGATTGCCTTGCGTACTGGGCCTCATAAGGGAAGACTGGTGATTCCAGTTTATACAACAAACAACGTTTCCTACCTAAGTGGTTCTCAATCATCTCGTGTAATTTATTCAGATGATCATGGAGAAACATGGCAAGCAGGGGAAGCAGTTAATGATAACCGTCCAGTAGGCAACCAAACCATTCACTCTTCAACTATGAATAATCCAGGCGCTCAAAATACGGAGTCAACTGTTGTTCAGTTGAATAATGGGGATCTCAAGCTCTTTATGCGTGGGTTGACTGGCGATCTTCAGGTTGCGACCAGTCATGATGGGGGAGCAACGTGGGATAAGGAAATCAAACGTTATCCTCAAGTAAAGGACGTTTATGTTCAAATGTCCGCTATTCACACCATGCATGAAGGAAAGGAATACATTCTACTCAGCAATGCTGGTGGTCCTGGACGCAACAATGGTTTAGTTCATCTGGCTCGTGTTGAGGAGAATGGTGAGTTGACATGGCTTAAACACAATCCTATACAAAGTGGTAAGTTTGCTTACAACTCACTCCAAGATCTCGGAAATGGCGAATATGGTTTGCTTTATGAGCATGCGGATGGCAATCAAAACGATTATACTTTATCCTATAAGAAATTCAACTGGGATTTCTTGACCAAGGATTGGATTTCTCCTAAAGAAGCAAAAGTGAAATACGCGATTGAAAAATGGCCAGGCATTCTTGCGATGGAGTTTGATTCGGAAGTATTGGTCAACAAGGCTCCAACCCTTCAATTGGCAAATGGTAAAACAGCACGCTTCATGACCCAGTATGACACAAAAACCCTCCTATTTACAGTGGATTCAGAGGATATGGGTCAAAAAGTTACAGGTCTGGCAGAAGGTGCAATTGAAAGTATGCATAATTTACCAGTCTCTGTGGCAGGAGCTAAGCTTTCGAATGGAATGAACGGAAGTGAAGCTGCTGTTCATGAAGTGCCGGAGTACACAGGCCCATTAGGGACATCCGGTGAAGAGCCAGCCCCGACAGTAGAGAAGCCAGAATATACAGGCCCACTAGGGACAGCGGGCGAAGAGGCAGCTCCGACAGTAGAGAAGCCGGAGTACACAGGCTCATTAGGGCCATCCGGCGAAGAGCCAGCACCGACAGTAGATAAGCCAGAGTACACAGGCCCATTAGGGACAGCGGGTGAAGAGCCAGCACCGACAGTCGAGAAGCCTGAATACACAGGCCCACTAGGGACAGCGGGTGAAGAGCCAGCACCGACAGTAGAGAAGCCGGAGTACACAGGCCCATTAGGGACATCCGGCGAAGAGCCAGCACCGACAGTAGATAAGCCAGAGTACACAGGCCCATTAGGGACATCCGGCGAAGAGCCAGTACCGACAGTAGATAAGCCTGAATACACAGGCCCATTCGGGACAGCAGGTGAAGAGTCAGCTCCGACAGTCGAGAAGTCAGAATACACAGGCGGAGTTAATGCTGTTGAGGCCGCAGTCCATAAACTTCCAGAATATACAGGTTCATTAGGCACAGCGGGCGAAGAGGCAGCTCCAACAGTCGAGAAGCCAGAATTTACAGGCGGTGTGAATGCTGTTGAAGCAGCAGTCCATGAACTTCCAGAGTACACAGGCCCACTAGGTACAGCGGGCGAAGAGGCAGCTCCAACAGTCGAGAAGCCAGAATTTACAGGCGGAGTTAATGCTGTTGAGGCCGCAGTTCATGAAGTACCAGAGTATACAGACTCATTAGGTACAGCGGGTGAAGAGGTAACTTCAACAGTTGAGAAGCCAGAGTTTACAGGCGGTGTGAATGCTGTTGAAGCAGCAGTCCATGAAGCCCCTGAGTACAAAGGTGGCGTGAATGCAGCCGATGCAACTGTACATGAACTCGCAGAATATAAGGGAGCTAATTCGCTTGTGCCTCTTGCTACAGAAGATTATACTTACAAAGCTCCTCTTGCTCAGCAGACACTTCCTGATACAGGGAACAAGGAGAGTGGCTTCCTAGCTTCACTAGGACTAACAGCTTTCTTCCTTGGCTTGTTTGCAATGGGGAAAAAGAGAGAAAAGTAAGAGAATAATTCTAATCATTTTACTTTGTAAAAATAGAAGGAGATAGCAGGTTTTTCAGCCTGTTATCTTTTTCTTTCGTCTCAAGGTGTGCTAATAAGAAATTCTAAGATGTCTGAAACTACTTTCAGGATAGTCTGTTCTATAAAATAGTTTTGAAACTGAAATCTATTCTACCATAAGCTATTGAAAGCGCTTAACAAATGATATATAATAAGCCCATAGGAACAAAGAAAAGGAGGAAAGAGGATGCCACAGATTAGCAAAGAAGCCTTGATTGAACAAATCAAAGATGGAATCATTGTTTCTTGTCAGGCACTTCCTCATGAACCGCTTTATACAGAAGCGGGAGGAGTCATTCCCTTGCTAGTCAAAGCGGCTGAGCAAGGTGGAGCAGTCGGTATCCGAGCAAACAGTGTTCGCGATATCAAGGAGATTAAGGAGGTTACGAAACTCCCGATTATCGGGATTATCAAACGTGACTATCCGCCACAGGAGCCATTCATTACAGCTACTATGAAAGAAGTTGATGAGTTGGCTGAACTAGATATTGAGGTCATTGCTCTGGATTGTACCAAACGTGAACGTTACGACGGTTTGGAAATTCAGGACTTCATCCGAAAAGTCAAAGAAAAGTATCCACATCAACTCTTAATGGCTGATACTAGTACTTTTGAAGAAGGAATAGCAGCGGTCGAAGCAGGGATTGATTTTGTTGGAACAACCCTATCAGGTTATACTTCTTATAGTCCGAAAGTAGATGGTCCAGACTTTGAACTAATCAAAAAACTCTGCGATGCCGGTGTGGATGTCATAGCTGAAGGAAAAATTCATACACCAGAACAAGCCAAACAAATCCTTGAATATGGGGTACGAGGCATTGTTGTCGGTGGAGCTATTACTAGACCAAAAGAGATCACGGAACGCTTTGTTGCTGGTCTTAAATAACATAATCTCAAAACAGAGGAGAGTGGTCGATGCGTCGGATAAAATGAAAACGTATACAAATAGAAGCTTACTCACTATCCAATATGGACACGCTTATCAATTAGGAGAATACAAATGAAATTTAGAAAACTAGCTTGTACAGTACTTGCAGGTGCTGCGATTCTTGGCCTTGCTGCTTGTGGGAATTCTGGTGGAAGTAAAGATGCTGGAAAATCAGGAAGCGATAGCGGAAAAACAGAAATCACTTGGTGGGCATTCCCAGTCTTCACACAAGAAAAAACTGGTGACGGTGTTGGAACTTATGAAAAATCAATCATCGAAGCTTTTGAAAAAGCAAATCCAGATGTAAAAGTGAAATTGGAAACCATTGACTTCAAGTCAGGTCCTGAAAAGATCACAACAGCTATAGAAGCAGGAACAGCGCCAGACGTACTCTTTGACGCACCAGGACGTATCATCCAATATGGTAAAAATGGTAAATTGGCTGAGTTGAATGACCTCTTCACAGACGAATTCGTCAAAGATGTTAACAACGAAAACATCGTACAAGCAAGTAAGGCTGGCGACAAAGCTTACATGTATCCAATCAGTTCAGCACCATTCTACATGGCAATGAACAAGAAAATGTTGGAAGATGCTGGAGTTGCAAACCTCGTTAAAGAAGGTTGGACAACTGATGACTTTGAAAAAGTTTTGAAAGCGCTTAAAGATAAAGGCTACACTCCAGGTTCATTGTTCAGTTCTGGTCAAGGGGGAGACCAAGGAACACGTGCCTTCATTGCAAACCTTTATGGCGGTTCTGTAACAGACAAAGACGTAACGAAATATACAACTGACGATCCTAAATTCGTCAAAGGTCTTGAAAAAGCTGCTAGCTGGATCAAGGATGGTCTATTGAACAACGGTTCACAATTTGACGGTGGAGCAGACATCCAAAACTTTGCTAACGGTCAAACTTCATACACAATCCTTTGGGCTCCAGCTCAAAACGGTATCCAAGCGAAACTCTTGGAAGCAAGTAAGGTAGAAGTGGTAGAAGTACCATTCCCATCAGACTCTGGTAAACCAGCTCTTGAATACCTTGTAAACGGATTTGCAGTATTCAACAACAAAGACGACAAGAAAGTCGCAGCAGCTAAGAAATTCGTTCAATTCATCGCAGATGACAAAGAATGGGGGCCTAAAGACGTTGTTCGTACAGGTGCCTTCCCAGTTCGTACATCATTTGGCAAACTTTATGAAGACAAACGTATGGAAACAATCAGTAGCTGGACTAAATACTACTCACCATACTACAACACAATCAACGGATTTGCTGAAATGAGAACACTTTGGTTCCCAATGTTGCAATCTGTATCAAATGGTGACGAAAAACCAGCAGATGCTTTGAAAGCCTTCACTGAAAAAGCTAACGAAACAATCAAAAAAGCTACAAAACAATAAGCACTAAGTCAGATTGATTCCCCCTTTTCCCTGTGCACTAAGGTGTAAGAAAAGGGGGACTTTTGTTTGAAATGTAAGGAACTGTCACGAAATTAAAATGAAGTTCTTACATAAGCGAATCTTAAAAAATTTCATTTTGATTTTAAAACAGTTCAAGAAAATCAAAAAAATTCTATTTGAAAGAGAGGTGCCGACTGTGAAAGTCAATAAAATTCGCATGCGGGAAACAGTGATTTCCTATGCTTTCTTAGCACCAGTATTATTCTTCTTTGTGATCTTTGTCTTGGCTCCTATGATTATGGGATTCATTACAAGCTTCTTTAACTACTCCATGACCAGCTTTGAGTTTGTTGGATTGGATAATTACATTCGTATGTTTAAAGACCCTGTCTTTACCAAGTCTTTGATCAATACCGTTATCCTAGTTATTGGATCAGTTCCAATTGTGGTTCTCTTCTCGCTCTTTGTAGCATCTCAAACCTATCATCAAAATGCGATTGCTAGATCCTTCTATCGTTTCGTATTCTTCCTTCCTGTAGTTACAGGTAGTGTTGCCGTAACGGTTGTATGGAAATGGATCTATGATCCACTATCAGGGATTCTAAACTTTGTCCTCAAGTCAAGTCATATCATCAGCCAAAACATTTCTTGGTTGGGTGATAAAAACTGGGCTTTGCTAGCGATTATGATTATCCTTTTGACAACATCTGTTGGTCAACCGATTATCCTTTATATCGCTGCCATGGGAAATATTGATAACTCACTAGTTGAAGCAGCGCGTGTTGACGGTGCGACTGAGTTCCAAGTGTTCTGGAAGATCAAATGGCCTAGCCTTCTTCCAACAACTCTTTACATCGCGATTATTACGACCATCAACTCATTCCAGTGTTTCGCTTTGATTCAGCTCTTGACATCTGGAGGTCCAAACTACTCAACAAGTACCTTGATGTACTATCTTTACGAAAAAGCCTTCCAATTGACCGAATACGGCTATGCCAATACTATCGGTGTCTTCTTGGCAGTGATGATTGCCATTGTCAGCTTTGCTCAATTTAAGATCCTCGGAAACGACGTAGAATACTAAAGAAAGGAGACAGTTATGCAACCTACACAAAAGAAACCTTTAACAGCTTTCACTGTTATTTCAACGATTATCTTGCTCTTGTTGACCGTGCTGTTCATCTTTCCATTCTACTGGATCTTGACAGGGGCCTTCAAATCACAGCCTGATACCATTATGATTCCACCACAGTGGTTCCCTAAAATGCCAACCATGGAGAACTTCCAACAACTCATGGTGCAAAACCCTGCTATGCAGTGGATGTGGAACTCTGTATTTATCTCACTGGTAACCATGTTCCTAGTCTGTGCAACCTCTTCTCTAGCAGGTTATGTTTTGGCTAAAAAACGTTTCTATGGTCAACGCATCCTCTTTGCAGTCTTTATCGCTGCCATGGCACTTCCAAAACAAGTTGTCCTTGTACCATTGGTACGTATCGTCAACTTCATGGGAATTCACGATACACTTTGGGCAGTTATCTTGCCTTTGATTGGATGGCCATTCGGGGTCTTCCTGATGAAACAATTCAGTGAAAATATCCCTACAGAATTGCTTGAATCAGCTAAAATCGACGGTTGTGGTGAGATTCGTACCTTCTGGAGCGTAGCCTTCCCTATCGTGAAACCAGGATTTGCAGCCCTTGCAATCTTTACCTTCATCAATACTTGGAACGACTACTTCATGCAGTTGGTTATGTTGACTTCACGTCAAAACTTGACCATCTCACTCGGGGTTGCGACCATGCAGGCCGAAATGGCGACCAACTACGGTTTAATCATGGCGGGTGCAGCTCTTGCAGCCGTGCCAATCGTAACCGTCTTCCTTGTCTTCCAAAAATCCTTCACTCAAGGGATTACTATGGGAGCGGTTAAGGGATAAGAAAAGTAAACTAGTATATCAAGGCTGCGGAAGTGGTCTTGACATGCTATGGAAATATAGAGTTATAAGTGTCTACAAAATGTTGGGTATTTTCTTGCCTTAGAGATTTTGTCAGACACTTATAAACTTAATCTATGATTTTAGTTAACTATCAGAAACGAAGGAAACAGTATGATTTTTGACGATTTAAAAAATATCACCTTTTACAAAGGGATTCATCCCAATTTAGATAAGGCTATCGACTATCTCCACCAGCACCGTAAGGATTCTTTCGAACTCGGTAAGTATGAGATTGACGGGGACAAGGTCTTTCTAGTTGTGCAGGAAAATGTCCTCAATCAAGCTGAAAATGATCAATTTGAGCATCATAAGAACTATGCAGATTTGCATTTGCTGGTAGAAGGGCATGAATATTCGAGCTACGGTTCACGTATCAAAGACGAGGCGGTAGCATTCGATGAAGCGAGCGACATTGGTTTTGTCCATTGTCATGAACGCTACCCACTATTGTTGGGCTATCACAATTTTGCGATTTTCTTCCCAGGAGAACCGCACCAGCCAAATGGCTATGCAGGTATGGAAGAGAAGGTCCGCAAATATCTCTTTAAAATTTTGATTGATTAAAAGAATCAGGAGGAGCAAACATGGCACAAAAAGGAGTAAGCCTTATCAAGGCAGCATTTGATACAGACAATTTTCTCATGCGTTTCAGTGAGAAGGTTTTGGATATCGTGACAGCCAATCTTCTTTTTGTCGTCTCTTGTTTGCCCATCGTGACGATTGGAGTGGCAAAAATCAGCCTCTACCAAACCATGTTTGAGATTAAGAGAAGCAGACGGGTACCAGTCTTTAGAACTTATCTAAGGGCCTTCAAGCAAAATCTGAAACTGGGGCTTCAGTTGGGTCTGTTAGAGTTGGGCATTGTGTCATTAAGCTTTCTAGATCTCTATCTCTTCTGGGGACAGACAACTTTGCCTTTCCAGCTTGTGAAAGCTATTTGTTTGGGGATTCTCATCTTCCTCACTCTGGTGATGCTGGCTAGTTATCCCATCGCTGCGCGCTATGATTTGTCTTGGAAAGAAGTGTTGCAAAAAGGGCTTATCTTGGCAAGTTTTAACTTTCCATGGTTCTTCCTCATGTTAGCCATTCTCTTTCTTATTGTGATGGTTCTTTATCTATCCGCCTTCACTCTCCTTTTGGGTGGGTCAGCCTTTATCCTCTTTGGTTTCGGTTTGCTAGTCTTTCTCCAAGCAGGTTTGATGGAGAAAATCTTCACAAAATACCAGTAGGATGAGGTGTTTCTGAAACTACTTTCAATCGTTACAGTTTCTAAAATACAAGTAGAAACTAAAATCTAAGTGTATACAAGATATTGAAAGCGATTTTCACAAGGTGTATACTAAACTTGTAAAGAATAGAACTGCTCTCAGCAGAAAAAAGAAATCTTAGGAGAAAATCTATGTCAGATTTGAAAAAATATGAAGGTGTCATTCCAGCCTTCTACGCATGTTATGATGATCAAGGAGAAGTCAGTCCAGAGCGTACCCGTGCCTTGGTTCAATACTTCATTGATAAAGGTGTTCAAGGTCTTTATGTCAATGGTTCTTCTGGTGAATGTATCTACCAAAGTGTGGCAGACCGCAAGTTGATTTTGGAAGAAGTCATGGCAGTTGCCAAAGGGAAATTGACCATCATTGCTCACGTAGCTTGCAACAACACAAAGGATAGTATGGAACTTGCTCGCCACGCAGAAAGTTTGGGTGTAGATGCCATTGCAACGATTCCGCCGATTTACTTCCGTTTGCCTGAGTACTCAGTTGCCAAATATTGGAATGACATTAGTTCTGCAGCACCAAACACAGACTATGTTATCTACAACATTCCTCAATTAGCAGGTGTTGCTTTGACTCCAAGTCTCTACACTGAAATGTTGAAGAATCCACGTGTTATCGGTGTTAAGAACTCTTCTATGCCAGTTCAAGATATCCAAACCTTTGTGAGCCTTGGGGGAGAAGACCATATCGTCTTTAACGGTCCAGATGAGCAGTTCCTAGGCGGACGCCTCATGGGTGCTAAAGCTGGTATCGGTGGTACATATGGTGCTATGCCAGAACTCTTCTTGAAACTCAATCAGTTGATTGCTGAGAAAGACTTGGAAACAGCGCGTGAATTGCAATACGCTATCAATGCAATCATTGGCAAACTCACTGCTGCACATGGAAATATGTACGGTGTGATCAAAGAAGTCTTGAAAATCAATGAAGGTTTGAACATTGGTTCAGTTCGTTCACCATTGACGCCAGTAACCGAAGAAGATCGCCCAGTTGTAGAAGTAGCTGCTCAATTGATTCGTGAAACCAAGGAGCGCTTCCTCTAATCCATAAGGAGGTATTTATGACACACTACGTTGCAATTGATATTGGTGGAACCAACATCAAATATGGTTTGATTAACCAAGAAGGCCAACTTGTTGAATCGCATGAAATGCCAACTGAGGCGCAAAAGGGTGGACCCCATATCTTACAAAAGACAAAAGATATCGTTTCTAGCTATTTAGAAAAAGGCCCAGTAGCAGGTGTTGCCATTTCTTCAGCGGGAATGGTGGATCCTGATAAGGGTGAGATTTTCTATGCCGGCCCGCAAATTCCTAACTACGCAGGAACCCAGTTCAAAAAGGAAATCGAGACTAACTTTAATATTCCTTGTGAAATTGAAAATGATGTCAACTGTGCAGGTCTTGCTGAGGCGGTTTCTGGCTCAGGTAAGGGAGCGAGTGTCACTCTTTGCTTGACCATTGGAACAGGTATCGGTGGTTGCTTGATTATAGATGGGAAAGTCTTCCATGGATTTAGCAACTCAGCTTGCGAAGTCGGTTATATGCATATGCAGGATGGAGCTTTCCAAGATTTGGCTTCTACGACAGCCTTGGTAGAATATGTGGCAGCAGCTCATGGTGACTCAGTCGACCAGTGGAATGGCCGGCGCATTTTTAAGGAAGCTACCGAAGGAAACAAGATCTGTATGGCTGGCATTGACCGCATGGTAGATTACCTTGGGAAAGGTCTGGCAAATATTTGCTACGTTGCCAATCCAGAAGTGGTCATTCTCGGTGGTGGTATCATGGGGCAAGAGGCTATCCTCAAACCGAAGATCCGTACAGCCTTGAAGGCGGCCTTGGTACCAAGTCTAGCTGAAAAAACACGATTAGAATTTGCCCATCACCAAAATACAGCAGGGATGTTGGGAGCCTATTATCATTTCAAAACAAAACAATCCTAGTTTGGAACTATAGAATTAAGAAGAACTTTTAATCACTACTTGAGTGAAAAATGTTTTGCTTAATTCTTTTTTTATTGAAAAATTTGAGCGAAAGGAGGTAATCGTGAGAAACTAGGAGAAAATAACCGCCTTGCATGAGAAGTTAAGCCGAGATGATGAACTACAAAGCGAGAGCAATTCTATCATCAATTTAATTGATATTTAGCTTGAGTAAATGAGAAAATGTGGAAAAATGATATAATGAGATGGACGAGAAATTGACAAATTAGAATTTGTAAAGGTGAGAAAAATGCAATGGCAACCTATTCACCTTAAATCAAAATACTATAAAATTACGAGGAGATGGTAAGATGAATAATTATATAAAATTAAATGAAGATAGGTGGAATAATGTAAAAAATGACTATACTGAGCCATTGACACATGAAGAATTAGAAGAAGTTAGAAAGTATCCAATTTCTGTTGCCTTAACTGTTGGGAAACAAGTTCCGACAGAATGGTTTGAAAAAGCCAAGGGAAAAAAGATATTAGGGTTAGCTTGTGGTGGTGGACAACAGGGTCCAGTTTTTGCTCTAAAAGGTTATGATGTCACCATCATGGATTTTTCCACATCACAATTACAAAGAGATGAGATGGTTGCTAAAAGAGAAGGCTTAAAAATCAATACAGTTCAAGGCGATATGACCAAACCATTTCCGTTTGAAGATGAAACTTTTGATATTGTTTTTAATCCGGTTTCAAATGTATACATAGAAGATTTAGAAAACATGTATAAAGAAGCCTCTCGAGTATTGAAAAAGGGCGGTTTGTTAATGGTCGGATTTATGAACCCTTGGATATACATGTATGATGCTGATACTGTATGGGACAAACCCAATGAGGAATTACTTTTAAAGTTTTCAATACCTTTTAATTCAAAAGAGCTTGAAGAGGAAGGCAAAATCACCATCAATCCAGAATATGGATATGAATTTAGCCATACCTTAGAAACTCAGATCAGAGGACAACTTAAAAATGGTCTCGCTATGATTGATTTTTATGAATCGTGTGACAAAAGACATCGATTATCACGTTATGGAAATGACTACATCGCTACACTCTGCATTAAACTATGATATTTTAGAACGTACTTCTGAAGAATAGCTCATTTTATTTTACGATTAGAATTTCCCATACCCAAAATACCGCAGGGATGTTGGGTGCCTATTATCATTTTATACTCAATGAAAACCAAAGAGCAAAGTAGGGAGCGAGCCATAGGTTGCTCAAAGCACAGCTTTGAGGTTGTAGATAAGACTGACGAAGTCAGTTACCTATACGTACGGCAAGGTGAAGCTGACGTGGTTTGAAGAGATTTTTGAAGAGTATTAAAACAAAACAATCCTAGTTTGGCTGGACCAAACTAGGATTTTCTAACGCGTTTTTGTCTACGATAGCCGTTGAGTTTTTTATTTTCCCAATAGCTGTTAAAGATTTTTTCCTTGCTCTCGCGATTAATTTCCAAAAAGTAGGCATAAATCAAATCTATTAAAATGAGCATAGGGAGTTGAGCGGAAATACGCTGGATGTAAGAAGATTGACTATGGCTTGCCACAAGGACCGTTTCGGTATAAGCCTGACTATTTTTGTTTGGTGCGCTGGTAAAGAGGATGGTCTTGGCGCCCATTTCCATGGCATCCAACAAACTATCGAGGACGGATTGGGTAGTGCCTGATAGGGAAAAACCAAGTACCAAACAGTTTTCATCCATGATGCTAGTCGTCCATGCAAAGCCATCCTGATCGGTCAAGGCTTCACAGACCACACCTAGACGCATAAAACGCAGTTTCATCTCACGGGCAATCAGACCAGAACTTCCCGTTCCAAAAAAGTAAACCCGTTCAGCATCATCGATTAATTGGGCAACTCGTTCCAGTTGTTCTTCGTCGATCAAATTCTGTGTTTGTTCTCGCATGATACTGTAGCTTCGCAAAACACGTTTGGTCAACGGACTGTGTTTGTGCGAATGAGTGTCTTGTTTGTCGGCCTGGTGCTGGTATTGAAAAACAAATTCTCGATAGCCAGTAAAGCCACATTTTTTTGCAAAACGGGTAAGAGCAGCTTGGGAAACATGCAGTTTTTGAGTAACTTGTTGAGATGATAGATCATCCATAATCGTATCTACCTGCAAGAAATAACGAGCGATTTCCTGCTCTAACTCTGTTAATTCTTCAAAATGAAGATCAATAATAGTTGCGATATCCTGCTTTTTCATGGAGCTCCTTTTCATGAGTCAAACTCTTAAAAGTTGACGATTGCCTGCTTATTAACATCATTATATCATAGAAGATAGGATAACTAAATAAAAAGGCATTTTCAGATAAAAGTCAAAAAATACTTCTCCTTTTCCAAGAGTTTCTCCGTAAAATATGATACAATGAAAAGTACTGAGCTTCACCCGTTTGCTCTATTATTTTAGCTGAAAATGAAGGTGAAAATCGGAAATTTTTCTAGAAAAGAGTCTTAGTTGTATGAGAAAATTTAATAGCCATTCGATTCCGATTCGGCTTAATTTACTGTTTGCGATTGTTATCCTGCTGTTTATGACCATTATCGGTCGATTGTTATACATGCAGGTACTGAATAAAGATTTCTATGAAGCAAAGTTGGCATCAGCCAGCCAGACTAGGGTGACAACCAGTTCAGCTCGAGGGCAGATTTATGATGCAGCAGGGAAACCCTTGGTAGAAAACACTGTCAAGCAAGTTGTTTCTTTCACCCGAAACAATAAGATGACGGCAGCTGAATTGAAGGAAACAGCCAAGAAACTTCTCACATATGTAAATGTAACCTCCCCTGATCTGACAGATCGTCAGATTGCAGACTATTATTTGGCTGATCAGGACATTTACAAAAAAACAGTCGAGGCTCTTCCAAGTGACAAACGCCTAGATTCAGATGGGAATCGCTTATCAGAAGCGACTCTCTACAATAATGCAGTTGAAAGTATCGATGTGAGTCAGCTTAACTATACGGATGACCAGAAAAAGGAAATCTATCTCTTTAGCCAGCTCAATGCTGTTGAAAATTTTGCGACAGGAACCATTTCTACGGATGCCTTGGATGATACTCAGGTCGCTCTCGTCGCATCAGCATCCAAGGAATTACCAGGGATCAGCATTTCAACTTCATGGGACCGAAAAGTACTAGACACTTCTCTATCGTCTATCGTCGGTAGTGTTTCAAGTGAAAAGTCAGGTCTTCCAGCTGAGGAAGTTGACGCTTATCTCAAGAAAGGCTACTCTCTCAATGACCGAGTGGGAACTTCTTATCTTGAAAAGCAATATGAAGATGTCCTCCAAGGCAAACGCTCCGTCAAAGAAGTGCATCTCGACAAACATGGAAATATGGAAAGTGTGGAAAATGTCGAGGAAGGAAGCAAAGGAAACAATATCAAACTAACGATTGACCTAGCTTTCCAAAATGGAGTGGATGACCTGCTTAAGAGCTACTTCAACTCCGAGTTGAGTAATGGTGGCGCCAAATATTCGGAAGGAGTCTACGCAGTCGCTCTCAATCCTAAAACAGGTGCAGTTCTAGCCATGTCTGGTATCAAGCATGATGTTGAATCAGGCAAACTGAGCTCAGACTCTCTAGGCACAGTCACTAACGTCTTTGTGCCAGGTTCTGTTGTCAAGGCGGCAACCATCAGCTCTGGCTGGGAAAATGGAGTTTTGTCAGGCAATCAAACCTTGACAGACCAGCCGATTGTTTTCCAAGGTTCAGCTCCTATCAATTCATGGTATACCTTGTCCTACGGTTCTTTTCCTATCACAGCGGTTGAAGCCTTGGAATACTCATCCAATACCTACATGGTGCAAACAGCTCTGGGAATAATGGGACAGACCTATAAACCCAATATGATGGTAGCAACGAGTCGATTAGATACAGCTATGGGCAAATTGCGGTCAACCTTTGGGGAATATGGACTCGGAGCTTCAACAGGGATTGACCTCCCAGATGAATCCACAGGATTTATACCAAAAGAATTTGATTTAGCCAACTATCTAAATAATGCTTTTGGTCAGTTTGATAACTATACTCCGATGCAGTTAGCCCAGTATGTCGCAACCATTGCAAACAATGGTGTGCGTTTAGCTCCTCACATCGTTGAAGGGGTTTATGGAAACAATGACCAAGGTGGCTTAGGTAGTCTGGTTCAAGAAACATCCACCAAGGAACTGAACAAGGTCAATATCTCAGAATCAGATATGGCTATCTTGCAGCAAGGTTTCTATCAAGTTTCGCATGGAACGAGTGCACTGACAACTGGTCGTGCCTTTTCAAATGGTGCAGCCGTATCCATCAGCGGGAAAACGGGTACTGCCGAAAGTTACGTTAATGGTGGTCAAAAAGCCAATAATACCAACGCGGTCGCCTATGCACCGACCGAAAATCCCCAAATCGCGGTCGCAGTCGTCTTTCCTCATAACACCAACCTAACAAATGGTGTCGGACCTTCAATTGCGCGTGATATTATCAACCTCTATAACCAACACCATCCAATGAATTAGAAAGGAACTTATGCTGTATCCAACACCTATTGCCAAGCTGATTGATAGCTATTCAAAGTTACCAGGTATCGGGATTAAAACGGCTACCCGCCTAGCCTTCTATACCATTGGAATGTCTGATGACGATGTCAATGAATTTGCCAAAAACCTACTGTCTGCTAAGCGGGAATTGACCTATTGTTCCATCTGTGGTCGCTTGACCGACGATGATCCCTGCTCTATCTGTACAGATCCAACTCGAGACCAGACAACCATCTTGGTGCTAGAGGATAGTCGCGATGTGGCAGCTATGGAAAATATCCAAGAATACCACGGGCTCTATCATGTTTTGCACGGCCTCATTTCTCCTATGAATGGTATCAGCCCAGACGATATCAATCTCAAGAGCCTTATGACTCGTCTCATGGATAGTGAGGTTTCAGAGGTGATCGTGGCAACCAATGCGACGGCTGATGGGGAAGCAACATCTATGTATCTCTCTCGTTTGCTCAAACCAGCTGGTATAAAGGTCACTCGTCTAGCACGAGGTCTAGCCGTGGGAGCAGATATCGAGTACGCGGATGAAGTCACACTCTTACGAGCTATTGAAAATCGGACAGAGTTGTAGGAGTAAACAAATTTACGAACTCAATTCATTTATACAAGAACGGGGAGACCGAGTTTGTCGTTATCGGTCTCTTTTTATATTTCTTTACTACCAGTACCATGTTCAAGTTTCAAAAAAGAAGCAAATATGATATACTAAGGTGCGAGTATTCTATTAGAAAATAGGACAGTAATATGAAACAAACAATTATTCTTTTATACGGTGGGCGGAGTGCAGAGCGTGAAGTCTCTGTCCTTTCAGCTGAAAGTGTTATGCGTGCGGTCAACTACGACCGTTTCACAGTCAAGACTTTCTTCATCAGCCAGTCAGGTGACTTTATCAAAACGCAAGAATTTAGCCAGACTCCAGGTCAAGAGGATCGTCTCATGACCAATGCGACCATTGACTGGGACAAGAAAGTTGCGCCAAGTGCCATCTATGAAGAAGGTGCAGTAGTCTTTCCAGTTCTTCACGGTCCGATGGGAGAAGATGGCTCTGTTCAAGGATTCTTGGAAATCTTGAAAATGCCTTATGTCGGCTGTAATATCTTGTCATCCAGCCTTGCCATGGATAAAATCACGACCAAGCGGGTTTTGGAATCCGTAGGGATTGCCCAAGTTCCTTATGTAGCCATCGTCGAAGGCGATGATGTGATGGCTAAAATCGCTGAAGTTGAAGAAAAATTGACTTATCCAGTCTTCACAAAGCCGTCAAACATGGGTTCCAGTGTCGGTATTTCTAAGTCTGAAAATCAAGAGGAACTCCGTCAAGCATTGAAACTTGCCTTCCAATATGACAGCCGTGTCTTGGTTGAGCAAGGAGTAAATGCCCGTGAAATCGAGATTGGTCTCTTGGGTAACTACGATGTCAAGAGCACTTTGCCAGGTGAAGTGGTCAAGGATGTTGCCTTTTATGACTATGATGCCAAATATATCGATAACAAGATTACCATGGACATCCCAGCCAAGATTAGTGATGATGTGGTAGCTGTCATGCGTCAAAATGCAGAAACTGCCTTCCGTGCGATTGGTGGACTAGGTCTATCTCGTTGTGATTTCTTCTATACAGATAAGGGCGAGATTTTCCTAAACGAGCTTAATACCATGCCAGGTTTTACCCAGTGGTCTATGTATCCACTGCTATGGGACAATATGGGAATCAGCTACCCAGAACTAATTGAGCGTTTGGTTGACCTTGCCAGGGAAAGCTTTGACAAGCGCGAAGCGCATTTGCTATAAAAATGAAAGAGAGGGGTAGGAGCCAGAACTGTCACTGCTAGGTGAGTAGAGTTCGTGGACTTCAACCCTTTTTAAAGGAGTAGAAATGAAATTAACAATCCACGAAGTTGCGCAAGCTGTTGGAGCTAAAAATGATGTCAGCATTTTTGAGGACACCCAGTTAGAAAAAGCTGAGTTTGATAGTCGTTTGATTACTGATGGAGATTTGTTTGTTCCGCTCAAGGGAGCGCGTGACGGTCATGACTTTATCGAAACAGCTTTTGAAAATGGTGCAGCAGTAACCTTGTCTGAGAAAGAGATTGCAAATCATCCCTACATTCTAGTAGATGATGTGTTGACTGCTTTTCAAAGGCTAGCTGCCTACTATCTTGAAAAAATGGGTGTTGATGTCTTTGCTGTTACAGGTTCAAATGGCAAGACAACGACCAAGGATATGCTGGCGCATTTACTGTCAACAACCTACAAGACCTACAAAACTCAAGGCAATTACAATAACGAGATTGGCCTTCCTTACACAGTTCTCCACATGCCTGAAGGGACAGAAAAGTTGGTCTTGGAGATGGGGCAGGATCACTTGGGAGATATTCATCTTTTGTCTGAATTGGCTCATCCAAAAACAGCCATCGTGACCTTGGTTGGAGAAGCCCATTTGGCCTTTTTTAAAGACCGTTCGGAAATTGCCAAAGGAAAAATGCAAATTGCAGACGGTATGGCTCCGGGTTCCGTTCTCTTAGCACCAGCTGATCCTATTGTCGAGGACTACTTGCCTACTGATAAAAAGGTGGTTCGTTTTGGTCAAGGAGCAGAGCTAGAAATAACAGACTTGGTTGAGCGCAAAGATAGTCTGACCTTTAAGGCTAATTTCTTGGAGCAAGCTCTTGACTTGCCGGTAACTGGTAAGTACAATGCCACCAATGCTATGATTGCTACTTATGTGGCTCTACAAGAAGGAGTTTCAGAGGAGCAGATTCGTCAGGCTTTCCAAAATCTTGAATTGACTCGTAACCGTACCGAGTGGAAGAAAGCTGCCAACGGAGCAGATATTCTGTCAGATGTTTACAATGCCAATCCAACAGCCATGAAGCTAATTTTAGAGACTTTCTCTGCTATTCCAGCCAATGAAGGGGGCAAGAAAATAGCAGTTTTGGCGGATATGAAGGAACTCGGTGGCCAGTCTGTTCAGCTCCATAACCAGATGATTTTGAGCCTTTCCCCAGACGTACTGGATACCGTTATCTTCTATGGAGAAGACATCGCTGAATTAGCCCAATTGGCTAGTCAAATGTTCCCAATCGGCCACGTTTTCTATTTTAAGAAAACAGCTGACGAGGATCAATTTGAAGACCTAGTCAAGCAGGTTAAGGAAAGCCTAGGTACCAATGACCAAATTTTGCTCAAAGGCTCTAACTCCATGAATCTAGCTAAGTTGGTAGAAAGTTTAGAAAATGAATGCAAGTGATTTTGCCAAGTATCTGCAAAGAATGTTAGCTGTTACGGATACTGGATTAACCTTTACAAAAGATCCTTTCGACCGTGAGCGCTACGAGGACTTGCGAAGCCTGTTATCTGAAATGTTGAATCAGGTATCAGACCTCGATGCAGAAGAAGTGGCAGAAGTCTTGAAACCAACGTCCGCTTATGCAACTCCTCTGATGGACGTCCGTGCTTGGATTGTTGAGGATGAAAAAGTCTGTTTAGTTAGAGGAAAAGGGGAGGATAGTTGGGCTTTGCCAGGTGGTTTTGGTGAAGTCGGATATTCTCCAACCGAAAATATTCTCAAGGAAATTGAAGAAGAAACTGGTTTTAAAGCAAAAGCTGAAAGGTTACTTGCAGTTTTTGACACTAATCGTTTCCAACTACAGAGCAAACAATATGCAAAGTTTGTCTTTGAATGCCAACTTTTTGACGGACAATTTCAAGAGAATCAAGAAATTGCCGACCTTCAATTTTTTGCCATTGACCAACTGCCAGCCTTGTCTGAAAAACGCATCACCAAGGAGCAGATGGAGATTCTTTGGCAGGTTTATCAGGGACAAAGAGAGCAATATATTGATTAGGTTATGCTAGAGAAGTCTGCAAATCAAAAAAGGGTGTCTGCAAGGTGCATTTCTGCGAGACAAATGATATAATAGGTTGCGAATTTAAGTCGCAAGTATTCTATGCATAGTATAGAATCAAGCTTTTTCAAAAAAATTAAAAAGGTCGAGCAGTGACTTTTCTACTGCTCTGGCTAGATGAACGAGGAATAGAATATGAATTTGTGGGAACAATTATTTACCACACAGATATCAGAACCGCCCCAGTTTGAACTCTACTGGTATATTGGTTTGTTATGTTTATTGGCTCTTACTTTCTATGCTTCTTATCGCTTTCGCGACAAGGTGGCTTACCAGCGCTTTATTCAGATCCTTCAGTCTGTTCAATTGATTGTTCTGTATAGCTGGTATTGGGGGAATCAAATGCCCTTATCAGAAAGTTTGCCCTTCTATCATTGTCGTATCGCCATGTTTGTCATGCTCTTGATTCCAGGTACTTCCAAGTACAAGCAATACTTTGCCCTTCTAGGAACCTTTGGAGCAACTGCAGCTCTGGCTTATCCACTCTTTGACCCGTATCCGTTTCCGCACGTGACCATCCTGTCCTTTATCATCGGGCACGTGGCACTTTTGGGGAATGCGCTCCTATACTTGTTTAAGAATTATGAAGCTTCCCTGCTCAATTTGAAAAATGTGACAGTGATTACATTTTCTTTAAATGCCTTGATAGGAGTTGTCAACTTGGTTGTAGGTGGAGATTATGGATTTTTAAATAAACCACCACTAGTGGGAAATCACGGACTATTGGCGAACTACCTCATCGTGTCCAGTGTGTTGGTAGCAGCAATCAGCTTGACTGCAAAAGTAGTAGAGGTCTTTTTGCAACAAAGAGCAGAAAAAATGATTCAAGAGAAAGCTTAAAAAGGCCTTCTCTTTTTTTGATTAAATATGCAAAATATAGCTGTAAGGATATAAAAATAATGATTGCTCCTGAGAAAAATTATTTAAAAGACTTTTACAAAAAACCTAGAGGAAATTTATGAAAAACTAAGCACGATTGGATTTTTTGTGTTATAATATTTTGTGAATAGCTGTGTCTTGTCACAGTTATTGAAAATAGAAGTGAGAAACTTGGAAGACAGAGAGGATGCAATGTAATGACTAGAGATGGTTTTTTTACAGGCTTAGATATCGGAACTAGCTCCATCAAAGTGCTGGTTGCCGAACATAGAGATGGTGAAGTAAATGTAATTGGCGTTAGCAATGCCAAGAGTAAAGGTGTCAAAGACGGGATTATCGTTGATATTGAGGCTGCTGCTTCAGCAATTAAATCCGCAATTTCCCAGGCAGAAGAGAAGGCAGGAATTTCAATCAAGTCTGTCAATGTTGGTTTACCAGCAAACCTCTTGCAGGTTGAACCAACACAAGGAATGATTCCTGTAACATCAGATACAAAAGAAATTACAGATCAGGATGTTGAAAATGTTGTCAAATCAGCTTTGACAAAGAGCATGACTCCTGACCGTGAAGTGATTACGTTCATTCCTGAAGAGTTTATCGTGGATGGTTTCCAAGGTATTCGTGACCCTCGTGGCATGATGGGAGTGCGTTTGGAAATGCGTGGCTTACTTTACACAGGACCTCGTACCATCCTTCATAACCTTCGTAAAACCGTGGAGCGTGTGGGGATCCATGTTGACAACGTCATCATCTCGCCATTAGCGATTGTAAATTCAGTTCTCAATGAGGGAGAACGTGAGTTTGGTGCGACAGTGATTGATATGGGTGGTGGGCAGACTACAGTTGCAACCATTCGCAATCAAGAATTGCAATTTACAAACATTTACCAAGAGGGTGGAGAATATGTCACTAAAGATATTTCCAAGGTCTTAAAAACCTCCCAAAAAATCGCAGAAAGTTTGAAACTAAACTATGGTGAAGCTTATGTTCCACTAGCAAGTAACGAGACTTTCCAAGTAGAAGTCATTGGTGAAGTAGATCCTGTTGAAGTGACAGAAAGCTACTTGGCAGAAATTATTTCAGCACGTATCAAACATATTTTTGATCAAATTAAACAGGAGTTAGACAGAAGACACTTGTTGGATCTACCAGGTGGTATCGTTCTGATCGGCGGAAACGCGATTTTACCAGGAGTTGTCGAATTGGCGCAAGAAGTGTTTGGTGTTCGAGTGAAACTCTATGTACCAAATCAAGTGGGAATTCGCAACCCTGCTTTTGCACATGTAATCAGCTTGTCTGAGTTTGCAGGTAAATTGACAGAAGTGAATCTTCTGGCTCAAAAGGCAGTCAGAGGAGATGAATTCCTTCGTCAAAAACCAATTAATTTTGGTGTTTCAAATCAAAGTGTGACACCGATTATACAAACAACTCCAGTGCAACCAGCTACTGCAGCAACTGACATCACACCTGACAGTGGCCGTGCTCCAAGAGACGAATTCCAAGCAAGTTCTCAAGATAAACCGAAATTAACAGACCGTTTCCGCAGCTTGATCGGAAGCATGTTTGATGAATAAAAGAGGAAAAGAAATTATGATATTTTCATTTGATACAGCAGCTGCTCAAGGTGCAGTTATTAAAGTAATTGGTGTTGGTGGAGGCGGAGGTAATGCTATTAACCGCATGATCGACGAAGGTGTTTCAGGCGTAGAATTCATCGCAGCGAACACAGACTTACAAGCCTTAAGCAGTACAAAAGCTGAAACAGTTATCCAACTTGGTCCAAAATTGACTCGTGGTTTGGGTGCTGGGGGTCGTCCAGAAGTTGGACGTAAGGCTGCAGAAGAAAGCGAAGAAGCTCTGACTGAAGCAATCAGCGGTGCAGATATGGTCTTCATTACTGCTGGTATGGGGGGAGGATCTGGAACAGGTGCGGCTCCAGTGATTGCACGTATCGCAAAAGATCTTGGGGCCCTTACAGTCGGTGTTGTGACTCGTCCTTTCGGCTTTGAAGGAAGCAAACGTGGTCAGTACGCTGTAGAAGGAATCAACGAGCTTCGTGAACATGTAGATACCCTATTGATCATTTCAAACAACAACTTGCTTGAAATTGTTGATAAGAAGACACCGCTTCTTGAAGCTCTTAGTGAGGCAGATAACGTCCTTCGCCAAGGTGTTCAAGGGATTACAGACTTGATTACCAACCCAGGTTTGATCAACCTTGACTTTGCCGATGTGAAAACTGTCATGGCAAACAAAGGGAATGCCCTCATGGGTATCGGTATTGGCAGTGGAGAAGAGCGTGTCGTTGAAGCGGCTCGTAAAGCGATTTACTCACCACTTCTTGAAACAACCATTGACGGTGCTGAAGATGTCATTGTCAACGTTACTGGTGGTCTTGATTTGACCTTGATTGAAGCGGAAGAAGCTTCAGAAATCGTCAACCAAGCAGCTGGTCAAGGAGTGAATATCTGGCTTGGAACATCAATCGACGAAAGCATGAAAGATGAAATCCGTGTAACAGTTGTAGCGACTGGTGTTCGTCAAGAACGTGTAGAAAAAGTTGTTGGTTCTCCAGTAAAACAAGCGGCTCGTCGTGAAGCCTCAAGACAACCGCACCCTCAAAATTTTGATCGTCATTTTGACCTAGAAGATACAGCAGAATTACCAAAACAAAGCCAACGACGTTTTGAAACAAGTCAATCTTCTGCTTTTGGTGATTGGGACTTGCGTCGTGAATCAATCGTTCGTCAAACTGATTCAGTCGTATCACCTGTAGAACGTTTCGAAGCACCGACTTATCAGGACGAAGATGAGTTGGACACACCTCCATTCTTCAAGAATCGTTAATCAATGGATTTGAAAAAAAATACAGAGTTCGTTTTTCAGCAGGTCGCTGAAGCTAGCCGAGAAGCCAATCGTGATCCAGCTTCTGTTTCAATTATTGCAGTGACAAAATATGTGGACGTAAAAACAGCGGAAGCCCTGCTTCCCCTGGGTGTTCATCATATTGGTGAAAATCGTGTTGATAAATTTTTAGAAAAATATCAGACGTTAAAAGAATTCCCTGTCACTTGGCATTTGATTGGAACGCTACAAAGACGGAAGGTTAAAGAAGTAATCCCTTTTGTGGATTACTTTCATGCTTTAGATTCCTTAAAATTGGCACAGGAGATTCAAAAGAGAACAGATCATGTTATCAAGTGTTTCCTACAGGTCAATATTTCAGGAGAAGAAAGCAAGCACGGTTTTTCAAAAGAAGAATTACTAGAACTTTTGCCGGACTTGGCTCAGCTAGATCAGATTGAGTATGTTGGTTTGATGACCATGGCTCCTTTTGAGGCAGATTCTGATGAATTGAAGCAAATTTTCAAGAAAACTCAGGAACTGCAAGCAGAAATTAGGGAAAAACAAATTCCTAATATGCCGATGACAGAGTTAAGCATGGGCATGAGTCGTGACTATAAGGAAGCGATTCAATTTGGTTCGACCTTTGTTCGAATTGGCACAGCATTTTTTAAATAGGAGAGATCTATGTCTTTAAAAGATAGATTTGATAAATTTATAGATTATTTTACAGAAGATGGGGAAGAAACAACTGCGACTTATCAACCTCAGGATGAGCAGATGATTGCTTCATCGAGTTCAGCTTCTAAAGAACTGCCAGCGCAGTTTCAATCAAGCACTTCAAAAGATGCCAACATCACTCGCTTACATGCTCGCCAACAAGAATTGGCTATGCAAAGTCATCGTACTGATGAAAAAGTAACGATTGATGTTCGTTATCCTAGAAAATATGAGGATGCAACAGAGATTGTGGATTTATTGGCTGGAAATGAAAGTATCTTGATTGACTTCCAGTACATGACAGAAGTTCAGGCTCGTCGTTGTCTAGATTATCTGGACGGTGCCCGTCATGTTTTGGCAGGTAATCTGAAAAAAGTTGCGAGTACAATGTATTTGTTGACACCAGTCAATGTGGTTGTGAATATTGAAGATATCAAGTTGCCTGATGATTCTCAAAGTGCAGAATTTGGTTTTGATATTAAACGAAATAGAGCAAGATGATGATTTTTCTGATTCGTCTAATCCAAAATGCAGTGAATATCTATTCCCTGCTTTTGTTAATCTATGCACTCCTCTCTTGGTTTCCAAATTCTTACGGTAGTTCACTAGAACGTTTACTGGAAAAGCTTATTAGACCGATTGTTGATCCACTTCGCCGTTTACCTTTACAATTTGGAGGTTTGGATTTATCCATTTGGCTGGCAATCCTAATCGTCCGTTTTTTGGGTGACAGCTTGATTCGTTTCTTGTTGATACTATGATGACAAATAAAGCGATTTACCAGCACTTCTCCCTTGATGATGCTCCCTTTATTGATAAGGGATTAGAGTGGATCAAGCGGGTGGAAGATACTTATACTCCTGTCCTCACTGCTTTTGTCAACCCGCATCAGGAACATATATTGAGGGTTTTGGCTGGGACCCATGGACTGGGCTGTGTGAGTAGCGGAGAATATATCCATACGGAATTTGTCCGTGTTCTTCTGTATCCGGACTATTTCAGTCCGACACTGTCAGATTTTGAAATGGCATTGCTAGAGATCCGTTATCCAAGTAGATTTGAACAGCTAACACATGCAAAGATTTTGGGGACAATCATCAATCAACTAGGAATTGATCGTAAGCTCTTTGGTGATATCTTGGTAGATGAAAAGAGAGCACAGATTTTTGTCAATCGTGATTTTATCCCTCTGTTTCAGGACGGGATACAAAAGATTGCCAGACTACCTGTGTCGCTGGAGGAATGTCCTTTCACCGATAAAATCATATCTGAGATCAATTATCAAGAACAAGAGATTTTGATTTCCAGTTTTCGCTTGGATGCGCTCTTATCAAGTGCCTTGAAATTATCCAGAAAGCAGGCTAGTCAACTCATAGAGAAAAAATCTGTTCAGGTAAACTACCACCCCATTGAAAAATTAGATTATCTAGTAGCTGTAGGGGATTTAATTAGTGTGAGAAAGTTTGGTCGTCTGAAGATTGTCAAAGAAAATGGGCAAACTAAAAGGGATAAGATAAAACTGACTATCCAATTATTATTAAGTAAGTGAGGAAAAGTATGCCAATTACATCATTAGAAATTAAAGATAAAACCTTTTCTACGAAATTCAGAGGGTTTGATCCAGAAGAAGTAGATGAATTTCTTGATATTGTTGTTCGTGATTACGAGGGCTTAGTTCGCAATAATCACGAAATGGAAAGACACATTAGAAGTTTAGAAGAGCGCTTATCTTACTTTGATGAGATGAAAGATTCTTTGAGCCAGTCTGTTTTGATTGCTCAAGATACGGCTGAACGTGTAAAGCAAGCTGCTCAAGAGCGCTCAAACAATATTATTCAACAGGCTGAGCAAGATGCCCAGCGCCTTCTTGAAGAGGCAAAATACAAGGCTAATGAGATCCTACGCCAGGCAACAGATAATGCTAAGAAAGTAGCTGTTGAGACAGAGGAATTGAAAAACAAAAGCCGTGTATTTCATCAACGTCTCAAATCTACGATTGAGAGTCAGTTGGCAATTGTCGAATCTTCAGATTGGGAAGACATTCTTCGTCCGACTGCGACTTATCTCCAAACAAGTGATGAAGCCTTTAAGGAAGTTGTAGGAGAGGTCTTGGGAGAAGCTGTTCCTTCGCAACCAGAAGAAGAGCCGATTGATGTGACTCGCCAATTTTCACCTGAAGAAATGGCTGAGCTACAAGCCCGCATCGAAGCAGGTAACAAAGAATTAGCTGAGTTTGAAGCTCAGCAGGCTAACAGTCAAGCGGAAAATCATGTGTTAAACATCGATATGCTTGTAGAAGAGATACAGTCTCATTCAGTTGAGCCACAACATGAGGATTCAGAAATCGTGACAGAGTATTTCTCAGTATCGCCATCAGCAACTGGAACTGCTTCTTCAACTACTAGCCATGGAGCACAACAAGAATCCGTTACAATATTATAAGAAATAAATGTGAGAACAAGATCTAACCAACTATATTTCCAGCGAGTAGGAGATGGTGTGAGTCCTGCAATCCCTAGTGGTGAGATTATCCTCTCAAGCAATCCAGTCTGAAATTAGTAAGGCTGGACGTTTCCCACGTTACGGGACAAGAGGGGAAAAGACAAAGTCTTTTTCCGAACAAAGGTGGTACCACGATTTTCGTCCTTTTTAGCGATTCGTGGTTTTTAATTTGTCTATATAATAAAGGAGATATAATGAAACTCAAAGATACCCTAAATCTTGGAAAAACTGAATTTCCAATGCGTGCTGGACTTCCTACTAAAGAACCACTATGGCAAAAAGAGTGGGACGAAGCGAAACTTTACCAACGTCGTCAAGAATTGAACCAAGGAAAACCGCATTTCACCTTGCATGATGGACCTCCCTATGCCAACGGAAATATCCACGTTGGGCACGCCATGAACAAGATTTCTAAAGATATTATTGTTCGTTCAAAATCCATGTCAGGCTTTTATGCGCCTTATATTCCAGGTTGGGATACACATGGTCTACCAATCGAGCAAGTTTTGGCAAAACAAGGTGTCAAACGCAAAGAAATGGACTTGGTTGAGTACTTGAAACTTTGCCGTGATTATGCTCTTTCTCAAGTAGATAAACAACGCGAAGACTTTAAACGTTTAGGTGTTTCTGGTGACTGGGAAAATCCTTATGTGACTTTGACTCCAGACTATGAAGCGGCTCAAATCCGTGTCTTTGGTGAAATGGCAAACAAAGGTTATATCTACCGTGGTGCCAAGCCAGTTTATTGGTCATGGTCATCTGAGTCAGCCCTTGCTGAAGCGGAAATTGAATACCATGACTTGCTTTCAACTTCCCTTTACTATGCTAACCGCGTCAAAGATGGAAAAGGTGTACTAGATACAGATACTTACATCGTTGTCTGGACAACAACTCCATTTACCATCACAGCTTCTCGTGGTTTGACAGTTGGAGCAGATATTGATTATGTATTGGTACAACCAGCTGGTGAAGCTCGTAAGTTTGTGGTTGCTTCAGAATTGTTGAACAGCCTTTCTGAGAAATTTGGCTGGGCTGATGTTCAAGTTTTGGCGACTTACCGTGGTCAAGAATTGAATAAAATTGTGACAGCTCACCCATGGGATACGGCTGTAGATGAGTTGGTAATCCTTGGTGACCACGTTACGACTGACTCTGGTACTGGTATTGTCCATACAGCCCCTGGTTTTGGTGAGGACGACTACAATGTTGGTGTTGCCAACGGCCTTGAAGTTGCTGTAACAGTTAACGAACGCGGTATTATGATGGAAAATGCTGGCCCTGACTTTGCGGGTCAATTCTATGACAAGGTTGTGCCGACTGTTATCGAAAAACTGGGTGATTTACTCCTTGCTCAAGAAGAAATCTCTCACTCCTATCCATTTGACTGGCGTACCAAGAAACCAATCATCTGGCGTGCAGTGCCACAATGGTTTGCTTCTGTATCAAAATTCCGCCAAGAAATCTTGGATGAAATTGAAAAAGTGAAGTTCCACTCAGAATGGGGGAAAGTGCGTCTTTACAACATGATCCGTGACCGTGGTGACTGGGTCATCTCTCGTCAACGTGCTTGGGGAGTTCCCCTTCCTATCTTCTACGCTGAAGACGGAACACCAATCATGACAGCTGAAACCATTGAACATGTGGCCCAACTTTTTGAAGACCACGGCTCACTTATCTGGTGGGAACGTGATGCTAAAGACCTCTTGCCAGAAGGATTTACCCATCCAGGTTCACCAAATGGGGAATTCAAGAAAGAAACAGATATCATGGACGTTTGGTTTGACTCAGGTTCATCATGGAACGGAGTTGTGGTAAACCGTCCAGAACTCAAATATCCAGCAGACCTCTACCTTGAAGGTTCTGACCAATACCGTGGTTGGTTCAACTCATCACTTATCACATCAGTTGCCAACCATGGCGTAGCGCCTTACAAACAAATCTTGTCGCAAGGTTTTGCCCTTGACGGTAAAGGTGAGAAGATGTCTAAATCTCTTGGAAATACCATTGCTCCAAGCGATGTTGAAAAACAATTTGGCGCGGAAATCCTACGTCTCTGGGTGACAAGTGTAGATTCAAGCAACGACGTTCGTATCTCTATGGACATCTTGAGCCAAGTTTCTGAAACCTACCGTAAGATCCGTAACACTCTTCGTTTCTTGATCGCCAATACATCTGACTTTAACCCAACTGTGGATGCTGTAGCTTATGAAGAACTTCGTTCCGTTGATAAGTATATGACTATTCGCTTTAACCAGCTTGTGAAAACGATTCGTGATGCTTATGCAAACTTTGAATTCTTGACAATTTACAAGGCCTTGGTGAACTTTATCAACGTTGATTTGTCAGCCTTCTACCTTGATTTTGCTAAAGACGTTGTTTACATCGAAGGTGCAAAATCGCTCGAACGTCGTCAAATGCAGACTGTCTTTTATGACATTCTTGTCAAAATCACCAAACTCTTAACACCAATCCTGCCACACACAGCAGAAGAAATCTGGTCATATCTTGAGTTTGAAGCTGAAGACTTCGTTCAATTGTCAGAACTACCAGAAGCTCAAACATTTGCCAACCAAGAAGAGATCTTGGATACCTGGGCGGCCTTCATGGACTTCCGCGGACAAGCTCAAAAAGCCTTGGAAGAAGCGCGTAATGCCAAAGTAATCGGTAAATCGCTTGAAGCACACTTGACAGTTTATCCAAACGAAGTTGTGAAAACTCTTCTTGGAGCAGTAGACAGCAATGTGGCTCAACTTTTGATCGTATCAGACTTGACTATTGCAGATGGACCAGCTCCAGAAAACGCAGTTAGCTTCGAAGATGTAGCCTTCACAGTTGAACGCGCTGCAGGTGAGGTATGTGATCGTTGCCGTCGTATCGATCCAACTACTGCTGAACGTAGCTACCATGCAGTCATTTGTGACCACTGTGCAGGCATCGTAGAAGAAAACTTTGCGGATGCAGTTGCAGAAGGATTTGAAGCGAAATAATCAGAAAGAGACTGAGAAAGGTCGCTAAAATCATAAAAACGCATAATATCAAGAGTTCAAGTGCTTTGATATTATGCGTTTTATCATGGGAAAATTTACTAGTCCATTTCCTCAAATGAAGTTCTTTCTAGCTTGTCCGTGTAGATAATTAACCTAATAAACTATTCAGTTTTCTCATAATTTTATATTTCTACTAATTATAAAGAGACTATAGAACTTAAAATTATTTTTTGAAAATCAATATTTATTATAAAATTTTATAAGATTGTTTAATTTTTAGATGAATTATGATAGAAAAATACCTATAAAAATTTTAAGGAGATTATTATGAAAACAAATACACTTGCTCGTGTTAACGCTATTTTTGGTCTTATTTCAGGAATTGTATTGCTTTTAGCGCCAGTCATCATGTTTATGATGGCTGTTGGAGCTGCTGCAGCGACTGAAGACGCAGATGTAACACTTGGAACATTGACAGGGATTTCAATTATTTTGTTATTGGTTAAAATTGCTGTTTTGGTATTGGGAATTGTTGCTATTGTTTATTATAAAGATGATGAACGTGTTACGAATGCACCTTCTGTTTTGCTCATTGTAGGTGGTGCGGTCGGTTTGATTCCACTTTTGGGATGGGTAGGTGGAATTCTAACCATTATTGGTGGTTCACTCTACTTTGGAACTTTGAAAAAATTTGTAATTGAAGAGTAGTAGTTTTTTAATTATTTAGGAGAAACTGCTTCATTTTCTGTTGAGAACAATTATGATAATATGAAAAAGAGAAGACAGAGAAGCTCTTCTCTTTTTCGTTGATTTTCACTAGCTTTTTTGTGAAAAATTGTGTAAAATGGAATAGATAAACGAGGGTAACCTCGAAAAATTAAAGGAGAATCCATCTAATGGTAAAATTGGTTTTTGCTCGCCACGGTGAGTCTGAATGGAACAAAGCTAACCTTTTCACTGGTTGGGCTGATGTTGATTTGTCTGAAAAAGGAACACAACAAGCGATTGACGCTGGTAAATTGATCAAAGAAGCTGGTATCGAATTTGACCAAGCTTACACTTCAGTATTGAAACGTGCGATTAAAACAACAAACTTGGCTCTTGAAGCTGCTGACCAATTGTGGGTTCCAGTTGAAAAATCATGGCGCTTGAACGAACGTCACTACGGTGGTTTGACTGGTAAAAACAAGGCTGAAGCTGCTGAACAATTTGGTGATGAGCAAGTTCACATCTGGCGTCGTTCATACGATGTATTGCCTCCAAACATGGACCGTGATGATGAGCACTCAGCTCACACTGACCGTCGTTACGCTTCACTTGACGACTCAGTTATCCCAGATGCTGAAAACTTGAAAGTGACTTTGGAACGTGCCCTTCCATTCTGGGAAGACAAAATCGCTCCAGCACTTAAAGATGGTAAAAACGTATTCGTAGGAGCTCACGGTAACTCAATCCGTGCCCTTGTAAAACACATCAAACGCTTGTCAGATGACGAAATCATGGACGTGGAAATTCCTAACTTCCCACCATTGGTATTCGAATTTGACGAAAAATTGAACGTAGTTTCTGAATACTACCTTGGAAAATAATCTATAAACAGAAAGCCTAGGAATTCCTAGGCTTTTTTGTGTTTGCTTCTAGTTTTCAACTAGTTAAAAAAGCGTTATAATGATAGTAAAGAGTGACTTGATTGTAAGAAAGAGGGAAGGACGATGGCCTATATTGAAATGAAACACAGCTACAAGCGTTACCAGGTTGGGGATACGGAGATTGTGGCTAATCGTGATGTGAATTTTGAAATTGAAAAGGGGGAGCTGGTTATCATTCTAGGTGCTTCAGGTGCTGGAAAATCAACAGTTCTCAATCTTTTAGGAGGTATGGATACCAATGATGAGGGGGAGATTTGGATTGATGGTGTCAATATCGCCAACTATAGTTCGCACCAACGAACAAACTATCGTCGTGAAGATGTAGGCTTTGTTTTTCAGTTTTACAATCTGGTCTCCAATCTGACAGCCAAGGAAAACGTGGAGTTGGCCTCAGAAATTGTAGCTGATGCCTTGGATCCAGAGCAGGTGCTCAAAGATGTGGGGCTAGATCATCGGCTCAATAACTTTCCAGCCCAGCTTTCTGGAGGGGAGCAACAGCGAGTCTCAATTGCACGCGCTGTAGCCAAAAATCCTAAAATTCTCCTCTGTGATGAACCGACGGGTGCCTTGGATTACCAAACGGGGAAGCAAGTCTTGAAGATTCTCCAAGACATGTCTCGTCAAAAAGGAGCGACGGTGATTATCGTGACCCACAATAGCGCGCTAGCTCCTATTGCAGATCGGGTTATTCACATGTGCGATGCCACGGTTAAGAGCGTAACAATCAATGAGCGTCCACAGGATATCGAAATATTGGAGTATTAGCATGAAAAAAACATACCGAAAAGACTTGCTCCAGTCGGTGATTGCTTCCAAGGGACGCTTTGCTTCTATCCTGACCTTGATGATGCTGGGTTCTTTAGCTCTAGTAGGGCTCAAAGTGACTAGTCCAAATATGGAACGTACGGCAGAAGAGTATCTCCGTAAAGCCAATACCTTGGATCTGGCAGTGATAGCTGATTATGGTTTGGATAAAGAAGACCAGGAAGAACTAAAGACCCTTCAAGGAGCAAATGTTGAGTTTGGCTATATGGCAGACCTAACAGTTGAACATAGCGAAGATGCGGTTCGACTTTATTCCAAGCCAGAGGGTATTTCAACCTTCCAAGTGACAGAAGGTCGACTGCCAGAAGCTGATGAGGAAATTGCCTTGGCTGATTTCTGGAAAGACCGCTATCAGATTGGGCAGACTATCACCTTTAGCAAGAAAGAAGAAAAGTCCGTCCTAAAATCCCAATCTTTCACCATTACTGGATTTGTTCAGTCGGGTGAGATGCTTTCTCAAAAAGACTTAGGGAGTGCTAGCAGTGGAAATGGAAGCTTGGCTGGCTATGGAGTGATTTTACCCAGCCAGTTTGATTCAGATGTTTATAGTATTGCGCGTGTGCGCTATGATGATCTAAAAAATCTGGATGCTTTTTCATCAGACTATAAGACGAAACGAGCCCAATATCAGGAAGAGTTGCAAGACTTGCTGGCTGATAATGGTCAAAAAAGATTGGCAAGTATCAAATCAAATGGGCAAAAGAGCTTGGAAGATGGGAAAGAGCAGCTCCAAACAGCTGAAAGGAACCTTCAAAAAGGCAAGACTCAGTTAGAGCAGGCTGAAAGTCGCTTGAAAACGCAAGAAGAACAAGCGACCGCTTTGCCAGAGCCTCAAAAGAGTCAAGCCAAGGAGCAATTGACAAAAGCTAAGGAAGAATTGGCTACCGAAAAAGAAAAAATGGCTCAGACAGAGAGTAATCTAGCCAAGGAAAAAGAGAAGCTTGAACAGCGTCAGAAAGAGCTTGATGAACTGGCAGAGCCGAAATACCACGTATACAACCGCCAAACCATGCCAGGTGGTCAAGGCTATCTCATGTATAGTAACGCTTCAGCAAGCATTCGTTCTGTCGGGAATATCTTCCCAGTGGTGCTTTATATGGTCGCTGCAATGGTGACCTTTACTACTATGACTCGCTTTGTAGATGAAGAGCGTACCAATGCCGGTATTTTCAAGGCCCTAGGTTACCGGAATCAAGATATAATTGCCAAGTTTGTCCTCTATGGTTTTCTTGCAGGAACTGTAGGAACCATTTTAGGAACGCTTCTAGGACATTATCTCCTTGCAGGCGTGATTTCGGATGTTATAACAACTGGAATGGTCGTTGGGAAAAGTCACGAGTATTTCTATTGGTCTTATAGCCTCCTTGCCCTAGCCTTAAGTTGGGTATCCAGCGTTTTGCCGGCTTATCTGGTGGCACGGAGGGAATTACACGATGAAGCAGCCCAACTCTTGCTTCCCAAACCTCCCGTTAAAGGATCAAAGATTTTGCTGGAACGCCTGAGCTTTATTTGGAGCTGTTTGAGCTTCACTCATAAGGTTACGGCGCGAAATATTTTCCGTTATAAGCAACGAATGTTGATGACCATTTTTGGAGTTGCGGGTTCGGTTGCTCTCCTATTTGCAGGTCTTGGCATTCAGTCATCTGTGGGAGGAGTTGTGGAGCGTCAATTTGAACAAATCCAGCAATACCAGATGATTGTAGCGGAAAAGAGCAGTGCGACGGAGCAAGAAAAAGCAGATTTAGAAAGTGCCTTGCAAGCTGAATCGATCCACGCTTATCAAAAGATTTACTCTAAATCCATTGAAAAAGATTTTAAAGGAAAAGCAGGACTTCAGACCATTACCATAATGGTCACAAGCAGAGAAGACTTCAAGCCCTTTATCGCATTACAGGAAAATGGGCAAGAGGTGGAGATCACTGATGGAGCGGTCGTGAGTCAAAAACTAGCCCAACTAGCAGGTGTTAAGGTTGGGGATAAGCTGGAGCTTGATGGGAAGGAAATCAGGGTCGCGGCTATTTCTGAAAATTATGTTGGACACTTTGTTTATCTCAACCGAGCGACATACGAACAAGTCTACGGCACCAGTCCAAAAGACAATACCTACCTAGTAAAATTAAAAGATCCAACACCTTCCAATACGGAGAAAGAAGCTGCTACCTTCATGGAAAAACCTGCTGTTTCTGGGGTCGTCCAAAATGCGACGGCCATCCATCTCTTTGAATCCGTGGCTAGTTCGCTCAATAAAACCATGGCAATCCTTGTACTTGTTTCCGTCTTGCTAGCCATTGTCATTCTTTACAATCTCACCAATATCAATGTCGCAGAGCGTATCCGTGAACTTTCCACTATCAAGGTTCTCGGTTTCCACAATAAAGAAGTGACCCTCTATATCTACCGTGAGACTATGGTGCTGTCCCTTGTGGGGATTGCTCTCGGTTTGGTAGCTGGGCACTATTTACATCAATTTTTGATCCAAATGATTTCTCCTACCACCATACTCTTTTATCCACAAGTCAGCTGGGAAGTCTATGCTCTTCCAATCGTCGCAGTGACTGTAATATTAGCCTTACTAGGTCTCCTTGTCAATCACCACTTGAGAAAAGTGGATATGCTCGAAGCCCTGAAATCAGTAGAGTAATTCACGGTTTTAAACAGTAAATCAGTTGACAAAGTCTCTACTTCTTGGTAGAATAAGAACTGTCGTAAAGACAAATAACTTCTTCTTGGTTACAGGCATGCCAACCTGTCACTCGGATGAAGCCAAATAAAAAGGAGAAATATCATGGCAATCTCAAAAGAGAAAAAAAATGAAATCATCGCACAATATGCACGTCACGAAGGTGATACAGGTTCAGTAGAGGTTCAAGTTGCTGTCCTTACTTGGGAAATCAACCACCTTAACGAACACATCAAACAACACAAAAAAGACCACGCTACTTACCGTGGATTGATGAAGAAAATCGGTCGCCGTCGTAACTTGCTTGCATACTTGCGTAAAAACGACGTTAACCGTTACCGTGAGTTAATCAACTCTCTAGGACTTCGTCGTTAATCATGATGCTAAGGGCGTTAAAAATCCGTATGAAAATAGGGAAACGACGCAGTGTTCGATGAACACAAGGAGTTTCATCTTTTTCACTAGGATTTTAGCCCGAGCTCAAATTGGCTCTCTGACTTCAGAGGGCTTTTTGTTTTTGCCAAGTGCTTAGGCCGTGTTCAATTGAGCATATCTTGATAATGAGGCTACTCTAAATTGGGTAGCTTTTTTCTTTTGTATGGATTTTAGCCCGAGCTTAAATCAGCTCTCTGATTTCAGTGGGCTTTTTCTATATATGTTTCTATCCTTGTTCATCTAATAGAAATATGGTATACTTTTTATGAGAATTTTCTAAATTTTTAAGATTCTATCAAAGGAGGTTTGCATGCTTTCCAAATTTTCTGGAAGCCGAAGGGACCTGCAATTTGTGTTGTTTTTGGGTATTTTGTTAGCTGTTTTAGGGATTTCGCTCTTTCTAGCTGTTTCTATGGGGTCCGTTGCGATTGATTTAGGAGATACCTATCGGATAATTTTGAGCAGGTTGGGTTTTCCTCTTGAGATAGGAGAGGTTTCCAAGTCTACTCTTGCCATTGTATGGAACATGAGATTCCCCCGAGTATTGTTAGGTCTGATAGTAGGGGCTGGTCTTTCTATGTGTGGTAGCGTGATGCAGTCTACAGTGAACAATCCCATCGCAGAGCCTTATGTCTTAGGAATATCTGCGGGTGCAACTCTAGGGGCAACCTTGAGCATCATTCTTGGTTTAAAAGTGATGATTAGCCTTGGAGCTTTTCTTGGAGCTATTTTGGCAACAATCGCTGTCCTCATCATCGCCTCTATGCAGGGAAGGATGACGACTTCTAGTCTGATCTTATCAGGAACGGTGGTCAATGCTCTCTTTTTAGCTTTTTCCAACTTTATTATCTCAGTTGGCGCTAATGCTGACAGTGTGATGACCATTAAGTTTTGGACCATGGGTTCGCTTGCAGGGACTACTTGGTCTGACTTGGTCCTGCCAACTATAGTAGTAGGATTGGCCTTTCTATTTTTCGCTACCCAGTATCGCGTTTTCAATGCAATGATGATGGGTGATGAGGCTGCTTTAACTTTGGGGATTCCCTTACGCTTTTATTGGTATCTTTATGTGACCATGGTAGCTGTGCTGACAGCAGTCTTGGTGGCGACTTGTGGGATTATTGGATTTGTTGGTCTGATTACTCCTCACTTAGCTCGAGGGTTAGTAGGAACGAATTACAGGAGGCTTTTTTCTGTTGCGACCTTACTGGGTGCTCTCTTCGTCGTCTGGGCAGATGTGCTTTCTCGTGTCATCATTCCAAATGCCGAGTTGCCTATTGGTATTTTCACAGCCTTAGTAGGTGCTCCCTTCTTTATCTACATTGTTGGAGGTAGGCGAAGGGAGGTGAGGGCCTGATATGGACTTGATTTGTCAGGATGTCCACTTTGGACTAGGAGAGAAAAAAATCTTAAAAGGAGTTTCTCTTAAGGTTGAGGGGCATCAATTTCACACGATACTAGGACCGAATGGAAGTGGGAAAACCAGCCTGCTTAAACTCCTCTATCGTCAGGAAAAGGCGGACAAAGGCTTGATAAGCCTAGATGGAAAGCCACTGGAGCATTGGTCACTCAAAGAAACAGCTAAGCAAATGGCAGTTGTCACCCAGTTTAATCAATTGCAGTTTGATTGTACAGTTGAGGAAATCGTCTTGCTGGGAAGAACTCCCCACCTCTCTTTTTTACAGAAGGAAAAGGAAAGAGATTATGCTCTCGTTCAAGATGCTCTCGTCAAGGTGGATATGCTCGAGAAGAAAACTCGTCTCTATTCGTCTCTGTCAGGGGGGGAGAAACAACGAGTCTTATTAGCCCGCGCCTTGGCGCAAGAACCGACTCTCTTGCTCCTGGATGAACCTACCAATCACCTGGATATCAAGTACCAGTTAGACTTGTTGGCCATTGTGAAGAATCTCAAGGTCAATGTTCTAGCTGTCCTGCATGATATTCAACTTGCTTGTCGCTATTCGGATTATCTCTATCTGATGAAAGAGGGAGAAATCCTTTACCAAGGGACTCCAAAGGAGACTATCACCCCTGAGTCATTGCAAATTGTATACGGAGTTCAAAGTCAGGTTACTTGGACCGAGGATCAGCAAGCCATGATTCACTATTTATAAGAATGAAAAGGAAAACAATATGAAAAAAACACTAAGCATTTTACTCGTAACAGTAGCTACCTTAACCATGGCAGCTTGTGGCAACACTACTACAGAAAAAGCTACCACACAGTCTAGCACAGAAACAAGTCAAAAGGCCAGCACAGAGACGACTTATCCATTCACGGTCAAGACCTATGATGCTAAGGGGAATGAAGTCGAACAAATCTTTGACAAGGCACCTGAAAAAGTTATCACCAATAATCTTTCAACAACTGAAATCTTGTTGGAGTTAGGCTTGAAGGATAAAATTGCTGGCATGCTCAACCCGGACAATGCTGTAACAGGTAAATACAAGGATGCGATTGCGACGATTCCTCAAATTGGCGATAAAAAAACAGTTTCTCAAGAGACAGTCCTTTCTTATGAACCAGATGCGGTGATGGGTCGAAACATGATGTTTTCAGAAAAATCCTTGGGAACAGTTAGCGCTTGGAATGAAAACAAAATCCCGGTCTATACGCAAAAAGCTTCTCTCTCAACGATTCAGCAAGATTTGGGAAATATCGTAGAAGATGTCAAAAATCTTGGAATGATTTTCAATGTTCAGGACAAGGCTAATGAATACGCAGCCCAATTACAAGCTAAAATTGACGCTGTTAAGAAAGCAAACCCAGCAAGCCAAGGTGAAAAGAAAAAGGCTTTGATTATGGTTGCTTATAATGACGAAACCTTTGGTGCTTACAAGTCTGCTTTGCAAGAGAGCTTGTTGAATCAACTTGGTTATACCAACGTTGCAACGGGAACATCAGGCTTGACCTTGGAAAATCTCGTGTCAATGGATCCTGAGTTGATTATCTATGTAACCAGCGACCGCAACAAAAAATTGGATGCCAATGCAGTAGAGTTGATGAAGGCAAATGAAGTTTTAGAAAACGTTCCTGCAATTAAGAATCAAAAAATCATGACCATTTCTTACGATGAGTTGATGGACTATGGTCCAGCAGTGATTGATTCCCTTGAGAAAATCAATGACTTTATCAATAAATAATGAGTTTGATTGGGAAGGGATTCAAGTTAAGATCAGCCTTCCTTCGACCTATGATCCCAACCAAACCTATCCAGCTATTCTCTTGAATGATGGAAACTTGAATTTTCTATCTTCCCTTTCAGAATCTGTGATTTTAGTGGGCTTGACCTCTAAAAATCGCCTAGATGACTACACTCCCTGGAAGGCATCTGCTTTAAGGGATGGGGCTCCAGATTTTGGTGGTCAGGCAAATGCCTATCATGGTCATTTATTTGGAGGTCTTTTAGACAAGCTGCAGTCGCTTTATCGCCTGGACAAAAATCGCCTTGCCTATGGAGGTTACTCACTAGGTGGTCTAGCAGCAGTATACAGTCTTTTCAGCTTTGACAAGGTCTCCTGTATCTTCTCTATCTGCGGTTCCTTTTGGTTTCCTGATTTTGTGACTTATTGCAGGGAAGAAGAGGTGAAAAATTTGGACTGTTTACTGTATTTACAGAATGGTCAAACAGAGGGAGCCCATCATATCAATCGCTTGGCTCAAGCACCAGTCTATGCTGAGCAGATTCATACCAGTCTTCAGAAACACTATCCGACTGGTCAGTTTGTCTTTGATCCCTATGGGCATCATGAGCAAGTGGCTGAACGATTCCTAGCCTTTTCCAATTGGTTGGCCCAAAAATGGAAAATTGCATAAAAGAAATATCCCTTGGTAAAAGCCAAGGGATAATTGTATTTTTTAACCAAGTTTCTCTCTCTTCTTATCTGGATTCCAGATAAAACTTGCGATGAAGGTAAAGATAATCGTTAGGATACCAACAAGCACTGCAAGGATAAGGGCAGGGATGCGGACAAACCACCAGAGTGGGTTTGGTTTTTTATCATTGTGCCATTGCTTGGTTTCTTCATCCAAACGTTGGAATTCTGCTTGGATACGATCTGCAACCATTTCGATTCCTTCATCATTCATTTTCTTGATGTCTGAGATATCGATAGGATTTCCAAAGTTCATATCCACACGTTCACGGCTAACCAAACCTTTCAAGGTCATGGGACCAGTATAGGTAACTGGCATGATACGGACCTTAGCCATCTTGGCAATCAGAGCAACTCCGCCTTTGACATCTGTCGAGTGGCGACTACCACTAGGAAACATGATAAGGGAACGGTCACTTTTTTTGAGGACATTGATAGGGTATTTGATAGCAGAGGCGCTAGGATTTTCCCGGTCGATAGGAAAGGCCCCACACATACGGATCCACCAGCCAAAGATACGGTTGTTAAACAGCTCTTTTTTGGCCATAAAGATGAACTGTTTTGGCTTGGTCGCAAAGGCCATGTAAACAGGATCCCACCAAGTACGATGAGGAGCGACGAGGATATAGTTTTCATCTTTACTAGGGATTTTATCAGTATTGTGGTAGTGGGCATTGCCATTGATGGACCACAAGATCAGCATGACTAGTCCACGCAAATAAGTATAAAACATGAGATCTCCTTCGATTGTATTGCTTTTATTATTATACCTTATCAAAAGACTACTGGCAAACTTTTTCAGTTATCAGTCAACAGTTTTAGATGGGATTAGAATTCTTTTAAAAAAAATGATATGATAGAATTTATGGATAAAAATAAGATAATGGGATTAACCCAAAGAGAAGTCAAGGAAAGACAGGCTCAAGGTTTGATAAATGACTTTACCGCTTCGGCCAGTACCAGTACTTGGCAAATCATCAAACGAAATGTTTTTACACTTTTTAACGCATTAAACTTTGTTATCGCTCTAGCGCTGGCCTTTGTGCAGGCTTGGAGCAATCTGGTTTTCTTTGCTGTTATCTGCTTTAACGCTTTTTCAGGGATTGTGACCGAGCTACGGGCCAAACATATGGTGGACAAGCTCAATCTCATGACCAAGGAAAAGGTCAAAACCATCCGTGATGGTCAGGAAATTGCCATCAATCCAGAAGAATTGGTTCTAGGAGATGTCATTCGTTTGTCTGCGGGAGAGCAGATTCCTAGTGATGCTCTGGTTCTGGAAGGATTTGCGGAAGTCAATGAAGCCATGTTGACGGGTGAGAGTGATTTGGTGCAAAAAGAAGTGGATGCCTTGCTTTTATCAGGAAGTTTCCTAGCTAGTGGCGCAGTTTTGGCTCAAGTTCACCATGTCGGGGCAGACAACTATGCTTCCAAACTCATGCTGGAAGCTAAGACCGTGAAACCGATCAATTCCCGTATCATGAAATCGCTGGACAAGCTAGCTGGTTTTACTGGGAAGATTATCAGTCCCTTTGGTCTAGCTCTCCTGCTAGAAGCCTTGATGTTAAAAGGTTTGCCCCTCAAGTCATCCGTTGTAAATTCGTCGACAGCCCTTTTGGGGATGTTGCCTAAGGGAATTGCCCTTTTGACCATCACTTCGCTCTTGACTGCGGTGATTAAGCTTGGTCTGAAAAAGGTATTGGTGCAGGAGATGTACTCTGTCGAGACCTTGGCGCGTGTGGATATGCTTTGTTTGGACAAGACGGGAACCATCACTCAAGGAAAGATGCAGGTGGAGGCAGTTCTTCCGCTGACTCAAACCTACAGTGAAGAGACTATTGCCAGCATTCTGACCAGCTATATATCTCATAGTGAGGATAAAAATCCAACAGCCCAAGCCATTCGCCAGTGTTTCCAAGGACAGGTTGCCTATCCTATGATTTCCAATCTTCCTTTCTCTAGTGACCGTAAGTGGGGAGCTATGGAGTTAGAAGGGCTAGGGACAGTTTTCTTAGGTGCACCTGAGATGTTGCTTGAAAATGAAGTCCCTGAAGCCAGAGAGGCCTTGGAGAGAGGGTCACGTGTCTTGGTCTTGGCACTCAGTCAGGAAAAACTAGACCACCACAAACCACAGAAACCATCTGATATTCAAGCCTTGGCACTGCTCGAGATCTTGGATCCGATACGAGAAGGGGCAGCTGAAACACTAGACTATCTCCGTTCTCAGGAAGTGGGCCTCAAGATTATCTCTGGTGACAATCCGGTCACTGTATCCAGCATTGCCCAGAAGGCTGGCTTTGCGGACTATCAAAGCTATGTTGATTGCTCAAAAATCACGGATGAGGAATTGATTGCCATGGCTGAAGAGACAGCTATTTTCGGACGTGTTTCCCCTCATCAAAAGAAACTCATCATCCAAACGCTGAAAAAAGCAGGGCATACAACAGCAATGACAGGGGACGGTGTTAATGATATTCTTGCTCTTCGTGAGGCGGATTGTTCTATCGTGATGGCTGAGGGGGATCCTGCGACTCGTCAAATTGCCAATCTAGTTCTTTTGAACTCAGACTTTAATGATGTTCCTGAGATTCTCTTTGAAGGTCGTCGTGTGGTTAATAACATCGCCCATATCGCACCTATTTTCTTGATTAAGACCATCTATTCCTTCCTGTTGGCAGTTATCTGTATCGCCAGTGTTCTTCTGGGACGGTCTGAATGGATTTTAATTTTCCCCTTCATTCCAATCCAGATTACCATGATTGACCAGTTCGTGGAAGGTTTCCCACCATTCGTTCTGACTTTTGAGCGAAATATCAAACCTGTTGAGCCAAATTTCCTCAGAAGATCCATGCTTCGCGCCCTACCAAGTGCACTCATGATCATATTTAGTGTCCTTTTTGTGAAAATATTTGGAGCGAGTCAAGGTTGGTCTGAGATAGAAATCTCAACCCTACTCTATTATCTCTTAGGCTCTATCGGATTCTTATCTGTATTTAGAGCCTGTATGCCATTCACCTTCTGGCGTGCCCTCTTGATTGTTTGGTCTGTGGGAGGCTTCCTAGCCACAGCTCTCTTCCCAAGGATTCAAAAACTGCTTGAAATTTCGACCTTGACTGGACAAACGTTGCCTATTTATGGGGCCATGATGCTGGTCTTTACCGTGATTTTTATTCTAACCAGTCGTTATCAAGCGAAAAAATAAAGAAAGGCTGCAATCTGTGGATTGCGGTCTTTTTAGGTGTAAGATTGCTAGCTGAAATATGGTATAATAAGAGGTAATAGAGTTTTGGAAAGTGAGAGAAGATGATTTCAAAGAGATTAGAATTGGTTGCTTCCTTTGTGCCACAAGGGGCCGTTTTACTAGATGTGGGGAGTGACCATGCTTATCTGCCGATCGACTTGGTCGAAAGAGGACAGATCAAAAGCGCTATTGCAGGTGAGGTGGTGGAAGGTCCCTACCAGTCAGCGGTCAAGAATGTTGAGGCTCACGGTCTAAAGGAGATAATCCAAGTTCGTTTAGCCAATGGCTTGGCAGCTTTTGAAGAGACAGACCAAGTGTCGGTCATCACCATTGCTGGTATGGGAGGGCGATTGATTGCTACGATCTTGGAGGAAGGGTTGGACAAGTTGGCTAGTGTCCAACGATTAATCCTACAGCCCAATAATCGTGAAGACGACTTGCGCATCTGGTTGCAAGACAACGGATTTCAGATTGTAGCCGAAAGCATCCTAGAAGAAGCTGGCAAATTCTACGAGATTTTGGTTGTGGAAGCGGGACAAATGAAGCTATCAGCAAGTGATGTTCGCTTTGGTCCTTTCTTGTCCAAAGAAGTCAGTCCAGTCTTTGTCCAAAAATGGCAAAAAGAAGCAGCTAAGCTAGAATTTGCTCTTGGCCAAATCCCAGAAAAAAATCTGATGGAACGTCAAGTTCTGGTAGATAAAATTCAAGCCATCAAGGAGGTACTCCATGCTAGCAAGTGAAGTAATACAAGCTTATGAAGGCTTTTGCCCACAGGAATTTTCTATGGAGGGAGACAGCCGTGGTCTGCAAATCGGTACTCTAGACAAGGATATCCAAAGAGTCATGGTTGCCCTCGATATTCGTGAAGAGACGGTGGCAGAGGCCATTGAAAAGGATGTGGACTTGATTATCGTCAAGCACGCGCCGATCTTTCGTCCTATCAAGGACTTGGTAGCCAGCCGTCCGCAAAATCAGATTTACATCAACCTGATCAAGCATGACATCGCAGTTTATGTCAGTCATACCAATATTGATATCGTTGAAAATGGCCTCAATGACTGGTTTTGCCAGATGCTAGGCATTGAGGAGACGACCTATCTTCAGGAAACAGGCCCAGAACGTGGGATTGGGCGTATTGGTGACATTCAACCACAGACTTTTGGAGCATTTGCTCAGCATGTCAAGCAAGTCTTTGGTCTAGATAGTCTTCGCATGGTGCATTATCAAGAGAGTGATTTGAAGAAGGAAATTTCAAGAGTTGCCATTTGCGGTGGTAGTGGTCAGTCTTTCTATCCTGATGCTTTGGCAAAGGGGGCAGATGTCTACATCACTGGGGATATCTACTATCACACAGCTCAGGATATGTTGTCTGAAGACTTGCTGGCATTGGACCCGGGGCATTATATCGAAGTGCTTTTTGTGGAAAAAATCGCTGCACTCCTCACTCAATGGAAGGCAGAGAAGGGCTGGACTATTGATATCTTGCCTAGTCAAGCATCGACTAATCCTTTCCACCATATCTAGTTAGAAGGTGAAGACAATGAAAAAAGTTGCCATTATTGGAGCAGGGATTGTAGGGGCGACAGCTGCCTACTACCTCGCGAAAGAAAGCGACCTAGAGGTGACCGTTTTTGACTATGGTCAAGGTCAGGCAACCAAGGCAGCAGCGGGAATTATCAGTCCTTGGTTTTCCAAACGCCGTAATAAAGCCTGGTACAAGATGGCGCGCTTGGGAGCTGACTTTTATGTGGATTTGTTGGCTGATTTAGAAAAGTCTGGTCAGGAAATCGACTTTTACCAGCGTTCGGGAGTTTTTCTCCTGAAAAAGGATGAATCCAAGTTGGAAGAGCTCTATGAACTAGCCCTCAAGCGCAGAGAAGATTCTCCCTTGATAGGTCAGTTAGCCATTCTGGACCAAGCGTCTGCAAATGAATTATTCCCTGATTTGCAGGGATTTGACCGCCTGCTCTATGCTTCTGGTGGGGCACGGGTGGATGGCCAGCTCTTAGTGACTTGTCTGCTAGAAGCCAGTCAGGTCAAGCTGGTCAAAGAAAAAGTGAGTCTGACACCTTTAACATCAGGTTACCAGATTGGCGAAGATGTGTTTGATCAGGTTATTTTGGCTACGGGAGCTTGGTTGGGGGATGTTTTGGAACCTTTAGGTTATGAGGTAGATGTTCGTCCCCAAAAGGGACAACTCCGAGACTATCAGCTCTCCAAAGACCTAGAATCTTACCCTGTTGTCATGCCAGAAGGAGAGTGGGATTTAATTCCTTTTGCAGGCGGGAAATTGTCCCTAGGAGCTACTCATGAAAATGACATGGGATTTGACTTGACAGTGGATGAAACCTTGCTCCAACAAATGGAGGAAGCAGCCTTGCCATACTACCCAGCCTTGGCTGAAGCTACTATAAGAGGTGAGCGAGTAGGAATCCGTGCCTATACTAGTGATTTCTCTCCTTTCTTTGGACAGGTGCCAGGATTATCAGGTGTTTATGCAGCCAGTGGACTAGGTTCATCAGGCCTCACAACGGGTCCTATCATTGGCTACCATCTAGCCCAATTGGTTCAAGACAAGGGGTTGACCTTAGATCCAGTAAACTATCCAATTGCAAACTATGTCAAACGAGTAAAAAGTGAATAAAATTTTACTGAAATTTTAGCAGGTAGTTTAGGATGGCAAATGACATTCCCTATCAAAAATGGTAAAATAAGAAAAAATAATCCGAGAATCGAGGAAAAAAGATGCAAGAAAAGATTTTGGTAACTGGCGGTGCCGGATTTATCGGAACCCACACTGTTATTGAGTTAATCCAAGCAGGTCATCAAGTCGTTGTGGTGGATAATCTTGTCAACAGCAATCGTAAGAGTTTAGAAGTTGTTGAGAGAATTACAGGTGTTGAAGTGCCTTTCTATGAGGCAGATATCCGTGACACAGATACCCTCAGAGATATTTTCAAGCAGGAAGAGCCGACTGGTGTCATTCACTTTGCTGGTTTGAAGGCTGTTGGCGAATCAACACGCATCCCTCTTGCCTACTATGACAACAATATCGCTGGAACTGTCAGCCTTTTGAAAGCCATGGAAGAAAACAACTGTAAGAACATCATCTTCAGTTCTTCTGCGACAGTTTACGGAGATCCTCATACAGTTCCGATCTTGGAAGATTTCCCACTTTCAGTGACCAATCCATACGGTCGTACTAAGCTCATGTTAGAGGAAATTTTGACGGATATCTACAAAGCAGACTCAGAATGGAATGTGGTCTTGCTTCGTTACTTTAACCCAATCGGAGCGCATGAAAGTGGAGACTTGGGAGAAAATCCTAATGGAATTCCAAACAATCTCTTGCCTTATGTTTCACAAGTGGCAGTGGGCAAACTAGAACAAGTACAAGTTTTTGGAGATGATTACGATACAGAAGATGGAACTGGTGTTCGTGACTATATCCATGTCGTAGACCTAGCCAAAGGCCACGTTGCAGCTTTGAAAAAACTCCAAAAAGGTTCAGGTCTTAATGTTTATAACCTTGGAACAGGTAAAGGTTACTCAGTTCTTGAAATTATCCAAAACATGGAAAAAGCAGTGGGACGTCCCATTCCTTACCGCATCGTAGAACGTCGCCCAGGTGATATCGCTGCCTGCTACTCAGACCCAGCAAAAGCTAAAGCAGAGCTCGGATGGGAAGCAGAACTCGACATTACTCAAATGTGTGAAGACGCATGGCGTTGGCAAAGCAAGCATCCAAATGGATTTGAAGACTAAGATGATGATTTCAATCATTGTCCCATGTCTAAACGAAGAGGAAGTACTTCCTCTTTTTTATCAGTCTGTTGAAGCACTGCTTCCAGAATTAGGAGCAGAGATCGAGTATGTCTTTGTGGATGATGGTTCAAGCGACGGCACTTTGGAGCTTTTGAAGGCCTATCGGGTACAAAATCCTGCGGTACATTATATCTCTTTCTCGAGAAATTTTGGGAAAGAAGCGGCTCTGTATGCAGGCTTGCAGCATGCGACTGGAGACTTGGTGGTCGTGATGGATGCAGACCTCCAGGATCCTCCTAGTATGTTGCTTGAAATGAAAGCCTTACTAGACCAGAATGCAGATTTAGACTGTATTGGGACACGGAGAACCAGTCGGGAGGGAGAACCCTTCTTTCGCAGTTTCTGCGCTGACATCTTTTACCGCCTCATGCAAAAAATCAGCCCAGTAGCTCTGCCATCAGGTGTTCGTGATTTTCGGATGATGAGACGGTCTGTGGTGAATGCTATTTTAGCCTTAACTGAGTCCAATCGTTTTTCTAAGGGCCTATTTGCCTGGGTGGGCTTTAAAACGCACTATCTTGACTATCCAAATGTCGAAAGACAGGCTGGCAAGACCAGTTGGAGTTTTAGACAGCTCTTTTTCTACTCGATTGAAGGGATTCTTAACTTTTCAGATTTTCCCTTGAGTATAGCCTTTGTAGCGGGACTCCTATCTTGTTTTATTTCTTTTATGATGACTGTTTTTGTGGTTTTTCGAACCCTTATCTTAGGGAATCCGACATCTGGCTGGACCTCTCTGATGGCTGTTATTCTTTTTCTTGGAGGAATTCAACTCCTGACCATTGGGATTCTCGGCAAGTATATCAGTAAGATTTATCTAGAGACCAAAAAAAGACCACTCTATCTCATCAAAGAAAAAAGTGATCTTTCTATTTTTGAAGGGAAAAAATAATCGGAAAAGACTATAATTTTACCTTGAAATATGCTAAACTAGTAGATGAAGGGATTAAAGTGACAAAAAGAATCAACAAAATCAATCTCCCTTTTAAACTATGATGGATCTTTGAGAAGTGCACGTGTAGGGCACTGTTTGATAGCCTCCAGAACATCGCTGGTCTCAGCGATTTCTCTTTGCAATTCAACTGGATCATCGTAAAATCGAACGATTCCATTATCATGGTAATCAAAGAGTTCAGAATAGGTTTGGCAAAGCCCGCAGGCGATGCATCGTTCAGGTATAAGTGTGACTTTCATGTTTATATTGTAATAAGAAAATGAAAAAAATACAAGGAGTAAGGTATGGCAAAAGAACCGTGGCAAGAAGATATTTATGACAACAGAGAAGAAGAAACAAGATTAGAGCGTCGTCACCGTAAACAAAAAGGAAAAGGTGCTGTTGCCAATCGTGTCTTGACCATTCTAGCTAGTCTCTTCTTTGTAATCGTTGTAGCGATGGTTGTCGTATTGATTTACCTTTCTACTGGAGGAAGTAACCGCACGGCAGCTTTGAAGGATTTTTATGATTCTTCAGCTCCATCGTCAACCTCTAAAGTGGAAGAGTCTTCTTCCTCTACTAGTAAAGCTCAAGAAACGAAAGAATCAACTCCTTCAGAAAGTAGTTCTGAAGAACACACAGATGGAGAAGGAACGCTTACTGTGCAACCTGGAGAAGGAGAAGCCGCTCTTGCTCAACGTGCAGGGATTTCCATTGCCCAGCTAGAAGCTCTGAATCCTTCTCATATGTCATCAGGAACTTGGTTTGCCAACCCTGGTGATGTCATCAAGACTAGATAGGAGTCGGAAATGAAGACAATTCAAATTGCTATTGATGGTCCTGCTTCCAGTGGTAAGAGTACAGTCGCAAAGATTATTGCTAAGGATTTTGGTTACACTTATCTCGATACGGGCGCTATGTACCGTGCTGCAACTTATATAGCACTCAAGCACCAGTTGGATGCAGGAAATGTAGACCAACTTCTTGAGCTTCTTAACCAACACCCCATTAGTTTTGGACGTTCGGAAACAGGTGAGCAACTTGTCTTTGTTGGCGATGTTGATATTACTCATCCTATTCGCGAAAATGAGGTGACCAACAAGGTTTCAAGTATTGCTGCCATTCCTGAAGTACGTGAGAAACTGGTTTCTCTCCAACAGGAGATTGCCCAGCAAGGTGGTATTGTCATGGATGGGCGTGATATCGGGACAGTTGTTTTACCACAAGCTGAACTCAAGATTTTCCTAGTGGCTTCTGTTGAAGAGAGAGCAGAACGACGTTACAAGGAAAATATTGCTAAAGGGATTGAGACTGACTTGGAAACTCTGAAAGAAGAGATTGCGGCACGTGATTACAAGGATAGTCACCGTGAAACCTCGCCTCTTAAACAAGCAGAGGATGCAGTTTACCTTGACACAACTGGATTAAGTATCCAAGAAGTGGTCGAAAAAATTGAATCAGAAGCAAAAAAACGCATGTCCTAGTGACAGGTGAAGCAGGCTAAGACTAGCCTGCTTCTTTTCTCTCTTTGGGGAGCATTTGAAAACAGTCTTTTTGGGAGTTTTTTGATAAAATAGTAGTATCAATGAAAAGGATGGAAGCATGACAAAGAAAATCATAGCCATTTGGGCCCAAGATGAAAAAGGGGTGATTGGGAAGGAAGATCGTCTCCCTTGGCATTTGCCAGCAGAGTTGCAACATTTTAAGGAAACAACTTTAAATCATGCTATACTGATGGGACGAGTGACCTTTGATGGAATGGGACGTCGTCTGCTTCCCAAACGCCAAACCTTGATTTTGACACGAAACAGTGACGAAGTCATAGATGGAGCGCTCGTATTCCAAGATGTGGAGTCTGTTTTAGCGTGGTATCAGAGTCAGGAAAAAAATCTCTATATCATTGGTGGAAAACAGATTTTTCAAGCTTTTGAGCCCTATTTAGATGAAATCATCGTGACACAGATTCATGCTCAGGTGGAGGGAGATACCTATTTCCCTGAGGAGTTTGACTTGTCTCGTTTTGAGACAGTCGCAAGCAAATCTTATACCCGAGATGAGAAAAACGACTATGATTTTACCATCCAATACCGAAAGAGAAAGGAAGTCTAATGGAGCGCAGTATATTTGGATTTTTCACAGCTTTTTTGTGTGTAATCTGTATCTTGGCGGGAGCACAGGCTTTTCGTAAGAAGCGCTATGGACTGTCTGCCCTACTCTGGTTGAATGCTTTTACCAATCTAGTAAACAGTGTCCATGCTTTTTATATGACCTTATTTTAGATAGAATGAAAATATAGAACGGAAGGAAATCATGCCTACAAATAGGAAAAATGATATGATGGTTTATTGCTCATTTTGTGGCAAAAGCCAAGAAGAAGTAAAGAAAATAATCGCTGGGAACAATGCCTTTATCTGTAATGAATGTGTGGAGTTGGCCCAGGAAATCATTCGGGAAGAGTTGGCTGAGGAAGTCTTGGCAGACTTGTCTGAAGTACCAAAACCAATCGAGCTCCTCAATATCTTGAACCACTATGTGATCGGTCAAGATCGTGCCAAACGTGCCTTGGCAGTGGCTGTATACAATCACTATAAACGCATCAATTTTCACGATACGCGTGAAGAGTCAGAAGATGTGGATTTGCAGAAGTCAAACATCTTGATGATTGGTCCAACTGGTTCAGGGAAAACTTTCTTGGCTCAGACTTTGGCTAAGAGCTTGAACGTACCTTTTGCTATCGCAGATGCGACAGCTCTGACTGAGGCCGGTTATGTGGGTGAGGACGTGGAAAACATCCTCCTCAAACTCTTGCAGGCTGCTGACTTTAACATCGAACGTGCAGAGCGTGGGATTATCTACGTGGATGAAATTGACAAGATTGCCAAGAAGAGCGAGAATGTGTCTATCACACGTGACGTTTCGGGTGAAGGAGTGCAACAAGCTCTTCTCAAGATTATCGAGGGGACTGTAGCCAGCGTACCTCCTCAGGGTGGACGCAAACATCCACAACAAGAGATGATTCAGGTGGATACCAAGAATATCCTCTTCATCGTGGGTGGTGCTTTTGACGGCATCGAAGAAATCGTTAAACAACGTTTGGGTGAAAAAGTTATTGGTTTCGGCCAAAATAATAAAGCGATTGATGAAAACAGCTCCTACATGCAAGAAATCATCGCAGAAGACATTCAAAAATTCGGTATTATTCCAGAGTTGATTGGACGCTTGCCTGTTTTTGCAGCTCTTGAGCAATTGACGGTCGATGACTTGGTTCGCATCTTGAAAGAACCAAGAAATGCTTTGGTGAAACAATACCAAACCTTGCTTTCTTATGATGACGTTGAGTTGGAATTTGACGATGAAGCCCTTCAAGAAATCGCCAATAAGGCTATCGAACGCAAGACAGGGGCGCGTGGTCTTCGATCAATCATCGAAGAAACCATGCTAGACGTTATGTTTGAAGTACCGAGTCAAGAAAATGTGAAACTGGTCCGCATCACCAAAGAAGCTGTCGATGGAACGGAAAAACCAATCCTAGAAACAGCCTAGAGGTGACTATGGAAATCAATACACACAATGCTGAAATCTTGCTCAGTGCTGCAAACAAGTCCCACTATCCGCAGGATGGACTGCCAGAGATTGCCCTTGCAGGGCGGTCAAATGTTGGGAAGTCCAGCTTTATCAACACCATGCTCAACCGCAAGAATCTTGCCCGTACCTCTGGAAAACCTGGGAAAACCCAGCTTCTTAACTTTTTTAACA